>JADYYN010000044.1 GCA_020853635.1 Gemmatimonadaceae bacterium
ACCCGAGGCAGTCGACCGTCTCCGCCGCGATCCGCTCGCGCGCGGAGCCGTACGACGTGAGCAACACCGAACCGGGTTGCACGTACACCACCACTACCGGTGGCTTCTTCGCGTCAGTGCCGAGCTTCCGCCCGATCCAGAGCTTGCCGACACCCTTCAACGCCGCCGCCTCGAGTAGTGCCGCCCGTGCATCAGCGGACAACGTGACGGGCCCGAGCGAGTCGCTCTTCAAGAGGCGATGACGCTCGTCGAGCGTCTTCCGGTGAACGGCGGCGAGGCGCTCCGTCTCGTCTCCCAGCGCGACGTCGGCGTTACGGTCCGCGACCTCAGCGTGGAACGCACGCAGTAGCTCGTGGCCCGCGCCAAGCGCTCCGGGATCGAGCGCCATCGCGCGGCGTACCAACGGCACGCCGGCCGGGTCGCGACGACTGAGTAGGAATCGACCGAGCAGGTAGTGCGCCGGTGCGTGCTCCTGATCCGTGGCCACGACCTGCTCGAGCCACGGCTTGGCTGCCTCGGCCCCATCGAGATCGTACACGCCATCCGCCAGCTCCCAGAGCTCCGCGGCGGCGAGCGTCTCACCCGCCGCGTCACGCCCCGCGAGTTCGCCGACCCGCTCGCGGAGCTTGCGCAACTCGCGGTGTGCCTCGCCCCACGTCTTCGATGCCTCCGCGTGCCACTCACGGTCCCACGTCTTCAGCTGAGCGACCGCCACCTCGCCGAGGTAGTGTGTCGCGGCGGCCGTCCCGATCGGCGGCACGAGTTCACGGACCACGTCCTCGGCGCTGCCGTCGGGCACGGGGATGCGGAGTGAGGCGAGCCGCTCCCTGAGCGAGGGATGCGAATCATCCACGAGTGACGTCCGCTGCAGCGCGCGCGTGACCCACTCGAAGCGCTCCGCACGGGCATCGGCCGACGCGAGCCAGCCTGGCAGCGACGACCAGGCCTCGGTCGGTGCGGTGGCTTCGTGCTCGCGGCGCTTGAACAACGCCGACCAGTACTCGTCGTGGTGGGGCCCCCGCATCTCGAGCGAGACGAGCGCCTGCGCGGCGACACGCGCACTGGTCGCCCGCGCACTGTCCGAATCCGCAGCGAACTCGTCGCCGCGGCGGAGCGCATACGCATGGGCGTTGAGACGCGGCATGTACCACTTCAGGAAGCCGCTCACCATGAACCCGCCCCAGCCCGCTTCGTCCGAGTCGGTCCGCTCCTGCAGACGGCCCCAGGTCGTCCCGATCCGACCGAGCCAGAGTCCGAATTTCGGATGCGCGCCGGAGAGATGGCCGTACTCGTGCGCGAGGATCGCGTCGAAGTGCCGTTGCCCGACCGCGTACATGAGTGGCAGGCCGAGGATCAGGTAGGTCCGATCCCCACCGAAGATGCCGAAGCGCGGGATCTGCGTGACCGAGGCGTTGAAATCCATGGTCACGAGCACCTGGTCGGCCTTCGGTGCCTTCAGCGCGGCGCGGATCGCTTCGACCCGCGCCGCCAGTCGAGGCGCCCGACTGAGGTCCAACGGCACCCCTTCGGGCGGACGGACACGCACCCACAACGCGCGCAACAGCAGCAAGACCAAGGCGCCGAGTACGAAGATCAGCTTGACGGTGAGCGCGCGACTGTTGGTGTTGATCGTCGCCCACAGCAGGAAGGCGAGGACGAGCAGGAGCAGCGCGAGCAGCCCGAACACGTACGCGTATCCGAGGGCGACCAGCGCGCGGGCGCGGCGACGGAGGCCGTCGGGATTCTCGATGGCCTCGCGTTCGAGCGATGCGACCATCTCGTGAAATCGGGCGTTGTCCATGTGGGCTCGCGCGGAGTGGGCGTGAAGAACCCGCACAATCTTTCCGTGGGACCGCACCGGCGCCAGTCGGGCGTTGCACGACCGAGACGAGACTGTTGCCTTCGCTCCGGCGACCTCGTACACGGCCCGCCTATCGTCGACGTGTGCTCATGCTCCCCCGCCCCGTCGCGCTCCTTGGCGCCGTCCTCATCACGGCACTCACCGGCACGTCGCCATCCGACGCCCTCGCGCGTCGTGTGGTGCTCGGGGCGCCCGGTACGGAGACGGTCCTCGACTCCGCATTCGTTGTCCCGGCCGGCGCGACGCTGCTGCTCGAAGGCCCGGTGCACGTCGCCGAGCGCGGTGTCCTGCGCATCCCCGCGGGCACACGCGTGGAAGGCGTGATCGGCAGCTACCTGCTTGTCACACGCGAAGGCACGATCGAAGCCACCGGCACGCTGGAGCGCCCGATCGAACTCACCTGCACCATCGAGGCGAAGTTCCCGGGCTGCTGGGGCGGCGTGATCATCCAGGGCAATGCGGGGATCAACGTCGGGCCTTCGACGTCACCTGCCGGACCGCGGAGCACGCTGAGCGGCTGTCGCGAGACGCCGGACCCCGTGTCGCCCAGCATCGCCTACGGCGGCTGCAACGACGCCGACTCCAGCGGCGTGTTCCGCTACGTGCGTATCGAGTACGCCGAACGCGGGCTCGTGCTCGACGGCGTCGGCAGCGCTACGGTCATCGAAGACATCCAAGCCAATCGCAGCCGGTTCGAGGGCGTGCTCGTGCGCGGCGGCACCGCACGCGTGCGCGAACTCGTCCTCACCGCCAACGGCACCGGACTGCGCTGGACCGACGGCTGGCGCGGACTGGCACAGCGCATCGTTGTGCAGCAGGATCCGACACGATTCGCCGCCGGGATCGTTGGACAGAACACCGGCAGCGGCGACGTGGATGCTCTCCCGCGCTCGCAGCCGGTGCTCTACAACGCGACGGTCATCGCGACATCCACACCGACGAACCCGACCCACGGAACGGCGCAGGCGCTCGTGTTGGAGCGCGGAACGGCCGGCGTGCTCCGCAACGTCTTCCTGTACGCGCCGCACATCGCCCTCGAACTCGCGGACGCCGCCACCTGTGCCCAACGCGCGATCGGCGCGCTCACCCTGCGCAACGTGCTGACCGCCGGTGCGACGAGCCTCGGCAGCGGCCCGGTCGACGCCGCCTGTCCGACGGACGAGGCCGCGCTGCTCGCCGACGCCGCGCAGGACAACACGGTATTGCCGAGCGTCGCCGGGCTCATGCAGAGCACGAACGATCTGCTGCTGCCGGACCTGCGTCCGGTGAGCGCCTCGGCGCTGGCGAACGCCGCGGCAGAAACACCGCCCGCGAACGGCTTCTTCTCCGCCACCGCATTCGTCGGCGCCGTTCCCGCCACGTTCCTCGCGGCGCAGATCCCCTGGTTCTCGGGCTGGACGGTCGCGGCACCGCAGCCGAGCCCCACGCCGAACGGGGTGGTCCGCGTGACGGTGCGCTCGCCGTTCCGTGGGCTGCTGCCTGCGGTCGCCGTTCGCGATGACGCGTCCGGACTGAGTGCGATCACGGGCGTGGACGGGCGCGCGACGCTCGCGCTGCCCGCGGGGAGTGCGCTGATCGGCACCACCTCGCTGCCCTTCGAGTGCACCGCCCCGGCGCCGCAGCTCGCCGCGGTCACTCCGGACGACACCGTCGACGTCACACTCACGGTGCCCTGCTGGCCACGCCCCGGCCGCGTGGGCGTCGATGGCGGCGACGGCTTCACCTGCGCGGTCGCGGATCAAGGCACGTTCTGTTTCGGCCTCAACAGCGCCGGACAGCTCGGCAATGCCACCACCACCAACTCGACGGTGCCGGTGCAAGTGTTCGCGACGGTGAGCAGCGTTACCGCCGGTGGTGCACATGCATGCGGCCGCGACAACAGTGGCGTCGTGCGCTGCTGGGGCGCGGGTGGCGATGGCCAACTCGGTGATGGCGCCGGCGCGGACCAGAGCAACCCGGTCCTCGTCGCCGGCGGTCACGTGTTCCTCGCGGTGAGCGCGGGCCGCGCACACACCTGCGGCGTGAAGAACGACGGCAGCGTCTGGTGCTGGGGTTCGAACTCGGAAGGGCAGCTCGGCACAGCCAACACCGTCGGGTCGCTCGTGCCGGTCCAGGTGCAGAGCGGCGTGCTCTTCGCCGCCGTGCGCGCGGGCGGCGACCACACCTGTGCACTCGACCGCAGCGGTGCCGCCTACTGCTGGGGCGCGAACGACCGTGGGCAACTGGGCGACGCCACGACCACCGCACGCTCCACTCCGGTGGCGGTGAGCACGATGCAGCGATTCGGCTGGCTCGCGACCGGCGATCGCCACAGCTGCGCGCTCGATGCGAACGGAGTCGCGCAGTGCTGGGGCGCGAACACGGCAGGCGCCATCGGCGACGGCACGACCGTCGATCGACTCAACCCGGCCGTAGTGAGCAGCCCGACACTCTTGGCGGACGTCGTCGCGGGTGCGGAGCACAGCTGCGCGGTCTCCGCGAACGGGCTGGCGAAGTGCTGGGGCGAGAACGCATCAGGCCAGCTCGGCACCGGCGACTTCACCGACCGCGTCGCGCCCACCCTTGTCGCCGTCGAAGGCACGTTCCGTTTGGTGCTCGCGGGCACGGACCATACCTGCGGGCTGGCGATCGGCGTGGTCACGGGCGATGGGGGCAACGAGGTCACGGTGAGCCGCCGCACACTGCTCTGCTGGGGCAGTAACTCGCGCGGGCAGTTCGGGCGCGGCGATCTCATCTCGGCGCTCACGCCGGTGCCGTCGGCGACGGGATTGACGTTCCCCTGAGCCCGCCGCGTAGCGGTGGCAGTCCATTTGTTGGGCCGAGATTGGCGACCCATCAACGGTGGCGGAACCACACGCGCCATGACAAACTTGGTGGACTCCTTTCGGACTCCCCCCGATGTCCCTCGACCTCCGCTACATCCTCCGCAGCCTGCTGCGCGCGCCCGGCTTCACCATCGCCGTCGTGCTCACGCTCGGACTCGGCATCGGTGCCAACACGGCCATCTTCTCCGCCGTGCGCGGCGTGCTGCTCCGGCCCCTGCCGCACGCGGCCGGCGACGAGCTCATGTACCTGCGCCAGTCGGCGAGCGGCATGGGCGCGGACAACATCAACTTCTCCGTCCCCGAGATCAACGACTTCCGGGATCAGGCCCAGAGCTTCTCTGCCATCGCGGAGTACTCGCCACTCACGCTGACGCTGCTCGAGGAGGCCGACGCGACGCAGATCGACGTGGGGCTCGTCACGGCGAACTACCTCGAGGTCATGGGCCTGCGCCCGGTGATCGGGCGCGGATTCACCACGGAACACGACGGCGCAGGTGCCGCACCGGTGATCGTGCTCGGCCACGCGTACTGGCGCACGCATTTCGGCGGCGACAGCGCGATCATCGGCAAGACGATGCGCATCGGCAACCGTCCGGTGGAAGTGCTCGGCGTGCTGCAGCCGGCGCCGTTCTTCCCCGCCCGCATCGACGCACTCATGAACATGTCGATCAGCGAGCACCACGTGAGTGCGATGATGGTGCAAGGCCGCACGCATCGCATGACGGAGATGATCGGACGGCTCAAGCCAGGCACGTCCGTGGAACTGGCGCGCGCCGACATCGCCACCGTGACCGCACGCGTGCATGCCGCCAACCCCGAGGTCTACGACAAGGCCTCGGGCTACGCGGTCACGGTCACGCCGTTCAAGGAAGTCCTCGGCGCCGAGGCACGCACGACGCTGTGGCTGCTGATGGCCGCGGCCGCGTTCGTGCTCGTGATCGCCTGCGCGAACGTCGCCAACCTCACGCTCATGCGTGGCGTGCGTCGCGAGCACGAGATGACCGTGCGCGCCGCGCTCGGCGCCGGCACATCGCGTCTGCGCAAACTGCTGCTGCTCGAGAATCTCGTGCTCGCGCTCGCCGGCGCCGCGCTCGGGCTGGTGATCGCCTTCGGTGGCGTGGGCATGCTCACAGCCTTCGCGGCGCGCTTCACCCCGCGCGCCGATGAGATCCGCGTGGACGGCATGGTGCTCGGCTTCACGTTCCTGCTGGCGTTGGTGGTCGCGGTGCTGCTCTCGTACGCACCGCGGGTGGGCCGGGAGCACGAACTCGGGCAGGGTCTGGTCGCGGGCGGGACCCGCTCGAGCGGCGGCGTGCGGCGGCGGCGCCTGCAGCAGGCGTTGGTGGTCGCGCAGATCGCCGTCTCGGTGGTGTTGCTCACCGGCGCGGGGCTGCTCGTGCGTTCCATGCAGCAACTCGCCGCGGTCGATCCCGGGCTCAACGCGGCCGATGTGCTCACCATGGAAGTCCCGCTCGACTTCACCACGCTCACCGATCCCAACGCCGCCGTCGTGAAGTACGAGACGATGCAGCGCGAACTCGCGGCACTGCCGGGGATCGAAGTCGTCGGCGTGGGCAACACCATGCCGCTGCGCGCCGGGCAGATCCAACTGCCGCTCAAGGCAGAGGGCCGCCCAGTCTCTCCGAGTGAACCCGCACTCAATGCGGAGTATCGTACGGCGGACCCCGGGTACTTCCGCGCGTCGGGCATCCCCGTGCTTGCGGGCCGTGACTTCGCCACCACCGACCTGAAGAGTGCCGGCAAGGTCGTCGTGCTCAACAAGCATCTCGCCGACATGCTCTTTCCCGGCGTCGATCCCATCGGACGTCGCGTGGGCTGGACCGGTGACGTGCTGCGCTTCATCGGCGTATCGGATGAATGGCGCACGATCGTCGGAGTGGTGGGCAACACCAAGGACGGCGGACTCGACCGCGCCCCGGTGCCGGTGGTGTTCGTGCCGTTCGCGCAGGGCGACTTCCCCACCGGCGGCCTTGTGATCCGTTCGGACGTCGATGCCGCCGCCCTCGCGCCCGCCGCACGCGCCATCGTACGCTCGGTCGCACCCGACCAGCCGATCGAGAACGTGATGACCATCGACGATATCCGCGACGAGAGCGTCGGTCCGCGGCGGTTGAATGCGTTGCTTGTCGGATCGTTCGGACTACTGGCGCTGGTGATCGCCGCGATCGGCATCGCGGCGGTGCTCGCGTTCAGCGTGAGTGCGCGTACCAACGAGATCGGCATCCGTATGAGCCTCGGTGCGGCGCCGGGTCAGGTGCTCGGCATGATCCTCCGCGAAGGCGGCATCCTCGTCGGGTTCGGATTGGCGCTGGGCGTGGTGGGCTCGATCCTGCTGTCGAAGCTCATCCAGGGCATGCTGTTCGGCGTGTCGCCGACCGATCCGGCGACGTTGGTCGCAGTGGCGTTGGGGATGGCGGCGATCGGCGTCGGCGCGTGTTGGGTGCCGGCGGTGCGCGCGGCGCGGATCGATCCGTCGGAGGCGTTGCGAAGCTGAATCACCCCGCCGATCGCACCGCCCGACGACTCGGCCGCGCGATCACGGCGCAGCTCGCGCTCATGGCGGCGGTGATCACGCTGTCGCCGCTGCGATTCGCGTCGGCGCCGGTGCACGGTCTCTCGTTCGTGTGGGGACTCGAGGACATCCTCCTCAACGCGGTGTTGTTCCTGCCGTTCGGCTTCATCCCCACGCTCACGCGCCCGCGCGGCACCCCGGTGCCGTGGCTCCGCGTCGCGCTCATCGGATTCGGATTGAGTCTCGGGATCGAAACCGCGCAGCTCTTCACGCCGGAACGGTTCCCCTCGCTGTTCGATCTCGCGTCCAACACCACCGGCGCGTTGCTCGGTGCCTATTTCGCCGAACGACTCGCCCCGAGGGTCGACGGTGCCGATGCACTGCGCGGACTCGCGCTCGAGTACCCGCTCATGGGCATCATCCATCTGCTCGTTCCGGTGCTCTGGCTGATCGGACTCGGGAGCGCGGGGCCGGAGCGCGCGTGGCTGGTACTGCCCGTCGTCGCCATCGCCGGGCTGATCGGCGGCACAGTGTTCGCGGCCGAACGTCGAACGGAGCACGCGCCGCGCATCCGTAGCCTCGCGGTCGCTGGCGCGGCGTGGCTGGTGGTAGGCCTCCTCCCGGGCTCCGTGCGCGAATGGCGGCTCATCGGTGGCGCGGCGGTGATCTTCGTCGCCGCCGCTTGGATCGGCCGGGTACTCCAACGCCGCCATGCGATCGTCGAACGCCGATTCGAACGCGTTGCGCTCCGTCGCGTGATCCCCATCGCCATCGCGTATCTGGTGGTGAGCGCACTGCACCCGATCACGCTCGAGTGGGTGCCACTGCACGGGACGTTCGCGCTGTTCGACACCGCGAGCCGACTCAGCACCACGGAGATCTTCCGCGCGATGGAGCGCATCGCCGCCTTCGCGGCCGTGGGCTATGCCATCGCCGAGTACCGCGGACGGCGCGAGGAACTCTGGACGACGCTGTGGCCGCGCGTGGTATTCATCGCGGCGGCGATGGCACTCGCCCTCGAGCTCGCGCGCGGCCTGCATCCCATCCACTACGCCTCGGCCTCGCTCGGCGCGTTGAGTGTGCTTGCGGCGTTGTTCGGCGGCTGGCTGTACCGCCTGCAGCTCGACCACGTGCGCGCACTGCTCGGACGCCCCTAGGACGACCCTAGACGCGCAGCACCCAACGCGTCACCTGCGAGCGGCCGGCATGTCCCGGGCCTTCATCGAGATCCACGGTCACTTCCTCGGCGAGCAACTCCTCGTGCGCACCTCCGGTCGCCGTGGCGGCGAACGCGGTGAGATCCGCGCGCAACAGATCCAGCGAATAGAGCATCGTCACATCCTTCGGACCGAACGTCGAGGACCCGAAGTGCGACGGGTGGAACGCCTCGAGAATGAACAGGCCGCCCGGACGCAGCGCGCGTATGAACTTCGCGTGGATCTTCGCACGGATGTCCGGCGGGAAATGCAGATAGATCGACACCACCGCGTCCACACTCGCCGCGACCGGCTCCCACTCGACCAGATCGGCGTGCACGGTGGTCACCCGGACGCCGCGGCTACGCGCGAGCGCCTGCGTCTTCTCCAATCCCACCGCGGAGCTGTCGATCGACATGACGTCGTGCCCCTGCTCCGCCAGCCACACGCCGTTGCGCCCTTCGCCATCGCCGGGCACCAGCACGCGGCTGCCCGGCGCGATGCGCGCCGCCTGCGACACAAGGAACGCGTTCGGCGCGGTGCCGTACTTGTAGTGCTCGGTCGAGAACTGCTGGTCCCAGAAACTCATGGCGAGATCGTCAGCGTGAGGTGTCCGCCGATCTTCTTCGCGAACGGCCCGTCGAACGAATAGAGCGCACCCGCGCTGATCTTGCCGTTCGGGATGCGCAGGGCGGCGACCGACGGGATCGCGAAGTCGGCGATGAATCCCGCCGCGCGGTTGGCGGCCGACAGATCGTACGCGCCCACGCCGTACCACTCGTGGTAGAGACGGAACGGGCCCGTGGTGCTCGCGCGCGCGGTGAGCACTTTGGTCCCACCCAGCACCGCGAAGGGCAGGCCCGGACGGAGAACGCGCTGCGAGAGCAGCGACTCGTCCACGAGTCCCGGCGCGGCACCACCGATGGTCAACTGCTCGAATACCGGCGCGTCGTCGTTCACCCAGCCGGCCGTGGCTTCGATCTGCAGTCCATCGCCGCCGATACCGGTCACACCATACATCACGTGACCCACCACGCGCTGCCAGTCATCGCCGAGCGTCGTGCCGCGGCTGTAGTTCACGTCGAAACTGTTCCGCAGGCGCATCGAGCCGCCCGGCGTCCACACGTAGGTGCTGGCGAATCCCAACGCGGCGAGCTGACGATCGCCGTCAGTCACGCCGAAGAGGCCTGACGGACGGTCGAGCCTGCCGGTGCTCCACTGCAGCGATGTGCGCGAGCCACCGTGAAGCGTGGACCGCACCAACTCCGCGCCGATCACACCGCCTGCATACCGCACATCGAACGCCGACACGCCGAGCCCGCCGAGCTTCCACTGCTCGCTGGGGCGCTGCTCCACCGCGAACCCACTCGCGATGATCGCCGGCCGCGTCCCGCGCCATGCCACGCCGAGGTTGGCACCCTGCATCAAGCCACCACGCCCCGCACCGCCGCGCGCGAGCACACTGAGGCGCCCGAGCGGATCACCGAGCTGCAGCGCGAGCCCGTTAATCGTGCCCTCGGTGGAGTTGTTGGTCCAGTAGAACGGCCGCGCCGCAAGTGCGCCGATGCCATACCCACGCGGTGCCGCCGCCGCGCGCGGGACCAGTGGGACCATCTTGGTGGTGTCACGCCGCGGCGCGACCGCACCCATCGACGCGACCAACGCGCGCGTACCGGCCACCGGTGCTGTCGAGTCCGGCGCGATCGCACGCAGGTCGTAGCCGCGCGCGTGCAGGTCGAGGAACCACACGCGCCCGTCGGGAGCACGGTCCGGTGCGCTTGCCGCACCGGTGACCCGCGTGATCTGTCGCGTCGTGTTCGCGTCGTCGCCGGTGAGCGCGAGGCGCTCGATGTTCGCTGCACCGCTCGCGTCGCTCACCACGAGCAGCGCGCTGTCGTCTTCCCACGTGGGCGCCCAACGCGACTGGCCGTCACTCGGCCCCACTTCGGTCAAGGTGCCGCTCGCGATCTCCACGATCGCCGCGCGCCACGCGCCCGCGCGCGCGATGGAGGTCGCCACACGCTTGCCATCGGGCGACACACGTGCACCCGCGAGCGGGTGCTCCACCGTGCCTGCGTACAACGGGCGCTGGTCACCGGTCGCGAGATCCACCAACACCAGGCCGCACGTACCCGCACCGCAGCTCACCGCCGCCGCCGACTTCGCGTCCGGCAGTGGGTCGACTTCGCGGATGCCCGCGCGTTCCGTGATGCGCTCCACTGCGCCGGTCTTGGTGTCCCAGCGATACACATCGGCGCGCGCACGACCATCGGGCAACGGCGTGCTCCGCACCACGAGCATCTGCTCCGTGCCCGGGATCCAACGCGGCGCGTCGAAACCCACGCCCGCAACCGGCATCAACGTCGCGACGCGCTTGAGCGGGAACGGATACACATCGATCGGCAACACATCGAGTGAGTCGCGCTTGAGCAGGTTCTTGCGCGCCTTCACCAGGTTGCTGTCGGCGGTGACCGGCTTGGTCTCCATCACCACCACGCGCGTGGGCTGCCCCGGCGACGACAGACGCACCGCGACCTTCTCGCCATCGCGCGAAAGCGCCGGCGCGCCGACATACCAATTCTGATGCTGGCGCAGTCCGCCCTGCGCGAGCCCCTGCGCCGCGAGGGCCTGTTTGGCCGCCATCGCCTGTGCCGTGGCCTCCGCGACGAACCGCCCATACAGCACGGACGGCGCGTCACCGAACACCCCCGCGAACGCCGCATCGAACGTGCGATCCTGCTTGGCGGTCATGCGGCGCCACAGGTGCACCAACGCCGAGTCCCCGCGCTGCGCCTGCAACCACTCAAGGTATGCCGAGCCCACCAGATAACGCATGGAGCCGCCGAGGAACGGGCCCGCGTTGTCGAGCATGCCATAACTCGGCAGCGCGCCTTCGAGCGCGAGCTGGCGGATGATCGCCGGGCGCGCCACACCGTTGGGGCGGCCGCTGCCGGTGAGTTCCCCTTCGATGAGCGTGGCGTAGCCTTCAGTCACCCACGCCGGCGACTTGATCGCCACCGGACCGAGCGGCACCGGCGAGAGTTTCCATATGAAGTTCGTCCGCGTGTTGCGCGACGGCCGCGTGAGATGCGCGATGTGCGCGAACTCGTGGATGCCGAGCAGGCCACCCCAGTCGGTGAGATGACCGATGACCGACCCCGGATCCGGCGGGGTCGCCCAAAAGCGCATCGACGGCACCGGCAGAGACGGCCACGCCGACCCGTTGGGCTGGTTGACCGGGTCCTCGACGATGACGTCCACGATCTCGGTGGGCGCATATCCCACGCGCATCGCCACGATCTCGCGCATCTGTTCAATGCGCTCGGCGAGCGACTTGGACCAGGCTTCAAGGCCGGGTTCGAAGTGAATGCGGAAGTGTGGTGTGGTGATGGTCTGCCACCGGAGCGACGCGTTCACCGACTCCTGCCCCCCGAGCATCGCGGGGGTCAACGGGAGCAGGGCGATAGCTGCGAGGCGCGCGACGGCGGCGACCGAGCGGAGGAGGCGGCTGGTAGGCATGTGGTGGAGCTTAAGCAGTGAATCGGTTAACGTCATGGGGCCTCGTCCTCAACATCCTTCGGACCGCAATGGAACACGTCTCGGAAGCGCTGACATTCTTCGTCGTGTTCCTGTTCTCGACCACGCTCCACGAAGCGGCCCACGCCTGGGCTGCGCTCAAGGGCGGCGATCGCACGGCGTACGAGGGTGGGCAGGTCTCGCTTGATCCACGCCCGCATATCAAGCGCGAGCCCTTCGGCATGGTGATCCTGCCCCTGCTGAGCGCCCTCGCGACCGGCTGGCCGATGGGGTATGCGAGCGCGCCCTACAACGTGGCGTGGGCGCGAGCGTTCCCGCGTCGTGCGGCGTGGATGGCGCTGGCCGGACCTGGTGCGAATTTGTTACTCGCCGTGATCGCCGCCCTCGCCCTCCGGGGCGGTGAGATCGCCGGGGTCTTCTACGCCCCCGAGTCCATCCGCTTCGGCGATATCGCGGGCTCCGATGCGGGCGTCCTGTGGCAGTCGGCCGGCCGACTGCTCAGCGCGTTCTTCTCGATGAACCTGCTCCTGATGGTGTTCAACCTGCTGCCCTTCCCGCCGCTCGACGGCAGCGCGGCGATCACGCTGCTGATGGACCGGGGCACGACGACCAAGTATCAGGAGTTCATCTGGTCCACGCCGATCCTGGGCGTGGTGGGGCTCTTCGCGGCGTGGCAGATGTTCGACTACGTGTTCCGCCCGTTCTTCGTCATTGCGGTGAATCTGGTGTTCTCGGGGGCCAACTACGGGTGAGCGGGCTGCGACAGGGCGCGTGATACGACGGAGCGACGAAATCCGATAGTGGGGGCAGGAGCCGCATCCGCGGCCCCTGTCCCCTTCTTCATTCGGGCCACTCGTGCGTGTCCTGCCTGCGTTGACTGGACTATTGTCGGTGACCTTCGGCTTGCTCGGTGCTCCTCCGACCGTGCAGGTCACGAGCGGTCCATGGATCGGTGATCGGACGCCGCTGGTACTTCGCCTCGACCGCGCACTGGAGGCGAACGAACGACTGGTCGTCACGATCGGCGCACGCGATATCACGCCGCAGTTGGTCGCGTTCGGACTCGAACGCCGCTACCACAACACCGAGGTGGCGCTCGCCGCCGGCACCTACCGGCTCCGGGCCACGCTCGTCACCGACGATTCGCTCTCCACAACGCTACTCACCCAGACGATCCGCGTGGAGGGTGCACTCGGCGTGCGCGAGCGAAAGGTCACACGCAGTGCCGAAGCCGGAGTGAAGTCGCGCGTGCAGAACGAAGCACTTCCGGAACCGACGACGAACGACCGGCGCACCTACAATGACTACGACGGCCAGGCGGGACTTGGACTCGCGATCGAAGGCAGCCGCTTCTCACTGACGAGCCGAGCGGCGATCGTGGGCGCGTCCCATCGACCCAACGCACTGCGATTCCGCGTACGCGGCGACCGCGCCCCGCTCGTCGACCTCACGAGCTTCCTCTCACAACTCCGCGTGGGCCCCACCGAGCTGTCGCTCGGCCATCTTGCGGCAGGCTCGCAACGACACCTGCAGAACAACTTCGCCAGTCGCGGTGCCGGACTCCGTGTCGCGCGCGGGCGCGTGGACGCGTCGGTCACTGCGCTGCACGGCAGCCAGCTCGTGGGCTGGGATGACGCGCTCGGATTCACGCGACCCGATCACCGGATGCTCACGACCGCTGTCGGTGTCGAAGCGCTCAAGACACCCGGTGCTTTCCGCGTGGAACTGAGCACCCTCAACGGATCGATCCTCCCCGTGAGCGGCTTCAATCAAGGGGCCGTCACTGACGCCGAGCGCAGCGAAGGACTCGCGGTCCGAGTGCAGAGCGCGTTCCTCGCACGTCGTGGACGCGTGGAAGCCGGCTTCGCGCGCAGCACCTTCGACAATCCGCCGGACCGGTTCCTCGGCGCCGCCGACTCCCTCGTCGAGATCGCGCGGGAAACGCGGGATGCGCGCTACGTCGACGCGGCGGTCGATGTGCTGCGCAACGTCCGCCTCGGCGGCAGTCGCACCATGTCGCTCTCACTCGGCGCCGCACACGAGCGTGTCGACCCGCTGTATCGCAGCGTCGGCACGTACGTCCAGAGCGATCGACAACAGGATCGCTACTCGCTGCGCACGGCGATTGCCGGACTCTCTCTCGGTGTCATCCACGCCACGGGCGAGAACAACGTCGATCGCATCGCGAGCATCCTCACCACGCGTGGCATCCAGCGCTCACTCGATGTGAGCGCCCCGCTGGCGACCATCTTCGGGATGCAGAGTCGGTGGCTGCCAACACTTAATGGCCGGGCCTCGCGGAACCACAGTCTTGGCGTCCGGCTCCCCACGGCCGGTGGCTTCAACCCCTCGCACGTCCCGGACCAGATCAGCACCGACCGCAACGCGACGCTCGGCTGGCAGTTCGGGCGCGCGCAGCTCGCACTCCAGGCCGGGCGATCGGATCAGGACAATCGGCAGGTCGGACGCGAACGCGCGGACCTCCGCAACACCACTCGGGGCGCGCAGGGCGGTGTCTCACTGCATCGGCACGCCAACATCTCGCTCGACGCCCAGTGGACGCGCGCCGAGTCGTTCGAACGGGACGTCACCGAACGGATTCGGCGACTCGGCGCGAACGCGACGCTGTTCGGCAGCGCCGCGATGAGCCTCGCACTGCAGTTCGCCGGCACGCGCGCTCGTACGCCCGCGGAAGCGCGTCGCCGCGAAGACCTGCAGTGGTCCGCACAACTCGCCTGGCGGATGCCGCGTCAGTTCGGTCAGGGCGGTCGAGGGTTCCTGCGCTTCCAAGCGCAGGAGAGTTCGTTCGCCGACGCCGTCGCCAATACCTCGCGCGCCCTGCGTACCACGCTCGTCGATGCGGGCCTCACCCTGCGACTTCCATGACCTGTTCCACTGCTGGTGCGCGTCGCGCTGCCGCGCTGTTGCTCGTCGTCGGCTCCGCACACAGCGTCGAGGCACAGATCTCTCGGTTCCCCACCGGCGTGAACGTCAATGCCACGAACGCGACGTCCGTGGTGCTCACCTATGGGAACCTCAACGGCAAGATCCCGGTGGAGGCCGTGTGGTGCGGTGAGATCGAGAGTGCGGTCCCCGCCCTCGGCGATCGCTGTGTGCCGTCGACGTTGTATGGACGCCTCCCGGTTCGCTACGACCAGACGCGGAGCACCGGCCCGACCGTCACGCCCGTGGTGCCGCCGGTGGTCCCGCCCGATCCGCCTCCGTTCGACTCGCTCTCGCTCCGCGCACAGCCGCCGGCACTTCGGATGCCGGCACTGCCACGCCCCGCCGCCATCGATCCCAATCGCAGCGGACTCGTCGACGTGATGACCATCCCCGCGTCGGTCGCGCGCCGCGCATATCAAGCCGCCGCGCGTGGCGAGGACTCGCGGTTCTACTATGTGCGACGCTTCATCGATCCTGCGGGCGGGCCCGACGAGTACGTCGTCGTCACGTGCCGACTCACAGATGGTGGCGCGCGCACGCCGTTCTCGCTCGCCGATGTCCGTCTCGGCTTCAGCTCCGGCGACCCGCTGCACGTTGCACGCGCGGGCGAGATCATCCCTGACATCTCGGCCGAGCTGCACTACAACGGGACCGGGCGTCTCCGAGGGCGTTGGGAGGTCGTGCGTCCGGGTGAAGCCCTGCCCACGGACGCGGATCTCGTGACGGAGGCCACCCTCCCGCTGGAGTCGCGCCGATCGCAGCGGCGGTACACCGAGCTCGCGCGATTCGACGTGTTCCTGCCACCGGGCGGCCCGTTCGCGCTCCGCGGTCCCGATGCCGCGCTGTTCCCCACCGACGCGCCCGGCACGTATCTGATCCTGCTCCGCATCGAGGCCAGCGACGACAAGGAAGGGGATGTCGATCTCGCGAGCACCGGTCTCGGGCTTGGCGTCGTTGCCAACGGAGGCGTCGCCGGCTTCTCGCTGCCTCCACTGCGCTACTTCGTCGGCGGCGCGGAGGCGGTCGGCACGGTCTCCGAACGCTTCCGTTTGGAGTCGCCGGCGGCCAACGCGCGCCTGGATGGTCGCTCCACAGCCTTCCGTTGGACCGCACATCCGTTCGCGGCCTTCACGCGAATCGAACTCACCACGCAGGATGACGTCGTGTTGCTCGAGGCGATTCTGCCTCGCGGCGTCGACGTGTACTTCGCGCCGACCGCACTGCTGGAGACCGAGGGGCCGCTGCGGTGGCGTGCCGTCGCGCTCTCCGAAGGCGGACGGACGATTCAGACCACGCCATGGCGTGCGCTCCATCCACGCAACACCCCCACTCCCTGACAAGAGGTGCACCATGAGTCGTCCGATCACGTTTGCCACCCTGCGAGGCGCGCGCGATGGCGTGTTGACGCGCACGTCAATGCTCGCGGCGCTGCTCGCGGCGCTGCTTGCGCTCCCGCTCGCAGAGGTCGTGAGCCAACGCTCGCCTATCGCCTACCCACAGACGTCGTCGGGTGCCGCGACCCCGACGAGCGTTGCGCGGGCAGCACGCGATAACGCGCGGAGCGCCGTCGACGCTGCCCGCGAGGTGGTCACTCTCACGCGGGCAGTCGCCGGCGAGACCATGGTCGCGCTCCGCAGCGCCGGCTACGATGCACAGGGCGCGATGCGAGCCGCGAACGAAGCGTTGGGCACCGCCGCCGACCAGGCACTGCCGATGCTGGTGCGCGCGGGCTATCCGCCGTCCGAGGCCGGCGCCGCGGCGCGCGGGCTCGTGCGCGATGCCAAACGCACCGCGATCGCCATGAAAGAGGCCGGCGTCGAACAAGCCGTCGCGGTGAGCACCATCATCGCGACTGAGGTGCTGCCGAACCCAGGGAGCGTCGAGGCGGCGGTCGGCAAGGTGTACGGCGCGGCGGCGTACGTTGTCGCGAAAGGCTTGAAGGCGAGCGGCAACTCCGTCACCCAGGTCGCCGACGCGCTCAAGCAGGCGGGATACACCACCAAGGAGATTGCGCAGGCTCTCATCAGCGCCGGGTACACGGTCCAGGAAGCCGCCGCCGGACTCAAGTCGATGGGACTCTCGATGCAGGAGACGGCGGATGAACTCGATGCCGTGAACGCCGACCTGAACGATATCGTCGCCGCGCTCGTCTCCGAGTACGGTGCGGCTGCACTGCCGATCGCCAGCTCCCTCATGCAGGCGCAGAAGAGCATCCGCGAAGCGGTGACCGCTCTCCGTCGCGCGGGCTTCACCCTGGAGGTCACCGCCGCAGCTCTGCATACGGCTGGGTACAGCATGGTTGAGGTCGGAGGTGCACTCGTCGCCTTCGGAGACGGTGTGGATGCCGTGGCCGATGCGCTCCAGGCCGCCGGCGCGACGTTCACCCAACTCGCCCAGTACTGGGACTCAAGGGGGCGGACGCCAAAGCAGATCGCCGAGGAGTTGAAGGCGGCTGGAGCGACACTCGAGCAGACCGTCTCCGCCATCCGGGACGGACTCAACAAAACGTTGGAAGCGGCGTGGCTTGCCTCAGCGCAGGTGTGGGAGAAGAGCGCATATCCCGCCGCGCTCAAGTGGCTCCAGGTCTCGGCGAAGGACGCCGCGAAGTGGCTCAAGGACGCTGGAGTTGAGGCGGGCGAGACCCTTGCGGCGCTTCAGCAGCTTTGGGGTGAATCGTTCAAGAACTGCCTCGCCTGGCTCAAGATGGCGCACTACGAAGCGACGGATGTCGCAACGGTGCTTCAGACGAAGTACGGCCAAGGGGCCGACGTGATCATCGCGAACATGTTCGGCGCCGGATATCCTGCCGGAGACATCGCGTCTGCCGTCGCTCCGCTCTTCAATCTGACCGTGGCGGCCGTCCAGGCCATGATCACCGCGCTCACGCCCTAGCGCGAGAGTCCTGCGGCGCGCCGTCTGCCGCACATGACTTGCGATATCCGGCTCGGCGGGCACCTTATCTCCGGTGTCCGCCGAGTCTCGCATCCCCGCCGCGCATGCCGATGACCTCTTCCCCGTCGTGTACGAGGAACTGCGTCGGCTCGCGCACAGCCATCGCGCGAGGCAGGGCGCCGCAGAGACGCTCAACACCACCGCGGTCGTGCACGAGGCGTACTTGCGACTCACGGAAGGGGGTGGCGCACAGTTCAACGATCGTGCGCACTTCCTCGCTGTGGCCTCACGCGCCATGCGCTTCGTGCTGGTCGACCACGCGCGTGCGCGCAGCACGGAGAAACGCGGCGGCAGCGGGCGTGACATCTCGCTCGACGAGGCCCTGCTCCCGGCGGACGATCGGTCCGACGAACTGCTCGCCATCGACGAGGCGCTCACACGACTCGAAGCCCATGACCCGCGGCTCGGGCAGCTTGTACAGGTACGGTTCTTCGCCGGCCTCGACTACGGAGAGATCGCCGAGACGGTGGGACTCTCCGTCCCCACGGTCAAGCGCGACTGGGCCCGCGCGCGCGCGTGGCTCTACCGGTTCATCACCGAGGACGCGGCGCCCCCGGCGTGACCAGCGAGTCCAGCTGCGCTTGCACCATCGCGCGCCGCCGTTCGTCAGCCGGAGCTGAATAGAGCGAGAGCAGTTCGCGCCCTGTCTCGCGCGCCATCGGCCCCAGCTGCGCGGGATTCCGCCGCGCCACGTCGAACACGGCGATGAAAAGGGATTCGGCCTCTGCCACACGCCCCGCACGCTGCGCGCAGCGTGCGTGCAGCGCGTCCACCGACAGCGCGCTGGGGTGCGACGAGGGGACCAGCGCGCGCAGCGTCCGCCGCGAAACTGAGAACGCTGCCAGACGCTCCGCGGTCGCCCCATCGAGCCGGCATTCGATCTCCGTCGCCCGCGCACGGAGGAGCGCACTGCCGATCGACTCCTCACCCTGCGCTGTCCTGCTCACCTCGAACGCCTCACGATACACCGCGGCCGCCTCGCGCGAGCGGCCGAGCTTCTCGAGCACGCCGGCGTGGTTGTCGAGTGTGATCGGAAGCCCCGGACGTGCCGTCGCGCCCAACGTGCGTTCGATGGCCGCGACACTCGCGATCATCCGCTCCGCGTCGTCGAGTCGACCGAGCCGGGACAACGCGCCGCCGAGGTTGAGTTGTACCGACCGCACCATGGGATGGGCGGCACCGAGCTGCGGCTCCAGCGTACGGAGTGCCCGTCGAAGGAGCGGCTCCGCTTCGGCGCTGCGACCCGTCCGGTCGAGCAGGAATCCGAGGTTCCCCAGATGGCCCGCGACCTTCGCGTGGTCCGCTCCCAGGCGCGTCGAGTCGATTGCGAGTGCTTCGCCGAGCAACCGGGCGGCCATCGACACATCATTCGTGCGCATCGCGAGCGTCGCACGATTGTTCAACAGATCGGTGAGTGCACCAGTGTCCGGCACGGACATCGACCGTAGCACGACGAGCGCCGAGTCGATGTACACGCGCGCGGAGTCGAATCGTGCGGCGGCCATGTGTGATGCGCCGACGTTCGCGAGCGCGTTCGCCATCGAGGTCGTGCTCGCTACCGCCGGTGCGGTGGTCCGAGTGGTGGTCGCTGACGTTGTCGCCGCGGCTGCCGACGCGACTCTTGGCGCGACCGCCGCGTCGCGGATCGTCAGCGCGGCCCGGTGTGCCGCCTCCGCCGAATCGACGCGACCGCGCATGAGGGCAAGATGTCCGATCGACGTCAGCGTCGACGCCACTTCGTTCGCCGGAGTCTCCGGGGTGCGCAGTTGGATCGCACGCGCCGTGTCGAGCAGCTGCTGCGCGTCATCGAATCGCCCGAGCCCCATGTACGCGCGCGCGATCGCCCGCAACAGCTCGGCACGCGCAGCGGGTTGTGACGCCAGATCACGGTCGGCACGCTGCACGCCGGCCGCGAGCATCTGCGTGACGCGCAGCGTGTCGCCTCGGCCCGGCTGGAGCGGATCGACCGACTCGAACATCGTCGAGAGCACCCGACTGGTCGCCAGCGCGCGGTCGCGTTCGGCGGTCGCACGGTCTCGTTCGGCGACCACGGTCGCGGACTGCACCACGAAGTTCGTCGCGGCGACCCCGGTGACTAGCGCGAGGGTTGCGGTCGCCGCCACCAATCGCGGATTGCGGCGACTGGCCTTGCCCGCGCGTTCCCACCACGACGCGCGACGCGAACGGATCGGATACCCCGCGCGCAGGAGCCGCAGATCCTCGCGCAGTGCCTCCACCGACGCGTAGCGCTCGCGCGCGTCAGGAGCCAGCGCACGGAGCAGCACCCGGTCGAGGTCGCCGCGCAGTGCTTTCGCGTCCACCGCGACGGACGCCCCGTCACCCCGCGCCTGCGCGACACTGCGGCTCGGCGGTACCATCATCGATTCGATCGCCGCGACATCGGCGTGCCCCAGGACGCTCCGTTGCCACGGCGGGCGAATACCGGTGAGCAGTTCATGCAACACGACGCCGAGTGCGTAGATGTCCATCGCGACGCTCGCGCCCTCGCCGCGCACCTGTTCGGGCGAGGCGTACTCCGGCGTCATGAGCAACTGCCCCGGCCGCGTGAACGGCGCCGCAACGCCGATCGCCTCGTGCTCCGTGTCGGCGACGAGGCGTGCCAACCCGAAATCGAGCAACATCGGGCGCCCGTCGTCCGTCACGAGGATATTCGCCGGCTTGATGTCGCGGTGCACGACGAGCCGCTGGTGTGCGAAAGCGACCGCATCGAGCACGGCGTCGAACATCGCCAGGATCGCGTCCCGCCCCAGGCGCCGCGCCGCACAGTACGCATCGATCCGCTGGCCTTTCACCAGTTCCATCACCAGGAACGGCGTCCCGTCCTCGAGTGCACCGCCGTCGTATAGTCGTGCGATATGCGGATGTTCGAGCGCCGCGAGGATCCGCCGTTCGCGCGCGAAGCGCGGCGCGAGCGAACTCCCGGCGACCGAGCGGCGCACCACCTTCACGGCGACCTCGCGATCGACGGTACCGTCCACCTGCGTGGCCGCGTACACGTTCCCCATGCCGCCTCGGCCGAGCAGGCGAGTCACGACATAGCCACCCACCCGCGCGCCCACCGCCAGCGCGGCATCAGGCGCCTCGACGAGCGGACCCGAAACATCGAGCATCGCCTCGGCCGACTCGCCGATCGCGTCCGCTGCGTCGGTGAGTGAGCCGAGCAGCGCGATCACCTCATCGCGCACTCGTGCGTCGCCCGCAGTCGCCTGCTGGATGAACGCCGAGCGCTCTGCGGCAGGCAACGAGAGTGCCTCCGCGAACAACGCATCGATCCGCGACCAGCGCTCACCCGGGGAAGTCATACGAGACCTATGTTGCGTCCGATGCCGTCGCTGCGATAGGGGCACAGCACGAACGTCACGGCGAATCCGGCGACAGATGGACGATTCCCGTCCCGCTGCACTTGCCGTTCGCCACAGGCGCTGACGGAACGGATGGCGGCAAGTACAACGGGACAGGCCCCTCGCCCATCAGGTTGTGCACTCTTGAGTTGGCGAGAAGCGCCGCGAACTTCGCCGATGTCAGCGTCGCGAAGAGCTCCGCACCGGCGCCGAGTCCCTCGTCGGTCGCCCCCGCGAGTGCAAGCGAGGTCGCCAGCGTCGCCTTGAGCGTCGTCGGCTCCATCCCGAGTGTGCCGCCGCTCACCATGCCCACGAGCGGGAACGGAACGTTCGCGGTGGGCGGGGCGTGTGCTCCGGGGAAGTTGAGCAACGCCGGATAGACGGGCGCCGAGATGAGAGCCGTCTGACTCACGAACGCGGTGAACGCGTCGCGGATCACGTTGTCCCAGGTCTCAGCGAGAGCGTTCGGCGCGCCGAGCTGGAGCAGCGACGACTTCACGTGGCCGGCCCACACGTACGTCGACGTCAGCGATCCGATCGGCGCGTTCGCCAGCGCGCCGTTGACCGTACACCCGCTCAGGATCTGCGCCCCTGCGTACCAACCGCGCAGCTCCTTCATCGCCTGTGTGTGAGCCACCATCGCCCAGTTGGCCCACGGCAACGGGGCCGCGACCACCTTGTATCCGGCGACGAGGAGCCCGCTCACCTGGTCGCTGATGCGGACGATGCGAAGGTCACCCGTGGCCGGCGAGTCCGGCAGTCGTACGCGAAGCTGCGACGCAGTCTTCTCGAAGACGTAGAGCTCGTGGAACCCCAGCCTCACTTTCACGGACGGGATGTTCGACCCCGTGATCGTCAGCTCGCCTTTCGTCTGCCCTTCCGGAGACGGCGACACGGTGAGCTGGCCCATCGCCGGCGTGTCAGATGCGCCGCCGAGGTTGCCACAGGGCACCGGGTCGCCCAAGGGACTCACGCAGTCGAGCGTGAATCCCGTGGTCAGCATCGCCTCGGATACCTCAGCGGCAGAGATGCCGGAGCCCGAGAGTGCGCCGTGCAGCTCGCTGGCGCTGGGTACGAAGGTCGACTTGAGCGCACCCGCCATACTCCGCGCGTCGAAGCCCACGGTCTTCATGATGCTGACCGTCTCGGCCAGGGACCGGCCGTGCACACGGCGGAGCGCATCGGACACCGTCCGTGCGTCCTGACGCGCGGCCACCATCGATCGCGCCGCCTCCACGGGAGTCCGTGCGCTCTCGATCGGGTTGCGCTCCGTGGAGAGTTGTGCCGAGAGTGAGCTGCTTCCCGTTGTCAGACTGAACGCCGCAGCGCCCAGCAGTCGCATCCAAGCGTCGACACGCTCCATCGCCCCACCCTCCACGAAAGTCCATGCGACCGAGTGGCCGCCGAGCGCGGGAGCGCTCTGTATGGACTATCGGGAAATCGGACGCATCGGTATCACGGGGCCGACGACGCTGCGCCTCGGGCCCCCAGCATCACCGGCTGCGTCCACGCCATCAACCCGTTCGACTCCAGCACCCGCGCCCGCACATACCCTTCGTCACCCTTGATGCGGTACGTCGCCGGGCTCTCCAACGACTCCTGCAGCAGCCGTCCGTTCCGTCCGATGAACTGAATCCGGTACTTGCTCCACGTCGTTTTGCGCACGGTGACGGTCAGCTCCTGCGCGCTGCTCGCGATGTCGGTCAACTCCACACCGGTCGACGAATAGAAATCACCGCGCTCCATCGCCGCGAGGATCGCCCGCGGCGTCAGCGTATCCGCGCGCACCACCACCCACCCCTGCCCCGGGCGCGCCGCCGTGCGGTCGTCGTGACGCTTGAAGTGGTGCGCGTCGTCGGTCGCGAGCCCGTAGAGCAACACGCCGCGCGAGAGGATCTGGTCCCACATCTCCTCCAACCCCGGCGCGCCACCACCACCCACGTTGTTCACCTGCGGATGCCCATTGAAGATCTCGAACAGCTTGTTGTCCTTCACCTGCGCGAGTTCCTCCGCCGAGAGCGCCCAGCCGAAGCTCGGATGATTGATGTGCGGGACGCCTTCGGCAGCGCGGATGGCGGTGACGTTCCGCTGCACCACATCCACCGCACTCGTCCCGCCCTGCGGCGCGATGTAGCGCGCCGGGTCGAGCGCGTTGATGTGCAGCGGACGTGAGTCGAATCGGTCGGTCACCTCTTCGCCCTTCACCACCACGAAGCGATCGTCGAGTCCGTGCAGCGCATTGAGACCCTCGACACTCGTGATCACGTTGTGATCGGTGATCACGACAAACTGGTACCCGTGCGAGCGGTACCACTTCACCACATCGTCGGGATGCGAGTCGCCGTCGCTGTTGAGCGTATGGGTGTGCGTGTTGCCCTTGTACCAGCGCGGCCCGCGTTGCCGCTCACGCGCGAAGCTCGACTCGATGTCGTTCCAGGCGACCAGCACCAGCATGAGCAGCAGCGCGGGAGCGAAGGCGAGCGCACGACGGGTCACGGGATACTCCGGAGGATGGTGACTGGAAGCTGTGGCTGCACGGGTCCCGCCTCAAGGCGCGACGCCCGGAGTTACCGATCGGTGACGCGCTGGCGCGCCGCGCCGGGCGCCAATCCCACGCCGAACGCCGGATTCCGTCGATGACTGAAGATCAACGACGTCTCCAGATGCGCGACCTCGCTGCGCGTGGAGAACGCGGTGAGCACGAACTCGCGCAGATGTTCGGCGTCCCGCACCCCCACATGCACGAGGTAGTCGTTCGCCCCGGTGAGATGATGCACGTTGCGCACCTCGGGCAAGGTGAGCACGTGCTGCTCGAACCCGGAGATCGCGTGCCGCGCGTGTTTCTCCAGCCGCACCGCGATCAGTGCCTCCAGCGTCACGCCATACACGCGCGGATCGACCTCGGCGTGATATCCGAGCAGTGCGCCGCTCTCCTCCAGGCGTCGCACACGCGCGAGACAGCTGGAGGGCGCCAGACCGACCTTGGCCGCGAGCACCTTGTTCGGAATCCGCGCATCCTTCTGTAGAAGGGCGAGAATGGCGTGGTCGATTCGGTCAACGGCGGCGGGGTCAGGCCTTGACCGCACATTATTCGGCATTCATGGCTCCTGTGGCATTCTGGGCGGAATATACTGTCATCCCTCGCTACGGAGACGCCATGCAAGAGTCCTTCGCCACCCGAGCCGTCCACGCTGGCCGACGGGACTTCGACCTGCTCGGCGTCCACGCCCCGCCGATCGACCTCAGCACCACCTACCCTACGCCAAATCTCGAGGAGGCCGGGCGCTCGTTCGACAGTCTGGGCGCCGGTGATCGGCCGCTCGGCACGGGCATCTATCAGCGGTTGTTCAACCCCACCACCGATCGATTCGAACAGGCCTTCGCCGAACTCGAGGACGCCGAGGACGCGGCCACATTCGGCTCGGGCATGGCGGCGTTCACCGCGGTCCTCCTCGCCGCCAAGTCACGCGGCTCACACATCGTCGCGGTCCGGCCCATCTACGGCACCGCCGACCATCTGCTCACCTCCGGACTCCTCGGCACCACCGTCACCTGGACCACGCAGGACCGCGTCGCCGAGGCGATCACACCCGCCACCGGCCTCGTGGTGATCGAGACGCCGGCCAACCCCACACTCGAGTTGGTCGACATCGCGCACGTGGTCCGTCAGGCGGGCACGGTTCCGGTGATGGTCGACTCGACCTTCGCGACACCGGTGTTGCAGCGTCCGCTCACGCTTGGCGCGGCACTCGTGCTGCACAGCGCGACCAAGTTCATCGGTGGACACGGCGACGTGATCGCCGGCGTGGTCGCGGGGCCGCACGCGCTGCTGCGCGAGATCAAACACGTGCGCGCGATGACCGGCGCACTCGCGCATCCATTGAGTGCGTACCTCTTGCAACGTGGCCTCCCCACACTCGAACTCCGCGTGCTGCGCGCGCAGTCCACCGCCCGGGACCTCGCGCAACGGCTCGCTGCGGATCCGCAGGTGGCACGGGTGCGGTATCCCGGACTGCCGGGGCAGGATCCGCGCGGTCTGCTCTCGACGCAGATGTCCGGCCCCGGCAGCATCCTCAGCTTCGAGCTCGTGAGCGATGCACCGTCCGCGCTGCAGCGTTTCATCAGCGCACTCACGCTCATCATGCCCGCCGTCAGCCTCGGCTCCACCGACACGCTCATCCAGCCGCCGTCGATGCTCACCCATCGGGTGGTCGATGCTGATGCGCGACTGCACTCGGGCATCGCACCTGGGCTGCTGCGCCTGAGCGTGGGTCTGGAGTCGGCCGACGATCTCTGGCGCGACCTCGCCGCTGGGCTGCGCGCCGCCGTCTAGGCGCGCGCCAGCAGCGTGAACTGCCCGAGCGGCTGCACGGCGCCATTGAGTTGCAGCTCGACGCGGTGTTTGCCCGGGTAGTGCTTGCGCGTGGTGAGGTCGGCGAGCGAGACCGTTTTTCGCAAGGTGATCCGCTCGCCACCACGCAACGAGACGTTCGAGAGCTTGAAGACCTTCGCACTTGTGCCGCCCTTCGCCTTCACGAAGTGCACCACGAGATCCACCACCACCTGCTGCGGCTTCTTCGTGGGGTTCTCCAACGTCGCCGAGATCGCGACCTTGCCGCCCATCCTCGGTTTGGCCGGCGCGATCGCGTGCTCCACCACCGTGAGTGCCGACTTCGCTCCGAAGCCCAGCACCTTGAGTGCCGCCGCGTCGCCCTTCTTCACCGATGAGCGCAGCGCGTGTCGCACGATCCACTCGCGCTCGGCGCTGGCGTCTTTCATCCAGGTCGCGGCAACTACTACGAGGCGCTTCGGATGGTCCTTGCCGATGTCGTTGAGGTTGTTGGCGACCGAACGTCGCACGTAGAGCGCTGGATCGTCCTTCAACCGCTCCAGCAATGTGATCACGGGGGTCGGGTCCTTCTGGAACATCTTGAGCCGCGGCGCCCACGGCAGCCGCGACCGCGTCCCTTCAGAAACGAGCCGACGCACGTGCTCGCTCGGGTCGCGCGTCCACTCGTGCAGCCGGGCGAGCGTCCGCGCTTCGTGCTGTTCAATGAATGGACGGATCGCGAACTCCGCCGTGAACACCTGCGTGAACGCATGCAGTGCGCGCATCGACGGCTCGAAGTGTGCCACGCCGAACTGCCGCACGAACTCCATGTGCGGCAGGTAGAAGAACGAGCTCATGCCGCCCGCGGGCGCCTTGTGCTCGGGCAGCGTGGCCAGCAGTACGTCTACCGCCTTCGGGAACTCCGACGGCAGGTGCGCCGCGAGTACGCGCCCCAAGTGCCGACCGCGGTCGAGCAACTCCAACGCCTCGAATCCAGCGAGTGCATCGCGCTCGAACGCCTTGCGATCGAACCGGCGATGCACCGCCGCGATCTCCCCGCCGAGGCGCCGGACCACCGGCGCCCCGAACTGATGCTTGAGCGGCTCAGCCATGACTGCCGCCCTGCTGCGCCGATCGTTGCATCGGCCTAGCGACGGATCGTACGCAGCAGCGCTTCGATCGCCGCCGTGAGCTGCTGGTCCTGCCCCTTGCTCACCTTGTCGAATTCGTTCATCACAAGGATGTCGGGCTCCGTCTGCAGATTCTCCAGGTACTTTCCGGTCGCGGCATCCTTCACACCCATGCCCGGCACACCCCAGCGGATGCCGCCCTGCAGGCTCTCCCACCCCGCGAACGTACACGTGCCCGGCACCGGCATGCCCACCAGCTGACCGATCTTCAGGTCCTTGTACGCATACGCGTAGCAATGCCCGTCCGAGTAGTTCGCCTCGTTCGCCAGCGAGATGCTCGGCTTGGTCCAGCGGAAGTTCGGCTCGAATCCCGTGCTGCGATTGTCCACCGTGTAGTCGAAGAACCGCTTGCCGCTCAGGAACATCGCAAGGTCGGCGACGAGGTCGCCGCCTCCGTTGAAGCGCGTGTCGACCACCAGCGCATCCTTCATGGTGTACTTGCCGAGCACTTCTTCGAACGTGGTGCGCATGGCGCCGTCGTTCATGCCCGGGATGTGCACGTAGCCGAGCTTGCCTCCGCTCGCGCGTTCCACCTCGTCACGATTGCGCTTCACCCAGCGCGCGTAGAGCAGGCGCCCCTCGTCCGCGAGGGTAACAGGCTTCACCACCAGCTCACGACGCGCTCCGCTGAACGAGAGTTCGAGCAGCACGTTCTTCCCTGCCTTGCGATTCAGCCGCTGCGCGATGTCCGTGGTCGGCGTGATGGCTTCGCCATCGACCGACTCGATCACGGTCCCCGCCACCACGTTCATGCCGGCCATCGCCAGCGGACCGTTCGGCAGCACCTCATCGATCTTCGCACCGGCTGCCGCCCACGTGGGGTCGAGCATCACGCCGAGCGAGGCCGTGGCGTCGTTCTCCGCCCCGCTCGCCGCCCAGCGCGCCCCGCTGTGACTCACATTCAACTCGCCGAGCATCTCGGCCAGCATCTCGGCGAACTCGAAATCGTTGCCGATGTGCGGAAGGTACTTGGCGTACACTGGGCGGATCGCCTGCCAGTCGATGCCATGGTAGCCGGCGGTGTAGTACGTGTCGCGCGTCTTCCGCCACACATGATCGAATGCCTCGGCACGTTCGGCGGCGGCATCGACGACCATCTCGCCACGGATCGGCACCATGTCGCGCTTGCCCGTCTCCGGATTGATCTTGGAGATCGAGCCGTTGGCGAGCAGGAAGATCGACTTCTGCTCCTTGTCCCAGGTCATGGCACCGCCGCCGGCATCAAGCGCCACGAGCTGTTTGGTCTCGCGGGTGCGCAGGTTGGTGGTCCAGAGATTCAGCCCGCGTTCGAAGCGCGCGAGGTAATAGAGCGACTCACCGTCCTTGCTCACCAGCGCGCCGCCGAGCGATGCGGAGTGGATCGTGAACCGCGCTTTGCGCTCTTCGATGTTGCCGAGATCGAGCTCGACCACCTTCGGTACGGCGGCGGCGGCCGCCGCAGCCGCACTGTCGAGCTTCGGCTTCGGCACCTTCGCCTCCGCTTCCTTCACCAGCGCGAGTTCTTCCTTGGTCAGCCGGTAGCGGTCCCAAGCGCCCTGCGTGAAGAACATGCCGTACACGTCATTCTGCGCACCGCCCGACTGCGCGACGGCCTTGAGTCCGTCGCGATTGCTGAACCACGTCATGCCCTGGCCGTCGAGGATCCAGCGGGCATTGCCGTCGTTGAATCCGCTCTGCGTCAGGTTGATCACCTCGCCGCGCCCGTCCGCTGCCACCAGACCGACCTCACCTGGCGCGTTCCCCGGCACCGAGTAGTCGAACAACATCCACTTGCCATCGGGGCTCCACTGGAAGTCGACGTTGGGCGTCGTCGCGAAGATGTGGCGGCTGTCGGCGAGCGTGCGCGTGGCACCGCCGTCGAGTACGCGCACGCGCAATGTGGTGCGATCCTCGATGTACGCGAGCTGCTTCCCGTCCGGCGAGTGCTTCGGCTGATAGTTCTGCTTGTCGTTCACCACCAGCGCCGTCTCACGGACCACAGTGGATGCATAGAAGTACGGCTCCGCCTCACGCGTGCGACGCACTTCATAGATGCCCCAGCGCCCGTCGCGCTCGGAGGCGTAGGCGATCGACTTGCCGTCGGGCGAGAACGAGAGCCCGGTCTCGACAGCCGGTGTGCGCGTGAGCTGTTTGGTCACACCGCCTTCCGCTGACGTGACGAACACATCGCCACGGAAGATGAACGCGACTTCCTTCCCGCTCGGCGCCACCTCCATGCCGCTCGCGCCCCCGGTGACGGCCACCACACGCGCGTCGTTCGCTTTGGAGTCCACGCGCAATGTGACGTCCACGCGCTGCGGCTGGCCGCCCGCGCGCATGGTGAACAGCTGACCGTCGTGCCCGAACGCGAGCGTGCCGGTGTTGCTCATGGAGAGGAAACGCACCGGGACGCCGCGGTAGCGCGTGAGCTGCTGCGCACCCGAGCCGTCGAGATTGCGCTTGTGCACGTTGAACGTGCCGCTCTCCTCCGAGAGGTAGTAGATGGCGCGGTCGTTGTCGGTGAGGATCGGCGTGCGGTCCTCGCCGGCAAAGCTCGTGATCTTGCGATGCGTGCCGGCGCGGGTGTCCATCACCCAGATGTCACGCGCGATCGCGGAGGTGTGATGCTTGCGCCACTGGTTCTCGCCGCCCTTTCGGTCGTGATAGACCATCAGTCGACCGTCCGCGCTGTACCGCGCGTCCTCCGCCGGGGTGGTGATGATCTGCACCGGACGGCCACCGGCGACGGGCACCTGGTAGAGTTCCGGCTGCGAGGCGGTCGGATACTGCCGATTGGAGGCCGCGTCCATGCGCGGGCCGCCGAACACCACCGTGCGTCCGCCGGGTGCGAAGCTGTACGGGAACTCGTCGGTGGAGTGGAATGTGAGGCGCTTCGCCTCGCCTCCCGCCGAGGGCATCACGAAGAGATCGAAGTTGCCGTGCCGGTCACTCGCGAACACCAGCTGCGAGCCATCCGGACTCCACACCGGCATCATGTCCTGCGCCGCATGCTGGGTGAGCTGCGTAGCCACACCACCCGCCGCGGGCACGCGCCACAGGTCGCCCTGATACGTGAACGCCAACGACTGGCCGTCGGGCGAGATGGACGGATAGCGCATCCACGTGGGAGCCGATTGCGCATACAGCGACGTGATGGGCGCAGAGACGAGCGCGAAGGCAAGCGCAGAGCGGAAGGCAACGCCGAGAGATGAGCGGAGCATCGACAGACCGGTTGAGGGATGAGTCCCGCGATCGGGGTAATCTACGCGCGACACGGGGGGTGGGGATTCGGCTTGGGATCAGCCGATTCCCCACCCCCCGCCCGCGCACGCGGTGCTGCGCATCAGTCCTTGTACGGATCGAACTCCCGCGCTCCCGCCATCACCACGATGAGCGGACGCAGCGTGTGCAGGACTTCGATGGTGCCCGCCTGCGCCGCCAGCACCTCCGGCAGACGCCGATAGACATGCGGACTCTCGTCCACACCGCCACCCCGGAGGATGACGCCCTTCTCCTGCACCCACTTGTGCATCATCCCTTCGGAGATGGCACCGCGGAAGGACTTCTGACCGGGCCGACGCTTGCGCGAGCCCGCCGCGGCCGTACGGGACATCACACGGCCGGCACCGTGCACGGTGGAGTACAGCGCCGCGCGCTGCACCGCCGCCCGTTCGGGCGCCTCGGCCTCGTCGACCGCAACGCCGCGCACGATCACCGCGTCGTCGCCCATCGAACCGCCGATGAAGCCGTACTGGCCCGGGAACGCCGGCGTCGCACCCTTGCGGATGACCACCAGCTCCTCGTCGCCATGCACTTCCTTCCACGCGAAATTGTGGTGGTTGTGCACGAGTTCGAGTTCCGTGCCACCGAGCAGTTGCACGACCTTCCGTGCGACCCACTCGCGACCGGCGTACGCGTACTGGCCGGCCAACGACATCAGCGTCCAGTAGTCGTGGCCGAGCGGCTGCGTGAGGTCGAACAGCACCTCGCGCTCCCGCACCCGCGTGCCCCACGCCTCGCCTTCACCGAGGGCGAGGAAGCCCGAGGCGATGGTGTGGCCCAGGCCGCGCGAGCCGAAGTGCACGCCGACCCAGATGGCGCCCGCTTCGTCGACGAACACGTCGACGTAGTGGTTGCCGGAGCCCACGGTACCCAACTGCACGCGCGCCTTCTCGCGCAGTTGTTCGCGGTGTGCATCGGGCACGGCGATCCACGCCTCGTCGTCGAACAACGCGTGGTCGTCCGGCGCGTCATCGGCGCGGTTCTTCCGGCCCACACCGAAGCTCACCGTCGACTGGATCTCGTCCGCGAGCGCGGAGAGCGTCTTCCGGATCGCGTCCTCGTCGTCGCCGAACGAGGCGAGCGTGAGGTCGGTACGGATGGCCGCGTTGCCGCAGGCGATGTCGAAGCCGACACCGACCACGGAGACCTGGTTGCGGTAGGCCGCGACACCGCCGATGGGCATCACGTAGCCCACGTGACCGTCGGCCATGAGTGCGGCGTCCACCGCGTTCGCGCGGACGTGTTCGAATTGGATGAGCGTCTTTTCGTCGTGCTGTCCGAAGATGTGCATGATGCTGGATGGCAGATGGTGGAACGAAGATGGTGGAACTGGGTTCGTCGCGCCCTCGGAGCGAGGTGTGAGCGCACCGCGAGCGCTCCGAGGGCCTGGTTGTGTGCTGTTGGCGACCACAGCAGCCCTCGAGTGAAGGGAGTCGCGTGCCGAACACTCGAGTGCTGAACCCATGGAACCTGTGGTGCCATTGGAGCGGAAGAAAAAAACCGCCTGTCTCCGAAGAGCGCAGGCGGGGAGGTCCCCTTCACGGAGTGCGGGCGTCGTCGCTATCCGACGGACGCTCGCGGTGCAGTGCCTGCAGTCTTCCTTCGTGCTTTGTCCTGCGGAATGCCAGCGAACGCCGCCATGATCGCGGTATGATTCGCGTCGTACCCGCGCCCGAGATCACTCGGCGCGTCCAAACGCGTCGCCGCGCACGGGGCGCTGGCGAGACGGTGGCGAAGCGGGAGTGGGGTTCTGGCGGTCATGGAAGAGAGAGCTCGGTGCGGAACGGGAGTGAAGGTGCCGGAAAACGAAAAGAGTCGCGTCGATGATCGAGGACACGAGGTTTCCCTCGGGACTCTCAGTGATCGGGACGCGACTCCCTTGCGGCGAGAAGACTACAAACGACAGCGCGCGCTGTCAAGGGCGTTTCAAATACTGCATCGCGTTCACGATGTTGCCCTCGGTATCCGTGAACTGGATCAGCGTCCCGACCTGCTCGATCACGAACGGCTGGTACAGGAGGGTGCCGCCGGCCGTCGTGACCGCCGCGGCGATCGCATGGATGTCGTCGACGCCGACCGTGCACTCGTAGCCGATCATTCCCCGCCCCTCCACCGGCGCCTGCCGCTGCGGGAGTGCGCCGTGCACGGCGCCCTCGCGGTCACTCGTGAAGATCCGCCAGAAGTTGGGCGGGCCCCAGGGCTCGAACCGCCAGTCGAACACGGACTCATAGAACCGTTTGGCGCGACCACAGTCGTCGGCGTGGATAGCGAAGTGGGCGATGTCGTTCGGCATGGCGTGATCGGAGACGGAGGGTGGATGCGGTGCGCGGCGGCACCGTGTGCGTACGCTCGATGCGAGTGCTCGATGCGAGTACTGCGGTCCATTCTAGGACGCCCCCCACTGGCGAGCTATCGCAGGTCCGTCAACCTTCGTCGCGATTCCGCCACTACTTCTTGATCTTGGAGATCGTCCGGGCGCTCACCTTCGATGGTGACTCCAGATCATCGACCGCATGACGCAGCGCGCCAGTCACCAGCGCGCGCACCCGCGCATTCCGATAGTCCTTCGGCGTCTGCACCGGCACATGCCGGATCAGCGTCCCCGTCCCCGCGAGCAATCCATGCGGGTCCTTCAGCGAGGTGCCCTTGTTGAAGCCCAGGTTCACATGGTTCGTGTAGATGGGCAACATGCAGAACGCATCGGACAACTTGTCCGTCACGGAGAACACCGCCGTCAGCGCATGCGTGTGATACAGGAGCTCGTTGCTCTCCGGGGCGAGCTCGAGCACGAACGCGCGAAGGTCGGTGAAGAGCGCGATGAGCGGCGCCTCCTTCCGTTGCAGCAACCGCGCGAAGTCGGGATGGATGGGTCGTGTCATACGCGCACCAACTTGCCCTCGCGCGCTCGTAACCGTAAGGTCTGCGCATGTCGCCTCCACGTCACCGCTCGACGACCGACGACGCGCTGATCGTGCGCAGTCTCGCGCTGCGGCTCCCGCCGGGCCACCGCATCGACGCACACGACCATGCGTGGCTGCAGGTCGTGTACGCGGAGTCCGGCGTGATGACGGTCAGTGCGGACGACCATCAATGGGTCGTACCGCCGCATCGCTGCCTGCTCCTGCCGCCGCGCGTCCCGCACGCAGTCAGCATCGTGAGTACGACAGCGATGCGGACGCTCTATCTCCGGCACTCCCTCGCCCGCGGCCTCGCCGACGCGATCCGCGTCATGGATGTCTCGCCGTTGCTCCGCGAACTCATCCTGGAGTGTGTGCAACTCGGAGCGCTCGACCGCCGCACGGCGCAGGATCGCGCACTCGCGACGGTGCTGCTCGCACGGCTCCGCGAGGCGCCGACGCTGGGCGTGGGTCTGCCATTGCCTGCTGATCCGCGCGCACGGCGTGTCGCCGAGTTCGTGCTCGCCGACCCGGGCGCGTCGCTTCCACTCGCGGACCTCGCCGCGCGCGCCGCCGCCAGTGCGCGCACCATCGAACGCCTCTTCACGGACGAAACCGGGTTGTCATTCGGACGCTGGCGTCAGCAAGCGCGATTGCAGCACGCGCTGCGCCGACTCGCTGAGGGCGACCCGGTGACGACCGTCTCACTCGCCTGCGGATATGACAGCCCGAGCGCGTTCTCGGCGATGTTCCGCCGCGCGCTCGGAGCGAATCCGCGCGACTACCTCAGCGCGCCACGCGCAGCAGCGGTGCCCCGCCCTGCCACCCGCGCTCGATCACCTCGAAGTCATCCGCGGTGAACTCCTGGAACGCCGCGGTCAGCGTGCTGCGATTCCAGCGCGGGTCCATCGTGCCGGTGACCGCGAGGTCAGTACCCACGTCGGCGACGATCAAGCCGTAAGTCTTCATCGCCTGGAAGATGCGTTGCAGCTCCGGTGAGAAACCGCTCAGGTCAACGTCCACACGCAGCCGCAGCCGCGCGCCCAGCGGCGGTGCGCCATTGATGCTGTTGATGCCGCGTGACGCCGGGAACACATAGCCGTTGCTGCCGCGCACGGTCACACGGAAAGCGTGCGTGATCGGAGCACTCCGCGACACTTCGTCATAGCGCACGAGGCCCGGGAACACCGCGAGGCCGGCGTTGTCCGCTGAGACATACCCTTCGACGCGCCGGTCGTTGGAGTTAAGCGGGAACACCGCACCCGCGCCCGCTTCCCAACGCTCGGTGATGGTGTTGTAGCGCGTCGACCAGGTCTCGAAGAGCAGATTGCGATCGCGATCGACCATGATGAGCTTGCGCCCACCGATGCTACCGCCGCCCGCGACGTTGCCTTCGATGAACCCTTGCCGCACGCGTGCCTGCCGCGGAATGGGATACCCGCGCGGTGACGCCGGCGCACCACTGTCGGACTCGGCGCCGTACGAGGTGAACGTGATGTCGCTCAGCGGCTCCTGCGCACTCACGCCCACGTAAGGTACGCCGAACGGCGGCGGACCGAAGTCCGCGGTGAGGCGACGGACCGCATTGGGCTGCGAGACCGATCGGCCGCTCAGGAACGCGATCAACGAGTCGGACTCCGGATCGACCGGCGCACTCGACACGTCGAGGTTCCACCAGTTGTCCGCGGGCAGGAAGCTGCGGGCGGAGAAATCCTGCAGGAGCACGGCGCTGTCAGCGCCGAGCGGATCGGGTCCCAGGTCGAGGTCCTGGATCTCCGAGCACGCGCCGATGGAACCGACGGCGACAACGATCGCGCAGCTGACGAACAGGGCGCGAACTCGACGTGAGGGGGTGGTCACGGGGCTTCTCAACTGTTGGACGGGACGACTGCCGGTGAATCTCGATGATTGGAGGTTCGGCAGGGCCCGTCAGAAGTTGAGACAGCGTGTGGCGCAAATCCGGGGTCAGGGCGGCGCGCCCCAACCCAGTTGAATCACTTCGAAATCGTCGGCGTCCAGCCCGTGGAACGCCGGGTTCAGCACGTCGTTGTCCCAGCGCCCATCCATGGTGCCGGACACGTACATGTCCGACCCGTTGTCGGCGACGATCAACCCGTAGGTCTTCATCGCCTGGAAGATACGGCGCACGTCGGCGGGATAGCCGCTGAGGTCCACCGAGGCCTTGAGTCGGAGACGAGCACCCATCGGCAGCGCGCCTGACGTGTTGCCCGCCTCGTGCGAGGCCGGCCACACATAGCCGTTGGTGGCCCGCACCGTCACACGGAAGGCATGCGTGATGGGCGCGTTGCGCGCGGCTTCGTCGTAGCGCACCAGACCGGGGAAGATCGCGAGTCCCGCCGCGTCGGCCGAGGTCCATCCGTCAGGCCTGCGCGCGTTGCTCGTGAGATCGAAGATTGCGCCGGAGCCCGCGTCCCAGCGCGAGGCGCCGCTGTTCCATCGCGTGGCGTAGAGCTCGAACAACACGTTGCGATCGCGATCGATCAGGATGAGATGTCGGTCGCCGGAGTTCCCGCCGCCGGCGATACCGCCCTCTATATAGTTGGGTCTCGATCGCGCGGCCCGCGGGATGGGATAACCCACCGAACGTCCCGGCGCGCCGTTATCCGATTGATTGCCATACAGTGTCCAGTTCACGACCTCCAGCGGTTCATCCGAGGAGACCCCGACGTACGGGATGCCATAGGGCGGCGGACCGAAGTCCGGATGCATCTGCCGCCGTGCAGTCGGATTGGCGGGCGTCCGATTGGAGATGAAGTCGATGTACTGCGACGAGTTCGCCGCGACCGGTGCGGATGAGATGTCGAGATTCCACCAGTTGTTCGCGGGGAAGAAGCTGCGCGCGGAGAAGTCCTCGAGCAGTTTCGCGGAGTCCGGGCCCAGTGGGCTCGGGCCGGCGGGTTCAGTGGTGGAGCTGCTGCAGGCGGCGGCGACCGCAACAAGCAACAGTGCGGTGGTGGCGAGCGCGGCTCGCGGTGCCGCGAGGGAAGGCGATGGGCGCATACCGGATAGACGACGCAGCTCCGTCCAGGGTGCGTCACCCGCGCCCCATGGCGTCACACCGTGAGGGTTGCGCGACTCTGGTCCCCATCCCAAATATGTGGCGCACTCCACACCACCTTCTGAGCATGAGGTCGACGCATGCGCCGCGGCACCGCTCTCGCTATCGCAGTCCTGCTACCAGCCCTGCTTCCGGCACAGGTTCTCACCACACCCGTTTCCGGCCGCGATAGCGTCATCACGCTCTCCGCGTCCCGCTCGTCGCGCGTGGCGCCCGACCGCGCATCGCTCTTCGTCACCATCGAAGGCGTCGCCGAAACCACCGCCGATGCACTCACCCGAGCAGAGTCCAAGCGCGACGCGGTGATCAAGGCGCTCCAAGCACTCGGCACTGCGGTGGAGCTCACGCCGGCCGTGCCGTATTCTGTGGGGCCGACCCCATCGCAACGCGGCTTCCCGAGCGCGCCGTCCAATTCGATGACGGCGAAGATCGCGTTCCGCGTGAACGTCAAGCAGATCGATCGCCTGGCGCGTGTGCTCGCCACGGCCACCGATGCAGGCGCCGCATCCACCGGACCGGTCATGTACGAATCGACGCTGGCGGACTCGCTGCGCCGCATCGAAACCGACGCCGCAATCGCGGGACTCAAGCGCGACGCGGAAGCCATCGCGAAGTCGCTCGGCGGTCGCATCGCGAGTCTGATGGACATCAGCGCCACGAATCCCGACCGCATCTTCCCGCAGATGTCGATGTTGCCGAACGAGTCCTTCGGTCAGCAGACGATGGCGCCGGAGGTGCCGATCTCAGTGAACCTCACCATGCGCTTCAAGCTGACGCGGTAGTCACCCGGATCGCGGCGCCTCCATAGCGCCCTCCACCTCGCGTTGCGCGTCCGCGAGGCGCCGCACGTCCTCACCCATTCCTCGCACCGCATCGAGTAGTGTGGTCAGCGGTGCGAGGTCGCTGGTGCCGGCGTGCAGTCGCAGCAGGTCGAGGCGTACACCTTCGAGCGCGGCGACGCTCTCGCCGAGCTGCGCGGCGGCCTTCGCCTTGCGGGCGGCGAGCAACTCGGCATCGCCCGCGCCGTTCGGCGCCATGGCCGACACGAGTTCGATCTCGGCGCGCGCTTCGGCGGCGCGCGACTCGAGCGACTCGACGATCGCCGGCAGCTCCGCGAGCTGCGCCTTGTACGCCTTGGGCAGCGCGGCGTACAGCTCCGAGGCGGCAACACCCAGTGCGGCTTCCGTGGCGCGGAAGTTGTTGGCCGACGACACCATCGAGCGTTGCGGCGCACCGAGGCGTTGCGCCAACCACGCACCGATGCGGCTGTTCCAGATGCGCTCGCGGATGCCCACCTGCCACCACTTCTTCAGCTTGGGCGGAGCGAAGGGCACGTCGAGCGCATTACTGACGGCGCCGAGCACGAGTGTCGTGACCATCGGAGCCAGGACGATCATGGGCCCAACGATCCGCTCATGCACGATGCCGGTGAGCAGTAGGCCGATCGTGGTCGCGAGCCACGTGCCAGCACCTACGGTCGCGAGCCGCAGCACCCGATGGGTCGCCGGTTCCCCGTGCTCACGCACGCTCGCTTCTGCCTCGTCGCGCTCGCGCCGGTCCACTGCGAGCGCCATCCGCAGATCGGCCAACGTGTGGCCGCTGCGGAACTGCTTGAGCGCCTGGTTCACGTGATAGCCGATGATCGGTAGCAGCGGCGCTGCCGCGAATCCGGCGAGCATCGCGATGTCGCTGAACCCGTCGGGGCGCCGCCCCGTCGCCCAGACGGCGAGATTGATCGTAGCCACCGTGCCGAACATCCCGCTCCACGCCATGTACGGCACCAACATCGGGTTGCGCGCCCCGAGCCACGCGCGCAGCGTGAGCGGTAGCGCAGGTCGGGTGTCGGGGGCGGGCGCGAGCGCCGCTGCCATCGCTTCACCATCGCTGAAACGCGCCGCGGGATCTCGCGCCAGGCAACGGTCGATCGCCGTCGCGAGCGCGGGAGGAAGTCCGGGTGCCGCCTGTATCACACTCGGCGCATCCTCGGTGGCCTGCTTGAGCATGAGAGCCGGGAGATTGGACGACTCGAACGGCAGCCGACCACTCACCGCAAGATGCCCCACCACCCCGAGAGCATAGATGTCGCTGCGTCCGTCCACCGGAGCGCCGGCGATCTGCTCCGGACTCATGAAGTGGGCGGTCCCCATCACTTTGCCGCCGTCCGTGCCATCGAGCGAGGTGTGGTTGTCACCGCGCGCGATGCCGAAGTCGGTGACCAGCGCCCGGCCCGTGCCCGCTTCGAGCAGGATGTTGTCGGGTTTCACGTCCCGATGCACGATGCCGCGCCCATGCGCGTACGCGAGCGCCCACGCGACCTCGCGGAGCACACGGCTCGCCTCGGTGGGCGCGAGCGGACCTCGAGTGCGCAACCGCTCGCCCAGGGTCTCGCCATCGACGAACGTCATCACGAAGAACACGAACCCATCGGCCTCGCCGACGCGATGGATCGGCACGATGTGCGGATGCGACAGCGACGCCGCCATGCGCGCCTCACGCAGGAAGCGCTCACGCGCCTCGGGGTCCTGCGCGAGATGGGTGGGCAACACCTTGATCGCGACGTCGCGGTCGAGCTGCACATCGCGCGCGAGGTACACGATACCCATGCCCCCGCGTCCGAGCTCGCGCTGCAGCGAGTATTCACCGGCCAGCGCCAGCTGGAGGTCGAGGAAGTCGTCGCTGGGTGGCGGGGTCGTCATGCCCTGCCCTACGGGAGTTTCGGGCCGGAGTGCCAGAGCACCGCCACGAAATGGCAGGCCGTGCCTGCCATCACGAACACGTGCCACATCGCGTGCCCATACCGCACGCGCGCGTCGCGCACATAAAAGTACACGCCGCCCGTGTAGCACAGCCCGCCCGCGAGCAGCCAGAGGAGCCCGGCCAGCGGGATGCGCGCGATCATCGGCTGCAAGGCCACCACGCCGAGCCAGCCCATGCCGACGTAGAACCACGTCGACAAGCGCGGATACCGGAAGCCGATGGTCAGCTTGGACACGATCCCTGCCACCGCGAGCCCCCAGATCACCCCGAGGATGGTCCAGCCCCACGGCCCTCGCAGCGCGCCGAGCGCGAACGGCGTGTAGGTGCCGGCGATGAGCAGATAGATCGCAGAATGATCGAGCACACGGAACACGTACTTCGCGCGCCCGTCACGCAACGCATGGTAGAACGTCGACGCCGAATACAGCAGCACCATCGTCACGCCGAACACGATGCTGCCGACCAAGTGCGCCGGATTGTGTTCGCCGAGTGTGGCGAGCACGAGCACCGGGATGGCCGCGATGCTCAGCACGAGACCCGTGCCGTGCAACGCACTGTTCACGAGCTCCTCGGCGCGGGTCTGCGGGCGGTTGTGCGCGTGGCTCATCCTTCATGATACACCGGAGCGGCGGCGGTCGCCGCCGTCCGGTTTTCCCTCATCGGATCGCTTCGAGCACGCCCCCGATCAACTCGGTGAGGTCGTAGGCGTCGTCCGGGCGCGAGAGTCCGAGCCGCACCACCACGAGGTCCCGCGACGGGATCACGGCGACGGTCTGTCCTTCGAAACCCGACGCGTAGTAGAGCTCGCGCGGGAGACGCGGGAACTCGCGCTTTGAGGAGTCGTTCGCCGCACCGGCGTTGAGCCACCACTGCCCGCCGTACTGACCCAGCGGCGCGGCCGGCGCCGGCGTGCGACTGAACTCCACCCAGCCCTCGGGCAGGATACGCTCGCCGTTCCACACGCCGTCCTGCAGGTAGAGCTGACCGAACCGCGCCCAGTCGCGTGCGGTGGCATACATGAATGATGACGCCACGTAGAGCCCCGTCGCATCCGGCTCCATCACCGCACTCTGCATGCCGAGCTTGTCGAACAGCACGCGACGCGGGAACGTGAGGTACTGCTCGAGGGAGCCGCCGACGCTATCGCGCACCAGCTGCGAGATGAGGTTCGAGGTCGCGCTGGAGTAGTACCAGGTGCTCCCGGGCGCCGTCGCCTGCCCCGCCTGCATCGCCGCCCCGCCGATGTCGCGCGAGCCGAAGAGCAGCTTGGTGGCACCGCCGGTTGGAGCGTACGACTCATCGGCGGCGAGGCCGTCGCTCATCCAGAGCATCTGTCGCAACGTGATCGACGCGCGCGGGTCAGCGGTCGCGCGCCACGGCGCGAACAGACCGTTCATGTCGAGTGAGAGCTTCCCTTCCTTCACCAGCACGCCGACCAGTGCGCTGCCCACGCTCTTGGTCATCGACCAGCCGGGGTACCGATTCTCTGCGCTGAAGCCCTCGGCATACCGCTCGGCGACGATGCGGCCACGGTGCACGACGACGATCGCGCGGGTGTTGCGTTCGCCGCCCGAGGCCGGCTCGCGGAAGGCGCGCGTGAGTGTGGAGTCGAGCCCCGCGGCATCGATGCCCTCGGGCAGTTGCGCGCGCGGCTGATCTCCCTGTGGCCATGGCAACGCGTTGACGGAATCCGGCGCGCTTGCGACCGCGGGCATCGCCGGGAACTGCACCGGGTCACCATCGGTCGGTACGAGCGTGCAGCCGAGTCCCGGGTGGAACCGCGCCGCGCGCGAGGCGATCAACGGCACCGACGCTCGGACGCGCCCTGTGGACACATCCACGGTCGTGCGGATCACCGCGGTCACCCCGAGCTTCGGCAACTCCCCGATCGCCGCGCTCGGTGTGATCCCGCCGAGGAATACCTGCGAGCAGGTCACCTTGGCGATGTAGCCGAGCGCGGGGCTGGCAATGGGGCGGCCGACGACGCGAAGCACGATGAGGACGGCGACGAGCAGCGCGGCGGCGCGGAGCAGGAAGCGGATTCGCATGGTGGTGAGAATCGCTCGGCGGCGGCCGCTTGGCAATCGCTGGCCGAACCCGCCTATGGCGGAGGTGCGGGCCAGAGCACAGAATCTACCGTCCCGTCCCTTCACCCCCTCCCCGCTACACCCCTCACACGAGGTACCCCGTGATCCCGATCATCTCCGGCGTCGTTAACTGGCTGAAGGTCAAGCGCCCGACCGCAAAATCGTTCACTGCGCCCAATGACGACCTCAGCGTCCGCGTCGGTACCGATCAGTACCAGGTGTTCTTCATCTCCAATGCCGACGAAGCGTTCACCGCGGCGTCGATGATTTCGCGGTTGCCGCTCTATCACCCCGCGACCACGAAGCACGGCGTGATCATCGCGACGAGCAAAGCGGTCGCGAAGGACCCGCAAGTACAGTCGGCGATCGCCAGCAACTTCTCCGCCGCATCCGTCTACCTTGGCTATCTCGATATCAAGGAAGTGAAGAAGTGGCCGCCCTCGGCCCCCTGAGTCTGCAGGGCGATCGTGCGGCGCGTTAGGTCAGCGCCGCACGATCGCCGCGATCAGCGCCCCAAGCCGCTGCACGTCGCGCAGATCGAGCACCTCGGCGGGTGAATGGCTGTAGCGGCCGGTCCACGAGAGCGGCACGTTCGGCGCGCCCCAGTACGTGAAGGCAGTCCCGTCGGTCCCACCCTGCGTGAGCCCGACCTGCAGCGGGATCCCCGCCGCACGCGCGATCTGTTCGATCTCGGCGCGCACTGCGGGAGGGACCATGCTCGAGGACTCCACCGCACGGAGTACCGGTCCGCCACCGAACACCGTGAACGCGAAGTGCGGCGATTCCAGCGGCGTGTCGGAGCTCACGAAGGTGTCGATGCTGTGCACGCGCTTCACGTTCCGGCCGATCCGCTGTGCGAGTGCCGTCGCGCCGACCAAGCCGATCTCCTCACCCGTGGACCACACGAACAGCACGCGTCGCTTGAGTGTGGCCGGCGTGGTGGCGCGCACGGCTTCGATCAGCGCGGTCGACCCTGCGCGGTCGTCGAGCGACCGTGCCGTGAAGCGCGTGCCGGCCAAGCGCACCGCATCCTTGTGTGAAGTGACCGTCGCGCCCACCGTGACACCGGCGGCCTTGAGTCCATCGACGTCGAACCCGAACCACGCCTGCATGCGTGTGGGGCGACGCGTGCGCGCCGAATCGCGCGGGACGAACACGCCTTGCAGCGGCGGTCGCACGTTGCCCGCGGCGTCGGGTGCGTAATGCAGCATCGCCGTCTGTCCTTCCCACGCCGAGGCGACCGTGCCGCCGCGGGCGCGGAGTTGCACCATCCCGTCGCGATCGACTGACACGACATCGTAGCCGACTTCATCGAGGTGGGCGATCACGACGAGTGTGTCGCGCTCGGGGCCGGCCGCGACGATGAGGTTGCCGGCCTCGTCGACCGTGGCCGCCTCGCGGGCCCAGACGGGGAGCGCTGCGCGTACGGCGTCGCGCACGAGTGTTTCGTAGGTGGACACGCCGGGGATGTCGGCGAGCTGTTTGAGCAACGCACTCGTAGCGGACACTGCGTCGGCAGGGCGCGGTGACGGCGAGGGCGGTAGAGTCAGCGTCACCCAGCGCTCGCTCGGCAACGAACTCGGTGTGACGCCTGCGGCCGCAATGACCGCGTCGAGCGTGCGCTCACTTTCATCACGCGAGACGGTCTCCACCAACGTGCCCGCGAACCGCACGGCGCTGCTGATGTGTCGGATGGAATCGAGCCCGGCGGCACGGAAGATGGCGGCATCGACGCCGTTCGCGTTCCCCGACGCTGCGCGCACCCAACGATCCGTACGCGTCGCCGACCCGCGCACCACGATGCTGAGCTCGTCGATCTTGCCCAGTCGTGCGACCGCACCGCTCAAACCGTTCCATCCGAACACACTCTGCGTAGTGATGAGGAACGTGGTCTCGCCCTGCGCCACCGTGCCGCGCGAAGCGGCCGCGACGGCCGCGCAGCCCGCACGCTGTCCCGCGGCGTTTCCCGCGACACCGCCGGCGTACGACCACGCGGGGACACGACGCGTGACCGGATCGATCAACCGCACCCCGAGAGCCTGCGCCTCAGCCGCCGAACGCACACCGATGTCGAGCCACAGGTCATCGGCGGTGGTGACGAGCGTGTCGTTGCGGTGCTGCTGCGCGAAGTGCCCGTTCGCCACCGCGAACACACCGGGCACCACGCCGCGAGACGTGTGCACGTTCACCTGCTGGCCTTCGTGGGACTGATCGAACAGCGGATGCCCGCCGCCTCCCACCCGATGCACGCGAAGAAAACCATCTGCGGTGATCTGTGTGACGGCAAACCCCGGCCGATCGATCGCACAGGCGACGACGCGGCGCGGCGCACCGCGGCCAATGGTACGGTGAAGATTCCCCGCCGCATCGCGCTGCCACCCCGGCATCGCGGCGGCGATCACATCGGTGGCGAGACGTTCGTGCCCCGTCGGTGCGTCGAGGGACTGCCACGACCGCAACGCACTCGCGAGACCCGACGTCGGCACCTGCGATGCGACGGAGCGACACGGAAGCGCGAGCGGCATCGCGCAGGTGGCAGCGAGGAGGGCACGGCGGGCGGGCGCTGGGATCGACATGGGCCTGGTCGGTGGCGGGAGAGGCGCGACACGCCAATATGCGACACCGTGACCGCCGCGGTCAGCCTCGGTAGTTTTCCCGCATGCCCAACGTCGACCGCTCCTCGCGCCCCGCGCGCGTGCTCTTCGCCGGCGCCCTCGCCGTCGCCTCACTCAGCGTCCCGGCCACCGTACGCGCCCAGAGCGCGGCTCTCACGATGGCGTACGACTCCGCCCGATGCCCGAGCTGCGCCGAGTGGAACGCGCCGCAAGCGCCGCTGCGCCTGTTCGCCAACACCTACTACGTGGGCACGCACGGGCTGACCGCGCTGCTGATCACGTCGCCCGAGGGCCACATCCTCATCGACGGCGGCCTGCCCAACTCCGCCCCGCTCATCCTCAAGAACATCGCGGCGCTCGGATTCAACGCGCGAGATATCAAGATCATCCTCAACTCCCACGCGCACTACGACCACGCCGGTGGCATCGCGGCCCTTCAGGAGGTGAGCGGCGCGCGCGTCATCGCGAGCGCGGCGAGCGCTCCGGTGATCGCACGCGGACTGCCGGACCACGATGATCCGCAGCACGGCATCGCCTTCCCCATGCCGCCGGTGCGCAACGTGGACGTACTCGCGGCGGGTGAGGTCGTGCGCTTGGGGCCCTTGTCCTTCACGCTGCACGCGACGGGAGGCCACACTCCCGGCGGCAGCACATGGACGTGGCGCGCCTGCGAAGGCGCACGCTGCCTCGACTTCGTGTATGCGGACAGTCAGTCCCCGATCTCCGAAGACGGATTCCGCTTTTCGGACAACACACGTTATCCCACCGCGCTCGCCGACTTCGAACGCGGCCATGCGCTGCTGGAGCGGATCTCCTGCGACATCCTGATCACCCCGCACCCAGCCGCTTCTTCCCTGTGGGAGCGCGCGAGAGCAGCGCCAGAGGGATTCGTGGATCGCGACGCCTGCAAACGCTACGCAGCCGCGGCGCGACGCGCCTTGCGCGCCCGGCTCGAACGCGAACGCATACACGACCGATAGTCACCCCACGCGCGCGAGTCGCCTGATCGCGAGGCCGCCGCAGAGCACTGTCACACCGAGCAGGACCGCTGCGGCGAGTCCGGTGGGGATGAAGATGAACTGCTTCACACCGGCGAGTCCCAGCGCCAACTGGTTGAGATGGAACGCCGGCCAGATCACCACCCAGCTGCGCAGGAATGCGGGCAGCGGGATGAACAGTCCCGAGAGCCACATCATCGGCAAGAAGATCATGTTGCCCCACGCGGGCGCGGCCGAGCTCGACACCAGCGCACCGATCAGGAGACCGATCGCTGCGAACGGGATCGTGCCGACGACGAGCACCATCCAGATCGTCGCCACCTGCTCGATCGACATCGTCAGCTTCCCGACGTACAGTGCCACAGCGACCACCAGCGTGAGCGCGATGGCGGCGATGCCCATCGACATCAGGACCTTGGCGACGATCGTCGCGCCCGGCGGCAGCGGGAGGGCGCGCTTGAGCCTGAGCACGTTGCCCTCCCGATCCGTCGCGAGGATCACGCCACTGAAGATCCCGGGCATCATCACGGCGAACACGCAGAAGCCGGAGAAGAGGTAGTCCACCACAGCGGGCCCATATTCGCTCGAGTCGCCGACGTTGCCGTTGATCACCACCCCGAAGAACAGGTAGATCGCCACCGGCACCGCGATGAACGGCAATGCGAAGCCCGGCGTGCGCAACGCCGCCTTCGTCTCCATCTTCGCCTCGAGCAGGTAGGCGCGGAGCAAGCGCCCAAGCGGCAACGGACTACGGTCGATCACCGCGACACGCGGCGCCTCGGGCACGGACATCGTGACGCCGGTCATGCCGCCTCCTTGGTCAGTTCATTGAATGCCTCAGCCAGACTCGCCTGCTTCACTTCGAGCTGGCTCAACGCCGGGTCGGACGCGAGGAGGCGACGCACCACCGCCTCGGCATCGGCGACCGTGAGGTGCACCAACCGCGCGTCACGCTCGGCTTCGATCACGCCGGGCCAGGTGCGCAGTTCGTCCGCGTCCAACACCGAGGCGAAGCTCACGCGCTTGCGCGTCACCACGGCGCGGATCTCATCCACGCTGCCTTCAGCGATCACCCGCCCCTTCGCGAGCACCACCACGCGATCGGCCAACGCCTCGGCTTCCTCGAGATAGTGCGTGGTCAGCACGACTGAGGTCCCGGACGCCACGAGGGAACGGATGGCGCGCCACATCGTTTCGCGCGCCTGCACGTCGAGTCCGACCGTGGGCTCGTCGAGGAAGATCAGCTGCGGGCGTCCCACCACCGCGAGTGCGAACTGCACCTGACGCTTCTGGCCGGTGGAGAGTTTGCCATGCCGGGTGTCGGCGATCGCCGAGATGCCGGTGAGCGCGATCGTGTCATCCACCGAGAGCGGCGACCGGTAGTAGCTCGCCGTCAACGCGAGATGCTCGCGTGCGGTGAGTGCGGGAGCGAGCACCACCTCCTGCAGCATCGCGCCGACACCGAGGCGGGAGTGCACGTCGAACGGCGATCCTCCCATCACGGTCGCCACGCCAGAATCCGGCTCCAGCGTGCCGAGCCACAGGCCGATCGCCGTGGTCTTTCCGGCGCCATTCGGCCCGAGGAGCGCGAGCAACTCGCCGGCGCGTACGGCGACCGACACGCGGTCGAGAGCCACAGTCTTGTCGAACTGTTTGATGACGCCGGCGAGCTCCGCGAGCAGCGGCGCGGTTGTCGCGGGCATCGTCGGTGTGCTCGGCGCCGCGGACGCGCGCACCCGCCGCCCATTGAGCACCTCCCCGATGATGGTCCCCCGCACGAACCAACGGTAGGTGAGCAGCAGGACGCCGACCGTCACGCCGACGATCAGCGGGAACTTGAGTGCCCAGTGCATCGGCCAGCGCATCAGCAGCACCTGCAGCGCGAACACCACCGGGAGATGTGCGAGGTAGATCCAGTACGACGCATCCGCGAGGTACCGCATCGCGGCACGTTCCGCACGGAAGAACCGCAACGCGCCGCCCAGCACGCCGAACGACCAGCACCAGATCGCGACCGTGTAGGCCGCGGCGTAGAGCAGTCGCATGCGCGCACCGCCCGGGACCACGCTGGGTGCACCGAGATCCGGCGCCGAACCCATGATCGCGAGACAGCCCGCGGTCAGCGCCACCGCGAGTCCCAGGTGTAGCGCCCAACGGCGTTCGAGCACTGCGAGCAACTCCGTCTGGCGATGGAGCAGCCACCCGACGAGGAACGCGGTGACGAAGCCGGCCAGCGCCGGGAGCTGCGGCATGAGTCCGGTATCGGGCGTCTGGATACCGAACCACGCGGGCCACGACGCGTCTCCCACGAACACAGCGAACAGCGGGAGCGCGAAGATCTGCGGCGCGACGGCGCTGCGCAGCAGTGCGCCGAACCGCGCATCGATCGCGGCGCGCAACGTCCCCTTCGGATCGAGCAACGAGACGAACGCGGCCCGCGCCGACAACACCAGCACGTAGCACACACACAGATAGTAGAGGAACCAGAGATGCGTCAGCGGGAATCCCTGCGGCGCCGGCGCAGGCGCGTCAGCGGGAGCCCCATCGGGGAACGTGCGCATCAATCCCCAGATGACGATCGCCGTGGTCACCGGGGCGAGGATCACCCAGCCCACCGTCATCGGCACCACGATCCGCTTCGCGCGGTCCTTCACGAACGCGCGCGCACCGCGGCGGTGGAACGCCAAGTGGGCGAAGAACCCCGCGATGACGAAGAACAGCGTCATGCGGAACATGTGGATCACATAGAACGTGACGCCGAGTGCCACACTCGGCGAGACATCCTGCGCCGGGATCGGGAGGAAGAAGGACATCGTCGCGTGCAGCACCACACCGAGCAGCAGTGCGAACGCACGCGCCGCATCGAGCCCATGGAAACGGTCGTCCTGTGTCACGCCGCCGCTCCGTGTGCGAAGTCGGTCCGACGGGACTGCACCACGAATGCCGTGGCGAGCGCGAGCACGGCGACGGCAAATTCCGCGAGCAGCGTCACCACGATGGGACCGCTCCAGAGTGCCATGACGCCGTCCGTCGCAGGCGTGAGCCGCGGGACCATCGCGGCCATGAAGAGCGGAACGGACGTGTTGGTCGCGATGATGCCCACCACGCTCCACAACTCCGAGCCGCTGATCAAACCGATCGCGGTGAGGATGCAGAAGTTCGTGAGCAGCAGCCCCATTAACGCAACCGAGGACGGCAACGCCCCCACGGCGCCGGGGTTGAACACATGCGTGAGGCCCACGATCGCCGCTGTCAGGATCGACCACGGGATCAGGAACGCGACCAGACCGGCGACGACCTTCGCCACCGTGTACTGCAGCGGCGAGATCGGCAGACTGAGCGCGAACAGCAACGACCGCGTCTGCCGCTCGGAGATCACGCCATGCACCGCGAGGAACACGGCTAGCACGACGACGCTGGTGACGAGAAGGATCTGCCCCCCGGCGCCCACCGCCCCCGCGGATCCGGACAGGATGATGGAGCACAGACCGACCAGCACCGTGCCGACGATGAGCCACCGATAGAGGAACAGGTCCTTTCGGATGAGATGACCGACCACGCTCCGTGTCATTCGCCGCGCTCCGTTCGGGTATGCAGGACGGTCTCCACGAATACCTCCTCGAGGGTGAGACGTTGTACGTCGCGCACCGTGAACCCGGCGAGGCGGTACGTCGCCTCGAGCGCCGGTGTGAACGCGTCCGTGGTCACCACTGCGGTGCGATGCCCTTGGGTGATGCTCGTCACCCCGGCGCGTGGCTCGAGACGTATCCCCTCGGGCACATCGAGATGGAGACGACGCCAGCGATCGAGATACGTCTCCTTGTCCTCCGATGCGACGACCCGTCCGCGATCGATGAACGTGATGCGGTCGGAGATCTGCTCGACATCGAGCGTGTTGTGCGAGGAGAACAGGATCGACCGCGAGTCGTCCTTGAGCACATCCATCAGCTCGGCGAGCAGCACATGGCGGGCCACCGGATCGAGCCCCGCCGTCGGTTCATCGAGGATCAGCAACCGCGGCCGACGCGACAGCGCGAGCAGCAGCATCGCGAGCATGCGCTCCCCGGTCGAGAGACCTTTCACCGGCTGCTCCGCCCGGAGCGAGAAACGCTTGAGCAGCGCCGCCGCATACGACGCGTCCCACGAGGGGTAGATCGAGCGGACGAACGCCATGTGCCACCCGATGGTCGCGTTGGCGAACAGCCCCATGTCATGCGACACGAATCCGATGTCCCGCTTGGCCCGCGCCTGCTCGGCCGGCATCGGATGCCCGAGCACGCGCACTTCGCCGGCATCGTGCGCGGTGATGCCCATGAGCACACGGATCGTAGTCGACTTGCCGGCACCGTTGGGCCCGACGAATCCCATGATCTGTCCCGGCTCCAGGCGGAGCGAGAGACCCTGCAGGGTGAAGTACGGATAGCGCTTGGACACGTCCCGCATGTCGATCGCGAACGCGCTCATGTGCGTCTCTGGTCTGAAGAAGAGTCGCGTCGGACCTGCCGACGTGCCTCGTGGAGGCGTGCGTCCATCGCGGCGGCATCGAGTCCGAGCCGCTGCCCCAGTTCCGCCGCCGCACGCAGGTGGGCATCGAGCTCCTGCACCCGAAGGTCGGGCCCGAGTGTCGGGCGGTCCGCGACGAAGGTCCCGCGCCCCTGCTGGGTCACGATCACGCCTTCGTCTTCGAGCTCCTGATACGCCCGACGGATGGTGATGACACTGATCCGCAGTTCCGCCGCGAGCGCACGGATGGAAGGGATCTCCTGCCCGCGCGCCCAGTCCCCGACCGCGACGAGATGTCGGATCTGCTCCATGATCTGGAGGTACATGGGCCGGTGGTCGGCCTGGGAGATGGACAGCGGAGTGTGCATATCGATATACACACTAGGTACGCGACCGCCAAGCCGCAAGTTTCGCAAGTCAGCCGCCGCCGACTCGCCTCAGATGCTCAGTGGCAGTCCACGATCGCGTGCAACTGCGCCAGGAACCGCGCCCGGTCCTCCGCGCTCAGCGGCGCGAGCAGCTCCTGATCGATCTTCTTGAGCCGCCCTTCCAGCGTCGCGGCCAGCCGACGCCCCTGCGAGGTGAGCGTGAGCCGATACACTCGGCGATCGTCCGGGTCATCCTGCCGATCGATATAGCCCGCATCGGCGAGCGCCTGCGCCGACTGCATGGTGGTGGTGCGGTCCATGCCGAGCCGCTGGCCGAGCGCGAGCTGCGACATCGGCCCCTCGTCGCGGAGCGTGATGAGCATGAGCAGCTGCTGCGGCCGCAGGTGGAACTCGAACAACATCCGCTCGACGCGCACCCGGAACCGCGACGCCGCCTCCCGCATGAGGAAGCCGACCGTCGAGGTCACGGCGGCGGGCAGCGCCGGAGCGCTCGGGTCGGGGACGGTCGGAAGTCGTTTACGTGTCATCGAGTTGACAGCGGAAGGAGAGACGAATAGTATCTCATCCTGACCGTCAGTTCCACTGACTATCTGCCACCCTGAACGATTCCCCACCATGAAGAAGCTCATCTGGACCCTGCAGATCCTCCTCGCCCTCGCCATGACGGGCGCCGGCATCATGAAGATCACCAAGGCACCCGCCGACCTCCGCGCCGACCCGGCGATGGCCTGGGCGAACGACTTCACCGACACGCAGATCAAGCTCATCGGCGCCGCCGAAGTGGCTGGCGCGGTGGGCCTCATCGTGCCGGCGGCCACGGGGATCGCGGTGTTCCTCACCCCGCTGGCCGCTGCCCTGCTCGGTGTGCTCATGGGTGGCGCGGTGTGGACGCACATCCGTCGGGACGAGCCGTTCACAGTGCCGTTGGTGATCACGCTGCTGCTGTTCGTGACGGCGTACCTGCGCTTCGCGAATCCGCCGGCCAAGAAGTCCTAGGCGCCGAGCAGAGCGGCGTCGAGTAGCTTTTGACGCGTCCGTCCCGAGCCAGGGGCGGACGCGTCCCTCGTTTGCGGATACTCCAATGCGCGTTCGCCTGAACACCCGCCTCGCTCTCATCGTCCTCGGGACGGTGCACGTCACGTCGTCGCTTCCGTTCGAGGCGCTGCGCGCGCAGGGGGGCACGCCGCACGGCCGCCGCCCCGTCGTCGCCTCCGCCGCCAAGCTCCTCACCTGGAGCGAGCAGATCGCCACCCGCGAGACCTGGCTGCGCAAGAAGCACGAGCTCCTCCTCCCGCTCATGCGCGAACACAAGATCGGCATGTGGATCATCGTGAACGAGGAGTTCCACGACGACCCGGTCGTCCAACAGATCGCGCCGCCGCGCCCGTACACGGGAAATCGCGACGTCTTCGTCTTCATAGATGCCGGCGACGCCGGGCTCAAGAAGTTCGCGATCACCGGCTATACGGAGGAGAACCTCGCGCGATTCTTCGATGCGCCCACCACCGAGCCGCTGCCCCCGGCGGGTACGCTCCGCAAACTCTGGGAGCAGTACCAGCCGAGCACGATCGGCTTGAGCATCGGCGGCGGACGCGGCCAGACGCGCGCACTCGGGTACGACGCGCATCGCTTCATCTCCGAGGCCATGGGCCCCGATGCGGTCGCGCGATTCGTGAGTGCGGCGCGACTCACCACCGACTACCTCGACACACGCATCCCCGAGGAACTCGAGCACTATCGCGCGGCGGTCGAAGTCACGGAGGAGATCGTTCGGCGTGCGCTGTCCTCTGAGTTCATCACGCCGGGCGTCACCACGGTAGGCGATGTCCGTCGTGCGCTCTACGATCTGCTGTGGGCCGCCGGCGTGCGCACGTGGTTCCAGCCCGACCTCCGCGTGCAGCGGGCCCAAGGTGACATCGCCACCTCACGCGGATTCGTCGCCGTCGCTCCCGAAGCCACGGTGATCCTCCCGGGTGATCTCGTGCACATCGACTTCGGCATCACGTACATGGGGTTCGACACCGACTGGCAGAAGATGGCCTACGTGCTCAAGCCCGGTGAGACCGACGCGCCCGCGGGCCTCAAGCAGGCGCTCAAGAACACCAACACGCTGCAGGACGCACTCATGCTACGCGCCGCGCGCCCAGGCCGCACCGGCGGCGAAGTGTTCAACACGACGATGGCCGAGATGAAGCAGCGCGGTATCGAAGCCATGGTGTACTCGCATCCGCTCGGTGCGCAGGGACACGGTCTTGGCGCCTCGATCGACTTCCGCTCGGCGCTGCGCACCGACACCACTGTCGCGGGCCAACGCCTCCGGCTCGGCTCCTATATCTCGATCGAACTCAACACCGGCCTCGCGATTCCCGAGTGGGGCGGCAAGAAGGCGTTCGTGATGATGGAGGACTGCGCGTATCTCACCGCCGAAGGGTATCGGTTCTTCCGGCCGCGGCAGGAGGCGTTCTACCTCATCGCGTCAGCAAGCGCGACGCGTTGACCTCACTCAGTCCGTCGCCGCCGCGTTGAGTCCGTACCGCATGATCACGGCGTGACGCCCGCCTTTCTCCCGCTCGAGTGCATAGACATCGCCGAGCGGCCCGTGACCGTCGCCTTCTATAGATGAGGCGATCGCCGACATATCCGTCTCGCTCAGCGTGAGCCGAAGCGCAGCGAGCGTCGCCGGCAGATGCGCGACGTTCCGCGCGCCGATGATCGCGGCGCCCACCGCGGGCTGCTCGAGCACCCAGCGCAGCGCCACCGCACCGATCGTCGCGCCCTTGGCGACGGCCACGGCATGCAACGCGTGGAGCAGTCGCTGGAACGCCGCCCACCCGCCCCACTCATCGATGATCAGTTTGTACTTCACGAGCGAGCGGTTCTCCATCGGCTCCGCGGGCGCGGCCGCGCCGAGCCAGCGCTCGTGCACAAACCCACCGGCGAGCGCGCCGAACGCCAACAATCGTACCCCGCGCGCCTCACAGAGCGCTCGCATCGTCCCCAGCGCGCGACGGTCGATCACCGAACACTGCACCTGGTGCGCGACGATCGGCACGCCGGCGTCGAGCATCGCTTGGAGATGCACCGTATCGAAGTTCGTCGCGCCGAGCGCAACGATCTTCCCTTCCCGCCGCATCGCGTCGAGATGCAGCGCCGCATCCACCACGCGGTCCTGCTCGTAGTCCCACCAATGGAACTGCACGAGATCCAATCGCTCGGTGCCGAGTCGGCGCAGTGAGCGGTCGATGGTACGTTCGAGATCCGCGCGCGTGATGCGCGCCAGCAGATCGAGGTCGGGCACACACTTGGTGTGCACTCGGATCGCCGGCGCGTTGGGACCATGGCGCTCGCGCCACTCGCGCAGGAACCGGCCGATGAGCGCTTCAACACCGGTATAGATGTCCGCACAATCGAACGCCGTGATGCCCGCCTCGGCGAACGCGTGCATGTCGTCGAGCGCGCGCCGCTCCTCCACCGCGCCGTGCCCGCCGGCGAGTTGCCAACCGCCCTTGATCAGTCGTGCGGGAGAGTCGACGGGCACCGACGCGGTCGAACTCGCGGCGCTCACGGCGTCAGCGGCACGCGAGTCACCTCGCCATGCCGCCACGTGCTCGTTCCTGTGCGCGTGATGCGGAACCGTCCGCCGCAATGCGGATCCGGGCACGCGATCTCGGCGTCCGTCGTCATCCAGTCGTTGGGGTGCGTCTCGCGCTGCTTGGCCGGCAACAGCGGCAGGATCGCGGCAAGCGGATACAACGGGAACGACTGCCCCGGCGGGAACCGAAGGTTCTCGCCCACCAGTTCGAACCAATCGCCGGCCTTGTGATTGCACACCATCGGACGCTCGGTCGCGACGACCTCAACGCGGAGGTCGTAGAGCGTGAACGCATCGTCGGGTCGCATGGAGTGGTCGGGCGTCATGTCGCGAAGGATAGCCGCCACAGCGTATCTTCGTCCACCATGCATCCCCCCGCCCTCACGTTCCACCTCGGCACCGCCGGGGCGCTGGCGCCGTTCGCGGTGTTCCTCGCCGGTGTCACGGCGCTCGCGCTGCAGGGTGCACCCGATGAACGCGGCTTCTGGCCCGTGCTGCTCGGCGCGCTCATCGTCGGTCTGCTGCTCGCAAAGGACCGCGAGCGATACGCCGAGGCGATGCTCGACGGCATGAGTCAGCGCATCGTGATGATCATGCTCTGCGCCTGGTTATTCGCGGGCGTACTCGGCGCACTGCTCAGCGCGAGCGGGTTCGTGGGAGCGCTGGCGTGGGGCGCACAGGCGCTCAGACTGAGCGGTGGCGCGTACGTCGCGGCGGCGTTCATTGCGTGCGCGGTGATCTCTACGGCCACCGGCACCAGCTTCGGGACCATCCTCGTCGCGGGGCCGCTGTTGTATCCCGCCGGTGGCGCCGCCGGCGCGGCACCTGCGGCGCTCATCGGCGCGATCCTCGCCGGCGCGACGTGGGGCGATTCCATGTCGCCTGTGTCCGACACGACCATCGCGTCGAGCGGTTCACAGGGCGCGGACATCGGCGGCACGGTGCGCGCGCGACTCAAGTATGCGGTACCCGCGGGGCTTATCGCGCTCATCGCGTCGTTCGTGCTCGGCGGCGGCGACGCGTCCGGTGCGCGGGCCGCGGCGGCGGCCATCGCAGCGACCGCCAGCCAAGCGGGCACGAACGTCGCCACGACTGCAGACTCGGGTCGTGCGCTCGTGATGCTCGCTGTTCCGATCCTCGTGATCAGTCTGCTGCTCGCAAAGCGACACCTGCTCGAAGCGCTCCTCTTCGGTATTCTGGCGACCGTGCTGATCGGCCTGATGAGCGGATTGCTCACCCCGAGCCAGCTGCTGCGCGTGGAACCCGGTGCGTTCGGCGCGACCGGGGTGGTGGTGGACGGCTTCGGACGGGCGATCGGCGTGAGCGTGTTCACGCTGCTGCTGATGGCACTCGTCGGCACGATCCAAGCGACCGATCTCCTTGAGCGTCTCGTCGCGTTCGCGGCGACACGGGCGCGCACCGCCGCCGGCGCCGAGTGGTGGATCGTCGGGACCGTCTCAGCGGCGGTGCTGCTCACCACCCACTCCGTCGTTGCGGTGCTCATGACCGGCCCGTTCGCATCTGAGACCGGCGCGCGGCACGGACTCAGCGCGTACCGTCGCGCGAATCTGCTCGATCTCACGGTGTGCACGTGGCCGTTCCTGTTGCCGTGGTTCCTGCCGACCATCCTCGCCTCAACGGCGACGCGTGATGCCGCCGCGCTCGGCATGCCCGCGGTGGGGCCGCTGGCCATCGGCATGCACAACACGTATGCGTGGGCGTTGGTGGTGACGGTGGTCGTCATGGTCACCAGTGGGTACGGTCGACGCGACGCGGTGACGAAGCTCGCGCACGGCAGGTAGTGCTCGGCATGAGAACGCTGACGCCCCCATCCGTCCGCCGCATCGGCCTGGCACTCGTGGTCGCGCTGAGCGGCGCCGGCTGCGATGCCGAGCTCATGAGCCCGGAGTTCGAACGCGTGACGGCCGAACGTGCCGCGCAGGACTTCGTGGACCGTCACCGCGAAGAGTGGCGCGTGAACGTGCTGGGGAGTGACCCGCCTGCCATCCTCGAGCAGACCAGCATGTGCGGCCCAACCGGCGGCAGCGGAGTCAACGTGCTCCTGCTCTCGGGGCGCGATGCACGGATCTCACTGTACCTCGGCTGCGGCGTCACCCGGGGCGCGAGTGCGGACGAGCTTGCCGCCGCACTCCGGTTCGTCGTGATCGAGGCGCTGCCGCACGGGATCGCGTCACCAGGCTGGCGATTCCAGGTGCTCACTCCCTCGAGTTCTTTCTCCGAGGGCGCCACGCTCCGCGTCGCCGGCGGGCGATTGACGGTCGACGTCGATACGCCGTTGTTCGCCATCTTTGGATACAGCGAGCGCCCTTCGTGCGAGGCGCCGCAGGACGGTTTTGCGACGAACGAGTGCGTCCTGCAGCGACCGTTCGATGTGCCGCTGCACCTCACGTTCTCGGTGCCGTACCCGCGGCCGTAGTCCCGGAAACCGCCGCGCCGGCGTTGCGTAGGGCGAACGAATCGATCCACCGCGACCGCCCGTTCCGGAGCCCCCGTGCACGCCTCGCAGTTCCCTCGCATCCGCCAGTGGTTCGTCGCGGGTCTCACGCTCGCGTACTGGGCGTTGCTCGCGTGGCAGCACCTGCACGCCGGCGTCCCCGCGCACAGCTTCGGCGCGCGCGAAGACATGCCGGCCATCTCCAACTGGTGGGGCGCGCTGGTGATGCCTGTGTTGGCGTGGACACTGACCGGACTCGCTCAGGCGCGACTGAAGGCGCTCCCTGCCGATCAAGGCGACGCCGCGCTCCGCCACACGCTGCTGGCCTTTGTGGGAGCGCTCACCTACGGGGCCGTGATGGCGTTGCTCTTCACCGTCGATCCGGAGCACACCGCCCTCTCGACGCTGTTCTTCGCGCTGCCCGTCGTCGGCCTCATCCTCCCAGTGTTCCGCCCCGAGTACGTGCTCGGGTTCTACCTCGGGATGCTGATCACCTTCGGTCCCGTGATCCCGCTTGTGATCGGCCTGGCCGTCGCCATGGTCTCGGCCTTGCTCCAAGTGCTCCTACGGCCGCTCTTCCGCCGCATGAGCCGCGTCGCGCGCTGAATCGGGAGTAGTCCAGGCAGTCGTTCGCTGAGCCTATCCGCGGTGCGCGGCGATCATCGCCTCGCCCATCCTGACGAGCCGAGCCCCTAGGCCTTCGCGTCCCACACTCTGCGCCGTCACGCGCGCACCCTCGAGCAGCAGGAACAGCTCGTCCGCGAGCATCTTCGGCTCCGTCATCCCCGCCGCGCGCGCGAGCTTCACCACGCGATCGCGCGTGCCGTTCTTGTGCTCGCGCACCACCGCGCGCGCCGGGTGATCCTCTTCGGGAAGCTCGATCGCCGCATTGGCGAGCGCGCAGCCGCGATGGTCCGCACTCGAGGCATGGTCACTCATGTCGCGAAACCACGCGCGCAGCTGCGCCAGCGGGTCGTTGGGATGCCTGGCGGCGAGGTCGGTCCAGATGCGGTCCGCGCTCGCTGCCTCACGCTGCAGGTACTCCGCGACGAGTTCGTCCTTCGACGCGAAGTGCCGGTACAGCGTCATCTTGTTCGTGCCCGCCTGCTCGACGATCGCATCGACGCCGATCGCGCGGATGCCCTGCCGATAGAACAAATCGGCCGCCGCCGCGAGGATACGCTCGCGCGGCGGCATCGACTGGGCGGCGTCGGTGTCGCTGGTATCCACTGATGAAGGGAGAGCTGAACGCCTGACGCCTGAACGGGGCACGGGACTCGTGGGAACGAACGATTGACAACGGGTGTTACTGGTCAGTAACATGGAGATGTTACCGGTCGGTAACAATATGTCATCCCGCGACCGCGACCACAACCGCCGGCCCACCCGCCCCCGCACAGGACTCCACCGCCATGCCATCTGCGACCGCCACTGCCACATCCGTCTCCACGACCGCCGCCACCCCCGCACCATCCGACAGCCCCGTCGACATGTTCGCGCCCGTGCGCGTCGGCGCGGTCGAAGCGGCCAATCGCTTCGTGATGGCGCCCATGACCCGCAGCCGGGCGCTCGAGGGCAACGTGCCCAACCCGCTCGCCGCCGCGTACTACGTGCAGCGCGCCTCCGCCGGACTCATCGTGACGGAAGGCACCCAGGTCAGCCCGCAAGGCGTCGGGTACATCCGGACGCCGGGCATCCACTCTGCGGAGCAGGTGGCCGCATGGCGTGGCATCACCGACGCCGTGCATCGCGCTGGCGGCAAGATATTCGCGCAGCTGTGGCACGTGGGGCGCGTCTCGCATCCGGACTTCCACGGCGGAGCGTTGCCCGTCGCGCCGTCGGCGATCGGTTTCGAGGCGAAGGTCTTCACGCCCGAGGGCATGAAGCCCACCGTGACACCGCGCGCCCTCGCGCTCGACGAGCTCCCCGACATCGTCGCGCAGTTCCGTCATGGCGCCGAGCAGGCGAAGGCCGCCGGCTTCGATGGCGTCGAGATCCATGGGGCTAACGGCTACCTGCTCGACCAGTTCACGCGCGATGGCTCCAACCAGCGCACAGACGCCTACGGTGGCAGCATCGCGAACCGCGTGCGGCTTCCGCTCGAGGTCACGCAGGCCGTCGTCGATGTGTGGGGCGCGGACCGTGTGGGGTATCGCATCTCGCCGCACGTGCCGTTCAACGGCATGACCGATTCCGACCCGCGCGCGACGTTTGCGGCACTCACCACCGGCCTGAGCGCACTCGGCCTCGCGTACCTCCACGTGATCGATCCGGCGACGACCGCCGAGCGGATCTCGCCGCAGCTCCGTCCGTTGTTCTCGGGCGCGTACATCGTGAACGGGGGATTCACCGCAGCGTCGGCGGCCGAGGCCATTACGAGCGGGGCGGCCGATATGGTCTCGTTCGGCACGGCGTTCATCGCCAATCCCGACCTGCCGCAGCGATTCCGCACCGGGGCCCCGCTGAGCGCGCCGAGTCAGGCGACGTTCTATCAGGGTGAGGAGAAGGGGTACATCGATTATCCGGCCGTGGCGTAGCACGTCTCTGGCGGTCAGGCGCCACGCGACTCGCGTCGCGTGGCGCCTGTCGTTTCAGTGTGCCTCACGCGCGGCGATGATCTCTCGTGCGGTCTGCGCCGGGCGGAACCCGCGAACATCGAGATCCGCACCGGCGCGCACCAACACGGCGACGATGTCGTCCCACCCGTTCATCGCGGCGACGTTCACCAACGGTTGCTCACTCATCTTCATGTTCACGTTGAATCCGCGCGCACACAGCGCCTCCATCACCCCCAGCCGGTGATTGAGCATCGCGACGACGAACACTTCAAAGAGCAGCTCGTCGTCACTCGGATTCGGGAGCGCGGGCAGTGGACCTGGTCCGAACACATCGAACGGCGGCCGATCAGCGCGCACGCGTGCAAGCGGATGCCCCGCATGGTCGAGGAAGGCCATCGTACCTGCCACGTCCCCGACACCTGCCTGTACCCACATCGCAGCGCGGAAAGGGGGAGCGAGATGCATCAGCAGTGCATCGACCGCCGGCGGATGGAAGTACTTGAGCAGCGCGTGCTCAAGCACCGTGTAGCCGTTCGGCGCGGTCCAGCGGGGATCCGCTCCAGCCGCGATCAACGACTCGACCTCAGCGACGGTCATGCGAATATGCCCGCACAGCCGTTGCGCGAGACCGGAGGGTGGCGGTGACGCGCGGTCCCCGGCGTTCCGCTCCATGAGCACCTGCCAACTCGGTGCGCCGTACGTGCGGGCGATGGCAAGGCGGATCTCGTCGTCGGTGACCTCGGCGGCAAACACGGCGTCCACCGGCAGCCCGTAGAAGCGCGGTACATACGCGCCGACCGCGCGCGCGGCATCCGGGAGGCGAGCCGCAATCTCGCGATGCCACGAGCGCGCCCGTGATTCGAAGAACTCCCGGCCGTGAATCTCAGTCCGCGCGTGCCGGTGCCGCTCGAGTTGTGTATGGTACTGCACCAGCCGCGGCCAACTCGCGAACCCGTACTCGCGCGCGACGATCAGTTGAGCGTCAGCCAACGCGAACACATCAGACGGCGCGCGCCCGAGTGTCGGATGAAACGCGAGGGCCCGTGCGAGGGCGTCGGCCTCGCGGTCCTGGAGGCGGCGCAGCAGCGCCTTGGCCTCCTTGCGATCGAACTCCAGACTCGGCTGCGACGGCAGCGCGCGGAACGCGGACATGCGACCTCCTTTCGTGACGGCCCCCGTCCGCTTCGTGGGCCTGAAAGAAGGATGTGACCAGCGACCTGCGACGACTCGGATGGGACCCTCCCTTCCCGCGGACCGGCGGCGCTCCGACGCGCACGTAGAGAACTTCAGAGGCCGACCGCTCGTCGTCAAGTCACGCGCACACGCGCCATGTTCCTCCGCCCGCCCGCGCGGTAGGTTCCGGCGATGCCCGAGCAAGTCCCGCCCCACGACCGCGTCACCAACAGCGACGCGCGCACCCGCTGGCGCCGCGTGATCTTCGACCACGACACCGCCGCTGGGAACGCGTTCGACGTCACCCTCATCATCGCGATCCTCGGCAGCGTCGGCGTGATGATGCTCGACAGTGTCAGCGGCTTCTCGCCGACGACCTACCACGTGCTCTACGGTCTCGAGTGGTTCTTCACGCTGCTATTCACCGTCGAGTACGTCGCACGGCTCTGGTGTGCCGCGGATCGCCTGCGCTATGCGCGGAGTTTCTACGGCATCGTCGATCTCGTCGCCACGCTGCCCACGTACGTGAGTCTGTTGTTCCCGGGGGGACGCTTTCTCGCACTCGTCCGTATCCTCCGTGTGCTGCGCGTCTTCCGGATCTTCAAGCTCACCACCTACGTCTCGGAAGCCAGCGTGCTCGCCAGCGCCCTCCGCGCGAGCCGATACAAGATCATCGTCTTCCTCTTCACGGTGCTCACGTCGGTGACGGTCGTGGGCTCGATCATGTACTTGGTCGAAGGGCCGGAGTCCGGGTTCACGAGCATCCCGACCTCGATGTACTGGGCGATCGTCTCCCTGACGACCGTAGGTTACGGCGACATCGTGCCCGTCACATCGGCGGGCCGCATGCTGGCGAGCCTGCTCATGATCATGGGATACGGTGTCATCGCCGTGCCCACCGGGATCGTCACACTCGAGCTCCAGCGCGCCGCGCGGATCCCGCGCATGGTCACCTGCCCGTCCTGCGGCCGAGACGGGCATGACCAGGATGCGAACTTCTGCAAGGAGTGCGGAGCCCGGCTTCCGGTGAAAGGCGTCCTCTGAGCGCTATATTCCGAGGTCGCCCGGTTCCTCACTCGGAGTCCTCCATGCTGGCTACACGCAATCACGCGCCCGCTCGCCGTGCCGCGGCTGTCATCACCATCGCAGCGACACTCGCGATGCTCGCCGCCTGCGCCACCAACCCCGCGACCGGCCGCCGCGAGTTCATGCTCGTCAGCGAAGCGCAGGAGATCGCGATGGGTCAGTCCTACGACCCGCAGATCGTCGCCTCCATCGGCCTCTACCCGGACACCGCACTCCAGCGCTACGTCCAAGACCTCGGCACGCGCATCGCCGCGCTCAGCGAACGCCCCAAGCTCAACTGGACCTTCCGCGTCCTCGACGATCCGCAGGTCAATGCCTTCGCCGTGCCCGGCGGCTACATCTACATCACGCGCGGTATCCTCGCGCACCTCGACAACGAAGCGCAGCTCGCGGCCGTCATCGGCCATGAGATCGCCCACGTCACCGCTCGGCACAGTGCGAGCCAGATGAGCAAGCAGCAGCTCGCGCAACTCGGCCTCGTGGTGGGGTCCGTCGCGAGTGAGACCTTCGCGCAGTACGCCGAACTCGCCGGCCAGGGCGTGGGTGCGCTGTTCCTCAAGTATTCACGAGACGACGAGACCGAAGCCGACGCACTCGGCCTGCGCTACATGCGGCGCTCCAACCACGACATCCGCGAGATGCCCGACGTCTTCACCATGCTCGGTGCCGTGACAGCGGCAGCCACCGGCGGTGAAGGCAGCAAGGTCCCCGCGTGGATGATGACACACCCTCTGCCCGAGGACCGCTTCGCGCGCATCTCGCGCGCCATCGCCGCGCAGCCGCAGGACAGCACCGGCGCGATCATGGAGCGCCCCAAGTACACACGCCTGCTCAACAACGTCGTCTACGGCGAGGACCCGCGCCAAGGCTTCTTCCGCGGCACGCGCTTCATGCACCCGACCATGAAGTTCGAGATCACCTTCCCCACCGGCTGGCAGACCAAGAACGAAGCCTCGGCAGTCGTCGCGATGAGTGCGACCAACGACGGCGCGATCCAACTCACCCTCGCCAACGCACCGACGGCAGACTCCGCCATGCGTGCCTTCACGGCGCAGCAGGGGCTGCAAGTCGGGCAGACACAGCGCGCCAACACCAACGGCCTCAGCACCAACACCACGCCGTTCGCCGCGGCCACCGAGGGCGACACTCTTCGCGGCAATGTGCTGTTCGTGGAGCACCAGAAGATGGTCTTCCAGGTGCTCGGCTACGCACCGCAGGCCAAGTGGACCACGCACCAGCCGGTGATCGATCGCACGCTCAAGAGTTTTGCGGTACTCACCGATGCCACGGCACTCGCGGTGCAGCCGCAGCGCCTGAGCGTGATCACACTCGACCGCGCGAGCAGCATCGCCGAGCTCAAGGCGCGGCGTGCGTCACCGCTCACGGTGGAGCAGCTCGCGCTGATCAATCAGGTGCGCACCGGCGAAGTGTTGCCGGTGGGACGCACGGTCAAGTGGGTCGTGGGGACCGCGAAGACGTAGCGGCGTAGCCGCGACTCAGCACCACACCAGCGTCACGGCGCCGCAGCCGCCGTGACGCGCCAGATCTCGCCCGCGTCCGTCGCGATGTACAGCGCGCCGTCCGGCCCGAGCGTCAACGCACGGTATCGTACGGCGGGCAATGTCGTCGCCGACGTCTCGTTCGTGGCGACACCGGACCCATTGATGGTGAGGATCGCGAGTCGCGTTCCACCCATCACCCCGACTGCGAGTCGGCCATTCCACGCGCGCCACTGCGTCCCCGTGAGGAACACAGCGGGCCCCGTCCCCTGCGACGTGTTGTTGTTGGTCCACGCAGGCAACATCGCCGAGGGGAAGCGCACGACGTCTGTCATCGGCATCGACGTCGGCGACCCCGCGTACCCGCAGTAGTTGCTCGGGCAGGTCAGCGCCGGACGATTCTGCGGGTCCCAGCCGGCGTTGCCACCGGCCACCAACGGCGTGACTTCATCGCTGTGATTCGGCCCGTGTTCCGCGGTGAACGCCTGCCCGGTGGTCGGATGGAACGCGAGGCCCTGCACGTTGCGATGCCCGTATGTATAGATGCGCGCATCGAACCCAGCCGGCGCGTTGTTGCCGCTCGCCGCCGCTCCCGACGTCGTCACGCGCAGCACCTTACCGCCGAGGTTGGTGGGATGCTGCGGGAGGGTCGCGCTGTGGTTGTCGCCCGTGCCGATGTAGAGGAATCCGTCGGGGCCGAAGCGGATGCGGCCGCCGCTGTGCGCGCCCGAGCCGCCGACGCCGTTGCCCACGTCCTTGAACGCGAGACCGGTCACGATGTCCGTGCGGTTGCTCGCCGTGGAGTATCCGGCATCGAGCTGCAGCCGCACGACGCGATTGGTGCGCGGTGACGTCGTCGCGTTGGACGACATGTACACGTAGATGAGGCGGTTGCTCGCGAACTGCGGATCGAGCGCGACACCGTTCATGCCGCTCTGCCCTTCGCAGAAGAAGTCCGTCGCGACGAGTGCGCTGCCGGTGGTCCCGAAGAGCCGCACGATGGTGCCATTCGCGTGTCGCACCGCGAGCCCGGCGCAGCGTTCGGTGAAGAAGACTGCCCCATCCGCGGCGACGGCGATGTCCCAGGGATTGCTGCGTCCGGGGATCAGCACCGTACGGGTGAGTACGGGCGTGTCGGTGGCCGGCGGATCGACCGGCGGCTCGATCGGCAGGGTATCCGCGTTGCTGCAGGCGGCGACGAGCGCGACGGCAGCGAGTCCGGTGGCGACTGCGCGGGAGCGGAGTGAGGCGAGCATATCCGAGGTACCTCAACGACAAGAGTTCGGAGCCGCGTCCGGTGCGGTGCGCACGGAGCCTGGCTGCCATACCAATTGGACGACCAAACGCCCGGCGGGGACATCCGCTTTCCGCCCCGAGAGCGTGACGCAGGTCACAGCGGGACGCTCATCCACCCGTAACGAAGCGCTCACCGTCTGCTCACGTCCCGGCAACAGCAGTCCAATCCTCTGGTCGTATGCTCGCGCTCAACACCATCCGGAGCGCCGCATGCACGACGACTTGTCCTACTGCTGGCCCGAAGCCATGTGGATCGTCGGCCGTGCGTTCGAACTCGGATTCCTGAGCGCCCCGTGGCTCTTCCTGCCGTATTGAGAGGCATTCCCTCACCCGGTGCGCTGGCGTCTCTCGCCCCAACAGGCGACCTTCCATATACACCCCATCCAAGGAACCCATGCGCCACGCGTTCATGTACCACGGCGGACTCGAGCGGAACCACCCCGCGCTCAAGCCCGGTGCGACGAGCTTCATCGGCACGGACGGCAAGTCACACGACCTCCCGGCCTGGCCCGAGTCGGCGTATCTCCGCTTCGGCTACATGGAAAAAGCGGGCAAGAAGTTCTGCGTCGTCCGCGTGATGGATGGCCAGTCGGACGTGGTGCTCACCAACGAACTCGTGATCGAACCGGGCCGCCACACGGGCTTCGGCGTACGCATGAGCCCGGAGCCCACCATGGTCGAGGACGACACGGTCATCATGACGCTCCTCGAGGACCTCATCAAGCGCAACTCCGACGCACCGGGCGAGCTCCCCGAGATCCGCGAACGCTTCAAGAAACTCCTCAAGGGTTGAACATCATGCGCGCCGCCCGTCTGCTGTTGTCTCTCGCGATGACGCTCGCGATGACGCTCGCGCCGGTCGTCGCGGCCGGACAGGCGGCGCCGGTGATCACCCTCAGCAAGCCGGTCGTCGAACTCGACGAGCCGATGTCGAACGTGCTCACGGCCATCGAACTGAAGGACGGCCGGCTGTTGCTGCTCGATGACAAGGACAAAGCCCTGCGTTTGATCGACCTCGCGAAGGGCACGGTCTCTGACGCCGCGCGTCAGGGCGCCGGGCCGCTCGAGTTCCAGCCGCAGGGCGCCTTCATCGGGTACCTCGGCGACACCACGCTGTACTTCGACTTCGTGCAGCGTCGCTACCTAGTGTTCGACGCCAAGGGCAAGCCGGTCCGGACCACCGGTGGCAGTGCGGACCAGAGCCCCACGGCGATCCTCAACATGCTGATCCCGCGCGCGAGCGACACCAAGGGCGCGATCTACGGCACCGGAATCGGCATGCGCCTAGGCGCACAGGGTGTGCCGGACCCCAATCGCATGTTCGCCGACAGCGTCGCCATCGAGCGCTACGACTTGAAGAGCGGGCGTCGCGACACACTCACGCGGGTGCAGAACCCGGCGAGCACGGTCGCGCCCAAGATGCAGATGGGCGAAGGACGACTGAAGATGCAGTTCACGCCGCCCAACTACGCACCCATCGACCTCTGGGGCGTGCTGCCCGACGGCCGCGTGGTCGCCCTGCGTTCCGGCGCGTACCAGTTGCACGTGCGCGCGCTCGACGGCCGATGGACCAAGGGGCCGGTGCTCTCGTACACGCCCGTCGCCGTGACCGCCGGCGAGAAGCAGGCCATCCGCGACTCCATGCGCGTGCAGCTCGAGCGCCAGAAGAAAACGTCGCAGGAGCAGATGCGCGACGCCGTCGCTCGGTCCGGCAGCAATCAACCGGTGCCGTCGCTGGAGTTCGAGTTGGTGGAGCCGGAATCATGGCCCGCACAGAAGCCGGCCTACACCAATCTCCTCGTCGCACCCGATGGCTTCGTGTGGGTCTCCCAGTCACGGCCCACCGCGAGCAAGCTCGAACGGTTCGACGTCCTCGACGGCACCGGGACCCGGCGCGCGCAAGTCACGATGCCGGCTGGTGAACGCGTCATCGCCCTCGGCCGCGGCGCGGTATACACCGTGCGCGTCGACGAAGACGAACTCCAATACATCCGCAAGTACACCGTGACCATCGGCGCGCCGCGCTGAGCGCTTGGCCGTACATTCTCCGGGAGCCGCGACATCCGTCGCGGCCGACCATCCACCGGGAGTCCGCCATGTCCGTCGCCAAAGTCACCGAGATCACCGCGTCGTCCAAGAAGTCGTTCGAGGACGCCATCGAAGTGGGTCTCAAGCGCGCCAACAAGACCCTGCGCAACGTGAAGGGCGCCTGGGTGCAGGACTTCAAAGTCGACTGCGACAAGGGCAAGATCACGGCGTATCGCGTGAGCATGAAGGTCACGTTCATCCTCTCGGACTGACGGGCCCGCTGTGCGCCGCTCCCCACGCGCGTGGCTCCTCTGCGTCGCACTCGTGTGGGGCTGCGGCCCCGGGTACGACGACGACACCGTGCGTGCGCGCAGCGCCGCGCTCATGGACGAGCTGCACGCCCGAGGACTCTTCAACGGCGCGGTCGTCCTCGGCCGAGACGGAGTGGTGCTGTACGAAGGCGCGTGGGGTGAGGCGAACCGCGAAGCCGGCCTTCGCTTCACCACCCACACGCCGGTGGACGGCGCCTCACTAGCCAAGACGTTCACGGCCGGTGCGCTCTGGGTGTTGGCGGACGAAGGACGTCTCGACCTCGACGCCCCGGTCACGCGCTACGTCGCGGAGTTCCCGCACGCCGAGACGACGGTGCGGCAGCTGCTCTCGCACAGCGCCGGACTCGGCGAGTGGGACGACCCCGCCGGGCTGAGCAACCTCCAGCTCGTCGAACGACTCCGCACCCGCTCGTCGCGACCGGAGTTCGCTCCCGGCACGCGCATGCGGTATTGCAACGCGTGCTACGACGTGCTCGCCGCCGTGATCGAGCGCGTGAGTGGACAGCGCTATGACGAGTTCCTGCGCGCGCGGTTCTTCGAGCCGCTCGCCATGGACTCGACCTTCCTCCGCCCCGCACGCCTAACCGACTGGCGCGGAACGCGCACGCTCGGCTATCGAAGAGTGAACAACGCGACGCAGGTGTTCGACGTCGAGGATGACGAAGCGTTCTACGGGTCGGCCAACCTCTACCTCTCCGCGCGCGACCTGCACGCATGGGCGACCTCGTTCTACGCGCGACCCATCCTCCCGGAGCGCACGTTCGGTCCGGCGCTGGACGCAGCGCGTTTCGCGAACGGCGAACGCTCGGCGATCAACTATCTGAGCTGGTACACGCATCCCGACAGCGCGCGCTACGTGTACAGCGGCGACTGGAGAGGCTTCCATCATGAGGTGTACTGGGACCCCACGCGCCGGATCTCCATCGTGTGGGTGACGAACGATCTGCACGCGAAGCCCCTGCCGGCTGAGCTCACGCGCGCGCTCATCGACATCATGGAAGGGCGGGAGTTCGCCGAAATCACCGCACCCGCGACCGATGGAACGTCGGCCGAACTCGATGCCGAGGCCGCAGGCGGCACGTTCACACTGCCGTCGGTCGGACGGGTGCGGGTGGACGCGTCCGGACCGCTGCCCATGGTCGTGGCCGGTAACCGTCGAGCTCATGAGTGCTTCGTGCTCGATCGCAGGACCTGCTTCATCCCAGACCTCGACGTCACCCTGCGATTCTCCGACCTCCGCGACGGCCGGTTCCGCTCGCTCCGATGGCTGTCGACCTTCGAATCGCTGGTCGGCGACCGGGAGCCCTGACGTTCGCATCGTCGGACTGGCAGGCCCCACCTCCACCCGGCTTGCAACCCTGGCCCGGCGGCCCCGTAGTAGATTCCACGGGTGCCCCGAAGGTCGCTCGCCCAGGCACCCCCAGCCGTCCCTCAGTCTGAGCCGATCATGTCCCGCCGACTCCACGCGCTCGCCCTCACCACACTTGCGCTGCTGCTGACCGCTTGTGGCGGTGCCCGCGCCGCCACATCCACCGCCCCCGTCGCCGCTGTCGGGCCGCTCGCCACCAAGAAGTCCGAACTCGGCGCCGAAGGCGCCAAGGCCCGCGCCCGCGCGGACTCCATCCGCATGCCCTACACGCAGGCCGACATCGACTTCATGTCGGGCATGATCCATCACCACGCGCAGGCCATCCTCATCTCCAAGTGGGCGCCGACGCGCGGCGCCAGCGACGAACTGCTGCGCCTCACCGGCCGAATCATCAATGCGCAGACCGATGAGATCGCGCTCATGTCAGGCTGGCTCATCGACCGCAACCAGACGCCCCCGGCGATCGACTCGCTCGGCAATGTCGCGATGGACCACAACGCGATGGGCGGCCACGGCGGGCACGGGAGCCAGGGCGCATCGATGCCCGGCATGCTCTCGCAGCCGCAACTCGACTCGCTCGACGCCGCGCGCGGGAAGGACTTCGACATCCTCTTCCTGCGCTACATGATCCAGCACCACCGCGGCGCGATCACCATGGTGGAGACGCTGCTCGCCAGCCACGGCGCCGCGCAGAACCAGCTCGTCTTCAAGTTCGCCGCCGACGTGGCGGTCGATCAGAACACCGAAGTCCGTCGCATGATGACCATGTTGATCGCGCGCGGCGTGATGCCCGACGGCGACTGACGTCACGCGCGCCGCAATGTCCTTGTAGTCCCCCTGCACGTCCAACCTCGTGAGGATGCATTGATGTCACTCGTTCGCCCGCGCCCCTTCGGCGCCATGTCCACGATGCGCATCGCCGCCACCACGGCGCTGCTCGTCACCGCCGCGTGCTCCAGCGCCACGTCGACGCCGCCGGTCACCATGCCGACCGCCGAACAGCGCAAAGCCGACACCCGCGTCGGCCTCAAGGCCGGTCTCATGGACGCCGGCGAAGCAGTGAGCAACCTCAAGGTCGTCGGCAAGGCCGTCTCGCCCCCGGGCTTCCTCGGTCAGTTCAACGCCGACCTCACGTTCACCGGCAACTACGTCATCCAGGGCAACTACAACGGCCCGGTGATCTGGGACATCTCCAATCCCGCCAAGCCGGAGCTCGTCGTTGCGTTCACCTGCCCCGCGTCGCAGAACGACGTCTCAGTGTACCGCAACCTCATGTTCGTCTCGGCCGAGGCCAATGACGGGCATGTCGATTGCCTGCCGGGCACCATCCCGGAGCCGGTGAGCGCCAAGCGTGTGCGCGGCGTCCGCATCTTCGACATCTCGAACATCAAGGCGCCCAAGCTCATCAAGAACGTCCAGACCTGCCGCGGCTCGCACACGCACACCGTGCTCGAGGACCCGAAGGACAAGGACAACATCTACATCTACGTCTCCGGCTCATCGCCGGTGCGCTCGGAGCAGGAACTCGCCGGCTGCGTGAGCGACGCGCCGGACAAGAACGCGAACTCGTCGCTGATGCGCATCGAGATCATCAAGGTGCCGCTCGCGAACCCGGCCGCCGCCGCGATCGCCAACCGCGCCGACATCTTCACCGGCCTCACGCAGCCGGCGGCGCATGGCGAGTCGCAGGTCGACATCGACAAGGCCGCAGCCGAAGCCGCCGCCGCGCGCGCCAAGGGCATGTTCACGGCCAAGCTCCCGAACAGCGAGCAGGAGATCGTCGTGCCGCCGCCGTTCGCCGCGCCCAAGCTCGACAGCATCATGAAGGCCCGCGGCGGCACTGGCACGCCGAGTGCGGCGGACTCCGCCGCGTTCAAGGTCTACGTGCAGGACTTCATCAACAAGATGTTCGGTGCGTCGGCCAAGCCCGGCTCGCCGATCAATCCCGGCAACCAGTGCCATGACATCACGGTGTACCCGGCGCGCGGGCTCGCCGGCGGCGCATGCGAAGGGCACGGCATCCTGCTCGACATCAGCAACCCGCTGCTGCCCACGCGCATCGATGCGGTCGCCGACAGCAACTTCGCCTACTGGCACTCGGCCACGTTCAACAACGACGGCACCAAGATCCTCTTCTCCGACGAGTGGGGCGGTGGTGGCGGCCCGAAGTGCCGTGAAGGCGACAAGATGGAATGGGGCTCCAACGCCATCTTCACCATCGAGAACCGCAAGCTGAAGTTCCAGAGCTACTACAAGATCCCCACCATCCAGACGGAGTTCGAGAACTGCGTCGCGCACAACGGATCGCTCATCCCGATCCCGGGCCGTGACGTGATGGTGCAGTCGTGGTACCAGGGCGGCATCTCAGTGTTCGATTGGACCGACGCCGCCAACCCCAAGGAGATCGCGTTCTTCGACCGTGGCCCGGTCGACGGCACGCGCATGGAGATGGGTGGCTCGTGGTCGGTGTACTGGTACAACGGCGCGATCGTGAGCTCCGAGATCGCGCGCGGACTCGACGTCGCCGAGCTCGTGCCGAGCGAGCACCTCACGCAGAACGAGATCGACGCGGCCAAGACGGTGCGCTGGAACTACCTCAACGCGCAGGGCCAGCCGGCGATCGAATGGCCGGCGAGCTTCTCGCTGGCCAAGGCGTACCTCGATCAGCTCGAGCGCAAGAAGTGCCTCTCGGCTTCGCGCGTGACGGCGGTTCGTGGCGCGCTGGCCGGCGCCGAGCGGGCGTCCGGTGCCGCGCGCACCACGGCGCTGCGTGAACTCGCCGCGTCGCTCGAGAACGATGCCAAGGGCAACTGCGACAACAAGAAGGCCGAGATGCTCAAGAAGGCCGTGACGGACCTGATGGGCCCCACGGTGTCGTAAGCGGTTCGAGGAGGATCTGGAGTACCACAGCGCCGGGGCGAGTGATCGCCCCGGCGCTCTGTTTTGTCACGGGACCCATGGTCTAGTGGCGGTCCAACGATCGAGCGCGTACGATTGGCATCGGCCCACATTCACCCACGGAGGACGACGATGGCGACGAAAGACCTTTCGGCACAGAGCACGGCAGACCTGGAATCCGCGCTGCGGAAGTTGACGGCCCTCACGCGTACCGTGTCGATCATCTTCGGGGTGATCGTTCTCGTGTGGGTCCTCGGCGGATACTGGCGCCAGAACGTTCCGGTGTTCATCTCGACGGTCGCCCTGAGCGTGGCGATCACCGCGATGCAGTACACCTCGATGAGCGCAGTCCGCGCCGAACTCGCGCGCCGCGCCGGGCGCGGAGGCGCGTGACGCGAGCATGGAAACCGTGCGCGACACGGCGCGGGTCATACAAGGTACGCACGGAGACGTGCTCGCTGAGGGTGATATCGACATCGACTGCAAGGTCGACGGCATGGGCGCGATGAAGCTCAAGTCGGAGTTCGTCAAGAAAGCCTGACCACTTTTGCGAGGACGCACATGGAGATGGATCGACGGGTACGGTTCGGCACCGCGGCGGGAGTCACGGTCGCGGTCTTCCTGTTGTATCTCGCGACGCTCTCGCCTTCCGTGGCCATGTGGGATGCCGGCGAGTACATCGCCGCCGCCAGCGACATGGGGATCCCGCACCAACCGGGCAACCCGTTCTTCCTGGTGGTCGCGCATGCCGCGGGCCTCCTGCCGTTCTCCGAGTCCTACGCGGTGCGCATCAACATCCTCGCGGCGTTCTGCAGCGCCGTAGCCGCCGGACTGTGGTTCCTCTGCGCCGAACGGCTGCTCCGCGCACTGATCGCCTCGCCATTGCACCGTGGCGCGGCAGCGGTCGCCAGCGCCCTCCTCGGTGCGGCCGCGTTCACGGTGTGGAACCAGAGCGTGGTGATGGAGAAGGTGTACCCGCTCGCCCTCGTTGGGCTGGCGCTGATCTCCTGGCTCATGCTCGTGTGGTTCGACACCGCATCCACCGACGCCAAGCGCGGCCATCGTCTGCTGGTGCTCATCGCGTATCTCACAGGACTCACATACGCGGTGCACCCGGCGGGGCTGCTCACCGCACCCGCCGCTACACTCGCGGTGCTGCGGCACGCGCCCGGCACCATCCGCCACTGGAAGCTCATCGCGCTCACGGCTGTGGCCTTCATGCTCGGCACCACCCCGTTCGCGGTGCTGCCCATCCGCGCGGCACACCAGCCGTATGTGAACGAGAGTGCCATCAGTGCCTGCGAGAGCGGGACCATCGCCGCCGCGTGCACGTTCAGCGCCGAGACGATGCGCCGACTCCAGGGCACGATCAACCGCGAGCAGTACGGCGGCAACAAGGTGCTCGAGCGTCGCGGGCCGCTCTCAGCGCAGCTCGGGATGTACTGGCTCTACTTCAAGTGGCAATGGGTGCGCGATGTCGCCGGGCAGATGCCGTTCGTGCAGAACCTCGCCGCGGTGGCGATGCTCGCGCTTGGCGTGTTCGGGCTCGTCTCGCTGCGTGCGCGTGCGGCCACGGATTCGCTACGTGCCGCGCACCGTGACGGGCACCTGTGGTACTTCGGCGCGTTGGCTGCGACGTTCACGCTACTGCTCATCTACTACCTGAACTTCCGCTACGGGTATTCGCAGCGGCCAGATCTCGGATTCGACGTGGACCGCGAGCCGCGCGACCGCGACTACTTCTTCATGTGGACCTTCTCGCTCTGGGGATTGCTCGGCGGGCTGGGTGTCGCGGCACTCACGCGCGCCCTCAAGCCGCGCGTGGCCGTGCTCGCGGTGGCGGCGGTCGCGCTGGTGCCACTCGCCGCCAACTGGCGTGCGGCCGAGCGCAACGGACAGGAGTTCACCACGGCGTGGGCGAGCGACATGCTCAACTCCCTCGAGCCCAACGCGATCATCATCACCAACGGTGACAACGACAGCTTCCCGCTGTGGTATGCGCAGGCGGTGGAGCGACTGCGGCCGGACGTGACGGTGGCGTTGTCGCCGTACCTCGGCATGGATTGGTATGCGCGGCAGTTGAATCGTCGCAGTCCCATCTGGAAGTTGAGCAACGGCGCACTGGACTCCGTGCCACCGATGCGCGAGTTCGACACCGATCAGCAGTTCGTCCACGGCGGAATCACCGCGACCATCCCGGCCGGCATCATGACGCGTGATCAGGAGTTGGTGCTCCGCGCGATCCGTGATTCCTTCCCTGCTCGCCCGCTTTACTTCTCCGCCGGCCAGTACCACTCCGCGCTCGGACTCGATCCGTATGTGAAGCGCGTCGGGCTGGTGAACAAGCTCATGCCGGAGCCGGTGCGCGAGTCACCGGACACCATGCGCATCGGCAACGACTGGGTGGACGTGACGAAGAGTCTCGCGCTCTGGCGGCAATACGCCGGCGCCAAGCAAGTGGTCGCCGAGGGGCGATGGTTGGACAACGGCTCGGCGGTGATCCCGATGTACTACGCGGGCGTGGGGCAGCAGCTCGCGTACGCGTTGCGCGCGCAGGGGCGCGCGGCGGAGGCGGAGGAAGTGTTCGCGCTGGCGCAGAAGGTGGCGGGCGTGCTGCAGTAGATCGACGCTGACGGCGCGACGACGACGCGCCGTCAGCCGAAGAGCGCGCCGAGCTCGATGACGAGGGGCTCTGCGTTCGCGGTGGGCTGCCAGGTGAGGCGTTCAGTCTCAACGGTTGGGAAGAGCGCGTCGGGTGGCCAGACTTCGACGACGCGACGGTCGATGTCGATCAACCAGATCGTCTCGACTCGCTGCGCCTGATAGAGCCGCCGCTTCTGGAACCGATCGTTCCGCGCGGTCGACGGACTGAGGACCTCGGCGACGAGCAGGAGCGTGCGGACCTTCGTCCAGTCGTTGGTGCCGGACTCATGTAGCGGCGTGACGAACACGTCGGGCTGCACGAGCGTGTCGTCGCTCCACGAGATGTCGGCGGGGCTGGTGAAGGCTTCCATAGCCCCCTCGCGCACGCAGTAGTCGTTGAGTGCAGCGAGAAGGCGACGGACGATCCGCTGATGCGGCATCTTCGGCGACGGGCTCACCAGCAGCTCGCCGTAGACGAGCTCGTAACGATTGCCGTCGTCGGGGAGCGCGCGTACCCGGTCGGCCGTGTAGTAGTTAGGCGCGAGAGGCATGACCACAGGGTACGCTCGGCGGGTCGGGAGACGCAAGAGTGCACGGCGCGAATCTGTCGGTGCAGCTCCGCACCACCGCAACCACCGTCTTGCTAGGCTACCTGAATCGCCGCCGTCTTGCAGCCACTTCCCGCAACCATCGCCGGAAGTCCTAGGCGAACAACGTGTGCACAGAGATGGTCAGTGGCTCAACGTCAACTTCCGGCGTCCAGACCAAGTATTCCGACACAACCACCGGAAACGAACTCTCTGCACCCCAGCACTCTACGACGCGACGTTCTATATCGATCAACCAGATCGTCTCGACCCCCTGCGCTTGATAGAGCCGCCGCTTCTGGAATCGGTCGTTCCGCGCGGTCGACGGGCTCAAGACCTCGGCGACGAGCACGACCGCTCGCAGATCCGCCCAGCCGTGAGCACCACCAGCCGGGACCCGCGCGACGAAGACGTCAGGCTGCACCAATGTATCGTCGCCCCAGGAGAGATCCGCCGGACTGATCACCGTCTTCAGTCCTACCACCGCATCGCAGTGGTCCGCGATCCACCGGGCGAGCCGGAGGATGATCTCTTGATGCCGATACGTGGGCGACGGACTCACCAGCAGCTCGCCGTAGACGAGCTCGTACCGATTGCCGTCGTCCGGGAGCGCACGCACCCGGTCGGCCGAGTAGTAGTCAGGCGCGAGAGGCATGCCCACAGGGTACGCTCGGCGGGTTGAAGGGCGCAAGAGTAGATTCCGCCCATGGCCACCGACGCGACCTACATCGAGTTCCTGCGCGACCAGCTCCGCAAGGCGCCGGGCGTGACGTTCAAGAAGATGTTCGGCGAGTACGCCATGTACGTCGACGACAAGGTCGTCGCCTTGGTGTGCGACGATCAGGTGTTCGTGAAACCCACCGACGCCGGGCGCGCACTGCTCGGTCGTGTCGATGAGGGGGCACCGTACCCTGGTGCCAAGCTGCACCTCGCGGTGAGTGATCGCGTGGAGGAGCCCGGAGTGTTGGCGGAGTTGATCGCGGTGACGGCGAAGGCGCTGCCGGCGGCGAAGGCGAAGAAGAAGACGGCGCAGAGCAAAGCCGCGCCCGCGAAGAAGAAGTGAAGCTCGTCCTCCCCGGCGGCAGCGGCCAAGTCGGCACCCTCCTCGCCCGCGCGTACCACGCCCGCGGCGACGATGTCGTCGTCCTGAGCCGCCAAGCCACCGCGCCCTCCAGCGCCCACCCCTGGCGCACGGTCGCGTGGGACGCCGAGTCGCGCGGACCGTGGGCGGAGGAGCTCGACGGCGCCGACGTGGTGGTCAACCTCGCCGGCCGCAGTGTGAACTGTCGGTATACCCAGGCCAATCGCACGGCCATCAAGCAGTCGCGCGTGCGCTCCACGCGAATCCTCGGCGAAGTCATGGCGTCCTGCGCGCGACCGCCGCGGCTCTGCTTGCAGTCGAGCACGGCGACCATCTACGCACACCGCTATGACGCACCCAACGACGAGGCCGCCGGCATCATCGGCGGGAACGAACCGGGTGCGCCCGACACGTGGAACTTCAGCATCGACGTCGCCACGTCGTGGGAAGCCGCGGCGGATGCCGTGCCGCTCCCGCGCACGCGACTGGTCAAGCTCCGCTCCGCGATGGTGATGAGCCCGGACCGTGACGGCATCTTCGACACGCTGCTCACCCTCGTTCGCCGTGGACTCGGCGGGACCTCCGGCGACGGACGACAGTTCATCTCGTGGATCCACGAGGTCGACTTCATCGCCGCCCTCGACTGGATCATCGCGCGCGACCACCTGCGGGGACCCATCAACATCGCGGCTCCGAATCCGTTGCCCAACGCCGACTTCATGCGCGCGCTGCGGCGCGCGTGGGGCATGCCGATCGGCCTGCCGGCGATGGAATGGATGCTCGAGATCGGTGCGATCGCCATGCAGACGGAGACCGAGCTCGTGCTCAAGAGCCGACGCGTGGTGCCGGGCACGCTGCTCGCCGATGGGTTCCGGTTCGTGCAGCCCACGTGGCCGGAGGCGGCGGCCGAACTCTGCGCTCGGCGACGGCGCGCTTGAGGCGACCGCGGCGCGCGGTCGCCGCTACATCGGCAACAACTCCACGCGCTTGAACTGGATCGGATGACTCTCCGACTGCAGCGAGATCGTCCCGCCGCTGATCAGCTTGGGATGCCCCGCCGCGAGCAAGCGCTGCGCACTCGCATCGCGCTCATCGAGCTGCGGCTGCTCATACCGCAGCACCTCCACGCCGTTCACATAGTGCGTGATCGACTGCGCTCCGCGCACCTCCGCCTCGGCCACCACCCATTGATCGCCGTGGAAGGTCGCTGACTTCGCGTTCACGCAGTGCGGCGTGAACAGCTTGCCGTCCATCATCACGTTGGTGCCCGGCGTGCAGAGGTTCATCGTGGTGCGAGGATTCGTCCCGTCGCCGCCCAGGAACTGCGCTTCGATCGACACCGGGAAATCCTGATCGAGCGTCATCGTCTCCGGCGCTTGGCCGTGCAGCATCATCCCGCTGTTGCGCGTCGCCCAGCCCGGGCCGCCGGCGACCTGCTGGCCGATGAAGCGATACTCCACGCGGATGCGATAGTTGGAGAAGCTGTCCTTGTAGAACAGATGACCGAAGCGTTCATCGAACTTGTCGTAGGCCTCGTAGCCCACAGTGAGCAGGCCGTTCTCCACGCGGAACGTGTTGCCGAAGTTCACGCCGGCGGCGTGGTAGCGGATCTTGGGCGTCCAACCGTCGAGGTTGCGACCGTTGAACAGCTTGATCCAGCCATCGCCCGGCGCTTGCGACTGCAGGGAGCGGCAGCCGAGCAGCGGGACGCCCGCGCCGACGAGCGCGAGTTGCGTGAGGAAGTCGCGGCGAGTGGTAGTCATGGTGATAATCTCGCACATCCGGAGCAGGTCTGTGACAGGCAATCCGCCGCGCAGGTAGGTGGCGTATACCGATTGAGACGCGCGCAACCTGCGCGTGTCCCGACCCACTCCGACCTCGCCGATGACCCCCTCGACCGTCCTGCTCTCGTCAGCCCTCACGCCGCTGTTTGCTGCGCTGCTCTCGGCCGCGCCCACGGCGACCGTCGTGCCGAATCACCCCACGGCCCCGGCCAAGCTGCAGTTCACGCTCCAGACCGTGCACGCCGCAGCCCTCACCAAGGCCCGTGCGCAGGGTGACGCGAAGGACGAACCCTACCTGCTGCTCTCCGTGGCCGGCCCTGGGGCGTCGGTGACCGCCATGCCGTTCCCGGCGACCGAGTCGATGTCGATCAAGTTCGACGAAGCCCTGCCCGCGCGTGCGCTGCACACGCTCTCGCTCGAGGACGGCGAGAGTGTGCGAGTCGTGCTCTCGGCGCTCGAGGGGCCACGCGGCAGCGCCGTGATGGAATCCGAGGCGGCCACGCTAGCGGCGGGGATTGTGCGGCAGGCGTCCGACAAGCGCGCCGATGCGCTCACCTTCGCCCTCAAGCCGCTCACCGACACGGGTGCGAACCTGCTCGGCGCGGCGATCCTGGTGGTGACGAACGAAGGCGGCACCCTGTACTGGCGGGCGCTGGAGTGTGTGACCACGTGCAGTGTCCTCACCGAGCCCACGGCGGCCGCGCTGCAGGGGAACGCGACCAACCAAGGCGTGCTCGAGCTCACTGGCGCCGAAGGTACCTATCACTTCAACTTGATCGGACGTCGACTGCCCTGACCCTCAGCCCTGCCCCGATGCGCGCGTTCGTCTGGTTGACTCTTGCTGTGACGATCGCGTGCGCGGGGAACGAGGCGGAACCCGAGGCCGAGCGCGAGACTGCACTCGGCTTTTCGTTGGATAGCGTCTCGCGCGACAGCCTCAGCGGAGCCGGCGACGTGCTGACGTATGGCGTCGTACAGTGGGGCGATACGACTTGGCGCGTGAAGTCGTTCGCGGCGTTCCGCGATACGCTCTTCACCGTCATCGCCGCGCGCGACACCACCGCGTTGTTCGCGCTGCTCGCTCCGGACATCAAGAGTTCGTTCGGTGGGGATGAGGGCCTTGAGGGCTTTCGGGCTCACTGGGAACTCGCCTCCGGCTCGACGAGGCTCTGGACCGTGCTGCAGGACGTGCTGATGCAGAGTGGCCGGTTCGAAGGCCTGGACCGCTACGTGGCACCGTACACGTACTTCGGATTGCCCGACTCGCTCGACCCGTACACGCACCTGATCGCGCGGAAGTCGGCCGTCCGGGTGTTTGCCCGTGCCGATACCACGAGCCGCGTCGTCGGCATCCTCGCCTACCATGTGGTGCGCCTCGCGGACACTCTGCCGCCCGAACCATGGGTGGGTATTGCCTTGAAGGACAGCGCGGTGGGGTTCGTGCAGTCGGAGTTCGTCCGGAGCCCGCTCGACTATCGGATCACGATCGTGCGCGAGGACGGGCGGTGGCGGATCATCTACTTCCTTGCGGGTGACTGATCACCGCTCACTGCACCCGCCGCCCCTCGTGCTTCAGCCACCCCGCCACATGCCGCCGCGCGGGATCGCGGTGCGTCCAATGGATCACCCCGCCCGCTGACGTCCACTCGTACTCGCCGTAGAACTCCACCGTGTCGCCGCGGTCCAACGCGGTGAGCCGGTCGGCGAGATCGATGTTGTGCGCGACGAGCACGGTCTGCCCGGTCCCCAACCGCAGGATGAAGCGCTGATGGCGGCTGCCGTCGTTGTCGTCGGGCAAGACCCGATCGACCACGCCGAGTCCCTGCACCTGTACATCGCTGCGACGCTCGGCGAAGGCAGCGGCGAGTGCGTTGTCTGCGCTGGCGCTCGATGTCCCGCTTTCCGATGGGCGCGGCGCGGGGTTCGACGTGCTGCCCTGCGTGCGCTCGATGTACGAATACGCGACGAGCGACAGGACGATAAGGATCGTGAAGAGACGCTTCATGGGTGGACTATCGCCACATCGGGCGACGTTCTCCAGTGGGTCCTTCGAGAACGGGGCGCAGCGCCGAGCGTGACAACTCGAGCGCTGCGCAGGTAGAATTCGGCATGGGACCCACACCGATCACCCCACGACTGCGCCGCCTCGTGTCGGCCCTTGGGCTCACCTCACTCGCGCTCGGCTGCGGCGACGGCGGCGGCGTGCCCTTCTCGCCGATCGACGAAGATCGGGTGTATGCGCTGGCCGAAGGAATCGAGGTCTTCGGGTCCGCCTACGGCAGCGACACGGCACGCACCGAGTTCTGGACGGTCGCCGACACGGTCATCATCCGCGAGGACGGCACGGGTGAGACGCGGACGTACAACGAGGAGCGGCGAAACGGCGTGGTGACACGCTTCAACTTCGTCCAAAGATTCCGACATCGTCCGATCAACGGCGGACTGCGCGCGGACTTCATCATCGAGAGCTGCGTCGCCTGCCTGTCTGTCGCTCCGCTTCCGGAACGCTTCGACCTCCGCGACGGCCGCCTCTACCGCCCCCTCGGCCGCGGCATCTACCCCTACGATCGCATCGACTGAGTCGCCTCAGCGCCCGCACATCCACGTCGCCCGGAACGCCGCATACCCGATCCGCGGCAGCACCTGCTCCGCCGCCAGCACGATCCCCCAGAAGAACACCACCAGCGCCATCACGTGCGCTGGGGCCACGCGCGAGCGCCACGCGGTGATGCTCGCCCAGCCGCCACTGATCAACACCGCGGCCACCACGCCCATGTACAGGTGCAGCAGCATGCCGCAGTCGTTGGCATACGGCCAGTACAACACCGCCGTCCCCAGGCCCACCGCCGCCGACGTGCGCATCCACACGCCGATCAACACGAATCGCTGATCCTGCGCCGCCTTCGCCGCCACCGACGCTCGCGGCGCCGGACGGACCCCGGGCGATGACGCACTCGGCGACACCGGCGCATACATCGCCCCCGAGCGCCGACGCTCCGGCGCGATCTGCGAGGGATCCAGCGGACTGCGCGAATCGATCGACTCGTCCGGCGCCAGGCCGTGCGAGATCGAGGAACGGAAGTCCGGCGTGGGCGTGGGCGTGCCGCGGAGATGCGGGTCGGCGCCGGGCAGCTGGCGGATCAACTTCTCGATCTCGAGACCGAGTCCGTTCGTCAGTGAGCGGATGCGGGAGGGATAGGTCATGGGACGACCCTGGTGAGGGAATGCGTGGGGCGAGCTGACGCCACACATTCGGACCTCTACCGCGCGCCGCCTAGAGGGGCATATCACATAGTGCGATGCAAAAGGGGCGGCACTTTTCTCACGCAATTCCCGTACCTCTGGGTGCCAGCACGCCCGATCTCCCATATTATCATCTGCATCCGTTCCGCCCCTCAGAGGACCACATGACCGCGATCGAGATCCCCACTCCGGACCCGCGTTCGCTCGACGACGCGACCCGCCCCTTCGCCGAAGCCATCGCCGAACGCTACGCGATCAAGCGACTCATCGGCCGTGGCGGCATGGGCATGGTCTATCTCGCGCGCGACAAACGCCTCGACCGCCTCGTCGCCATCAAGACCCTTCCGCCGCATCTCGCCACGGATGTGGCGATCCAGGAGCGCTTCCTGCGCGAGACGCGCACCGCCGGCGCGATGGCGCATCCCAACATCGTGCCCATCCACGGCGCCGACGAGATCGACGACCACGTGTTCTTCGTGATGGCCTACGTCGACGGCGAATCACTCGCCACACGCATCCGTGTTCGCGGCACACTCGACGCGACCACCGCCGCACGCCACCTGCGCGATGTCGCCGCCGCGCTCGCCCACGCGCACGACCGCGGCATCATCCACCGCGACATCAAGGCCGAGAACATCCTCATCGACCGCGGCTCCGACCGCGCACTCGTCACGGACTTCGGCATCGCACGTCTCGCCGAGGCCTCGCCGCTCACCGTCACCGGCCAAGTGCTCGGCACGGTGCACTATGTGAGTCCCGAGCAGGTCTCCGGTGGACAGGTCGATGCACGCAGCGACATCTACTCACTCGGCGTGGTGGGCTATCTCGCGCTGGCCGGGCGATTCCCGTTCGACGCCGAGGTCGCGTCGGCGGTGCTGCTGCAGCACGTGACCAAGGCGCCGGCGCCCGTCGCCACCGTGGCGCGCGGCGTGCCGGCATCGCTCGCGACGATCATCGACCGTTGCCTCGCGAAGGATCCCGCGCATCGCTTCGCATCGGCGGCCGAGTTGCACGATGCGCTCGACGCGGCGATCCCAACGCTCGGCCAATCGACGCCTGCCGCGCCGCTCATCTCCGACACCGAAGCCCATCAGGTCTGGCATCGCGCCGCCGAGCTACAGGCGCTCACCGGCATGGAGCCGCGGCCCGAGATCACGCCGCGTGAACGCGACGCACAGCAGGATCTCGCGCGCAAGCAGGGATTCGCACTCGATCACGTGCGTTCGGCTGCGGCCGAAGCGGGCATCGGCGAGAAGTATGTGGAGCGCGCGTTCGTGGAGCATGGCTTGGTGCAGCGCACGCCGGTGCCGCGCACGCCCGTGGCCGCGCCACCGCGTGCGATCGTCGAGCCGCCAGTGGAGCGCAACTCGTGGTGGGCCGGCTCGCCGCCGTTCATCGCCCGCGAAGTGGCGGTGGAGGGTGAACTGCCCACACGAGATCTCGATCGCCTGATCAACGTGCTACGCGATGCCAACGGCAGCATGGGTCACACGATGGCGCACACCCGCGAACTCGCGTGGTGGTCAGGGCGCTTCGGAACGCGAGTGGACGTGTCGGTGGTGCCGGAATCGGACCGCACGACCGTGCGCGTGGTGCAGGACGCGCGACGCTCGATGTGGATCCGCGGTGCGGCTTCGTTGTTCACCGGGTTCCCCGTCGGGATGTTCGTCGGTGTGTTTCTCGGTGAGGGAGTCGGGTTGTTCGAACCGCTGGCGGTGTTGGCGGGCTTCGCCGCCGGACTCACCTGGGCGATCAAGGGCGGGCGCTGGTTCATCCGGCGCGGCAATGCGCAGATCGCGACGGACACCAACGCGCTCGCGCAGCGGCTCGCGGCGAAGGTGAAGGACAGCGTGAAGGAGTGAGACGCTGCGCCGACTACGGTGCGGGTCTCGGCTTCTCGCGCGCGTAGACCAATCGGTAGCGCAGCTCGGTCTCGAGCTGCGGCGACGTGACCGAGACGGTGAGGGAGAGTAGCATCCGGGTGGTGTCGAGACTGTAGAGGTTCATGCGACTGCCGTCCTCGGCGTCGAACTGCACGATCA
>JADYYN010000045.1 GCA_020853635.1 Gemmatimonadaceae bacterium
GCGGGATGCCGTCGAACAGCGCTTCCATGTCGGCGAGCGAACTGATCGCCACGCCGCACTTGCCGACCTCACCTTCCGAGCGCGGGTGGTCGGAGTCGTAGCCCATCAGCGTCGGGAAGTCGAACGCGACCGAGAGACCGGTGGTGCCGTTCTTGAGGAGGAACTTGTAGCGCTCGTTCGTCTCCTTGGCCGAGCCGAATCCGGCGAACTGGCGCATCGTCCAGAGCTTGCCGCGATAACCCGTCGGGTGGATGCCGCGCGTGAACGGATACACGCCGGGCACCTCGAACGCGGCACCGGCCGAGCCGTCGAGATCGAGCGCGGTGTACAGCGGCGCGACCTCCTTGCCCGAGTTGGTGTACGCGGTGTCGCGCTTCTCACCCTTGGTGTAGCGGGCGCGCCAGGCATCGACCTCGGCGCGGAGCTGCGCGAGCTCCTGCTGCATCGCGGCGACGGTCGGATCGAGTTCGGGGACAGACGTCATGAGGGAGTTCCGGTGAGGGTCCCGGCGGCCACGCTCCGGACGAGCAGCGCCTCCGCCACAGCCAACGGGGTCGTCTCGCCCGCTTCGAGCGCGGGGAGCTGCCCTTCGAGCCACGCCAGCGTCGCTGCGTCGCGCCACAGGCGCTGCCGCACCCGCTGTTCCACCACATCCACCACGCGTTCGCGGAGCCGTGCGCGGCGCCGCAGGTGCAGTGTTCCGCTGCGTTCAAGATACCCGAAATGACGATCCAGGGCGGCGGCGAGTTCCTCGACCCCCTCCCCGGTGGCGCCGATGCTCCGGAGTACGGGCGGGGTCCACTGGTCGGCGTCATCCCGCGCGGCCGCCTCGCGGGCGATCCGCTTGGGATTCTTCTGCCGCAGATCAACGCCGTGGTGGGCCGGGATGTTCTTCAGTGACTCGCCGCTCCGCAGCCCGAGCATCAACTCGATGTCATTGCGGAGCCGATCCGCGCCGGGGCGATCCGCTTTGTTGACCACGAAGAGATCGGCGATCTCCATCACGCCGGCCTTGAGCGTCTGGATGGAATCACCCGACTCGGGGACAAGCACCACGGCGCTGGTGTCCGCGAGTCGCGCGATATCGAGTTCGCTCTGCCCCACCCCGACGGTCTCGACGAGGATGCGATCGACCCCGAACGCATCGAGCACATCGCAGACCTCCCGCGTCATGGCCGCGAGCCCGCCGAGCGAGCCGCGCGTGGCCATGGAACGGATGAAGACATTGGGATGCAGCGCGACGCGTTCCATGCGCACACGATCGCCGAGCAACGCGCCGCCGGTGAACGGCGACGTGGGATCGACCGCGACGATGCCCACCCGCAGGCCCGCGTTGAGATAGATCTCGGCGAGTAGCGTGGTGAGCGTGCTCTTGCCCGCGCCCGGCGGCCCGGTGATGCCGACCCGTCGCGCATGACCAACCATCGGATGACATGCGGCCATGAGCAGATCGTGCCCGGCGCGCTGGTCCTCCACGATACTGACTGCACGTGCGAGCGCTGCCTTCTTGCCGGCGACGAAATCGTGCAGCACCGCGCGCAGCGCCGGTGAGGCGGCTGCGGGGATCTCCATGGCCGGGCGCATCGTCGACTCGGTCATCGCGCCCCCGGCACGTCGTCGTGTTCATCGTGGATGTCGCCCACGAACTCCTCCACCAGATCCTCCAGGGTGATCAGCCCCAGCGTCTCACCGGCACCGCCGCGCACGATGGCGAGGTGGCGACGCTCGCGCAACATGCGTCCCATCAGCGTGTGACAGGGTTCGTCCGGGGTCGCGAACGAGACCGAGCGCAGTGTGCGCAGCGGCGCTTCCGGCCGCGCGATCACGTCCCAGCTGGTGACGAGCCCCACGATGTTGTCGATGGTGCGCGTGTACACGGGCAAGCGGCTGAACTTGGATTGCGAGACGATGCGCGCGACCTCGTTGGCCGGCGCGTCGCGCTCCACCGCGACGATGTCGGCGCGCGGCGTCATGACCTCGCGTACCCGCTTACTCCCGAACTCGACAACGCCGGAGATGATCTCGCGTTCGCCGGCCGCGCCCACGCCCTCGATTTCCCCTTCGCGCAACAGGTCCTCGAGCGACTCCGTCGCCGACGGCACGAGCGCGATCGGCTCACCAAGCCACCGCCCCGCCAACCGCGTGGCGAGCCCGGCGAGGGGCGACACCAGGCCTTCGACGGCGCGCAGCGGAGGCAACAACAGCGGCAACACCTGCGACGGCCAGCGCATCGCGAATGCCCGCGGGATGAGCTGCCCCATCGTCAGAAGGAGCAGCACCGCGATCAGCATCGCGCGCAGTAGTGGCACCGGCTGATCGCCATGGTGCAGTCCGAGCATGGCGCCGAGGGCGAAGACGGTGCCCGCGATGCCCGTGCCCGCGGCGATGAGCAGCCGCTGCGGGCGCTCGAGATACAACGTCGCCGTGCCGGCGCCCGCCATGCGCTGCTCGGCCCAGTGGCGGAGCCAGATCCGACTCACACTGCGCAATGCGGTCGCCGCGCCCGTGAGGACACCGACCACGCCGACGAGCACGACCGTGAGCATGAACGCGCTCATGATTCGTCCTCCTCGGTGGTCACGGCGACGAGCGGTTCGAGGTACACACGCTCGATCCTTCGCCGCACGACGCGTTCGACCACCAGGCGATGCGAGCCGACGACCAATTCCTCACCGGCCCGCGGCACGCGACCGAGCAGTTCCATCACCAACCCGCCGATGGTGGTCACATCGCCGCGCCGCAAATCCTCGCCCGTCACATCGGACAACACATCGAGCGTGACGTGCGCCGCCACCCAGAGGCGTCCGTTCTCGCCGCGCTCCACCTCGGGGAGCTCCACGTCACCTTCGTCCTGCACATCGCCGATGATCAACTCGAGCACGTCTTCGAGCGTTACCAGACCGGCGGTGCCACCGAACTCGTCCACGACCACCGCGAGATGTCGATGCGTCGCGCGGAACTCGCGCAGCTGTCGCTCCACGCTCTTGGACGTGGGGATGAAGAGCGCGGGCTTCACCAGCGACTGCCAGCCGGCGGCCGGTTCCTCGTCGGCGAGCAGTCCGCTCAGGAGGTCCTTGGCGTACAACACGCCCACCACTTCGTCGAGCGTGCCGTCGTAGACGATGAGCCGCGCATGACGCGCGCTACGCACGCGGTCCGCGACCTCCGACCACGGCGTATCCTTGTCGATGCCGATGATGTCGACACGCGGCACCATGATCTCGTGCACCTGCGTGTCGCCGAGCGAGAATACACCGTGCAGCATCACCTCGCCGGCGCCCTCCACCTCGGTCTCCGCGGCGACAACCTCACGGAAGCGCTCCACGGCATCCTCGCGGTCGGCTTCGTCCGGAGTGGGCGGCGGTAGCAGCGTGTGCAACACGCGGTCCGCCCAAGTGCCGAATGCCACGGCCGGTGCCAGCGCGACTTCCACGGCCGCCACGACAGGGAGCACCGCGGCGAGACCACGCGCACCCGCAGCATCGCCCACCGCGCGCGTCGCCACCTCGGTGACGATCACCAGCGCGATACCCGCGATCACCACCACCGGCGCGAGCAACGTCGCCGGCACCCAGCCACTCGTCACAAGCGCGACCGATGTCGCCGCACCCGCGACGAGCTGGGCGAGGATACGACCGAATGCCAGCGCGCGATGCGTACGCTCCCGCCGTGCGAGAATCGTTCGCACCGACGGATCGGACGGGGGCTCCTCGTCATCGATTCCCAGCAACGCGCCGTCCGCGAACGCACAGAGTGCGGCCACGAGGGCCGCACCCAGAGCGAAGAGCGCTGCACCGATGTTCACGAGCGCGTGGCGGAGGTGAGGCGGGCGAGCAGACGCTCCTGCCGTTTCCACATGGCCGACGCGGTGCGCGTCTCGCCCTCGGGATGCTCGTAGCCGAGCACGTGCAGCGTCCCGTGCACCACCAGACGCAAGAGTTCTTCACGCACTGGCCGGCCGAATCGCTTGGCGTTCTCGGACGCGACGGTAGGACAGATGTACACGTCGCCGATCACGGCGCCCAGCGGGTCGCGAAAACCGAACGAGATCACGTCGGTAGGCCCGCGGTGGCCCAAGTGACGCCGATTGAGCGCGGCGATGCCGCGGCTGCTCAGCAGCGTGATCGACACCAACGCCGCGCCGGCACGCTCGGCTTTGAGCACGGCGAGTGCGGCCGCCTGCATTCGCGCGGCCGCGACCGGGCTGCGGACACCGTCGGCCTGCACGGACACGCGGGCGGCCTTCACTCGCGTCGCCATCAGGTCCCTGCGTCCGCGGCGTAGGCCTTCACGATCTCGCGCACCAGGCGATGACGCACGACATCCGTCTCGCCGAAATAGTGGAACGCGATCCCGTCGATGCCCTGCAGGATGCGCTCCACCTGCAACAGGCCGCTCTCCTCGCGCTTCGGCAGGTCGACCTGCGTCTTGGCGCCGGTGATCACCGCGCGCGAGTTCACACCGAGTCGCGTGAGGAACATCTTCATCTGCGCGTTGGTCGCGTTCTGTGCTTCGTCGAGGATCACGAACGCGTCGGCGAGCGTGCGACCGCGCATGTAGGCCAGCGGCGCGATCTCGATCACACGGGTCTCGAGCGCGCGCTGCGTGCGCTCGGCGGGCATGAGATCGTCGAGCGCATCGTACAACGGACGAAGATAGGGATCGACCTTGGCCTGCATGTCGCCCGGCAGGAAGCCGAGCGATTCGCCGGCCTCCACTGCGGGGCGTGCGAGCACGATGCGCTTGACGCGCTTGCGTGCGAGTGCGTCGACGGCCGCGGCGACCGCGAGATACGTCTTGCCCGTGCCCGCGGGGCCGATACCGATGACGATCTCGTTGTCGAACATCTTCTGCATGTACTCACCCTGCCCCTGCGTCTTGGGCTGGATGATCTTGCGTACGCCGGGCAGCACGATCTTCCCCGGCGTCGTGCCCTCGCGGACCGGCCCCTCCATGGAGAAACGCAGCACATCGTCCGGATCCATCGGCTGGCGCTGGCGCGTCTGATCGAGCATGCGCGTGGCCACGGCGACCGCGCGCTCCACCGCCTCGGCGGTGCCGGTGATCACCATCGCGTCGGCACGCAGCGTCACACGCACCGGGAAGAGCTTCTGGAGCTCGGCGAGGTTGCTGTCGCCCGGTCCCGCGAGCGACAACAGATCGGCGCCCTCGGTGGATAACCGCTGCGTGATCTGTTCGCCTGAGACAGACGTATCGGACATCACCCCTCCACCGTGCGGATGTGCAGCTCTTCGAGGTCGACCGCCGGCACGATGCTCGGCGCGCCTTCGAAGAGCGCGCGTGCCGCTGTCGTCTTGGGGAACGCGATGACGTCACGCAACGAACTCACGCCCGAGAGCAGCATCGCAATGCGGTCGAAGCCGAACGCGATGCCACCGTGCGGCGGCGCGCCCGCGCGCAGACCTTCAAGCAGGAACCCGAAGCGCCGCTCTTGTTCCGCCGTGTCACCGATGCCGAGCAGTTGGAACATGCGCGATTGCACGGCTGGATCACTCGTGCGGATGCTGCCGCCGCCGAGCTCCGTGCCGTTGAGCACGCAGTCGTACGCGAGCGCACGCCAGCGCGCGGGCGCGTCCGGATGCTCCCGCATGTCGTCCGCGTTTGGCGACGTGAACGGATGATGCACCGCGGCCAGCGCGCCCGTCTCCGGATCCTGATCGAACATCGGGAAGTCGAGTACCCAGAGGAAGCGACGCTGTGACTCATTGACGAGGCCGAGGCGCGCGGCACATTCCTGTCGCACGCGGTCGAGCGCCGGGCTCGACACGCGATCGAGTCCCGCGACGCCGAGGAAGAGATTGCCATCGGCGAGCGCGAGGGCCTGCTGTGCATCGGCCGAGAGGAACTTGGCCAGCGGCCCTTCGAGCTGCCCATTGGCGGACTTGAGGCGCACCAGACCGCCCGCGCCGGCGCTCTTCGCGATGGCCTCGAGCTCGTCCACCTGCTTGCGACTCCATGCCGCACCGCCGGGCACGCGGATGCCACGCACCCGTCCACCGGCGCTCAACGCGCCCTGGATGATGCCGGACTCGCTCGTCTTGAAGACCGCCGTCTCATCGCGGATCTCCAGGCCGTAGCGCAGATCCGGCTTGTCGCAGCCGAAACGCTCCATCGCGTCGGCGTAGCTCATGCGCGGGAACGGCGTCTCCACCGCGAAGCCCGCCTCCGACCAGAGCGCCTGAATGAGCCCCTCGGACATCGTGATGATGTCCTCACGCCCGATGAACGAGGCCTCGATGTCGATCTGTGTGAATTCGAGCTGGCGATCCGCACGCAGGTCCTCGTCGCGGAAGCAACGCGCGATCTGGAAGTAGCGGTCGAATCCGCAGCACATGAACAACTGCTTGTAGATCTGCGGCGATTGCGGCAGCGCGTAGAACTCGCCGGCGTGCACGCGGCTGGGCACGAGGAAGTCGCGTGCACCTTCGGGCGTGGGCTTGGTGAGGATGGGGGTTTCGAGTTCGAGATACCCCTGCCCACTCAAGAACCGCCGCGTGACCTGCATGAGGCGATGGCGCAGGATGAGCGCGCGCTGCAGCTCCTCACGGCGCAGGTCGAGCACGCGATGCCGCAGGCGCAGCTCTTCGGCCGGCAGCTTGCCTTCCTTATCGAGCGCGACCGGGATGGCGGGCGTGACCGCCGGGCCCACCACGCGGATCGCCGTCGCCTGCACCTCGATCTCGCCCGTGGCCATGTTGGGGTTCCACATGGTCTGCGGCCGCTCGGCCACCGTGCCTTCGACCAGCACGACACTCTCCACGCCGATGGCGGTCGCCGCGGCGATCACCTCGGGCGACGTCCAATGCGGATTGAACGAGACCTGCACCAACCCCTCGCGATCGCGGAGGTCGATGAACAGCAGGCCGCCCAGGTCGCGCGAGCGATGCACCCAGCCACCGAGCACGACTTTGGTGCCGCTGTCGACGCGACGGAGTGCGCCACCGAAGTGGCTGCGCATGGAAGTGGCGAGCGGTGTGGTGATGGCGGAAGTCACGACGGCTGATCCTGACGCGCAAACGTCAGTCGAAGGAGGGTGGGTGCAACGGCGAGACCAACGAGGGCGCCGCTGACATCAGCGATCCAGTCGGCGACACTGGCGTCGCGTCCGGGGATCCAGTTCTGGTGCATCTCGTCGAGCGCGCCGAAGGAGGCGATGCCGATGAACGCGAACGCCATCACCGAGCGTGTCCGCGTCGGGAGCAGCGCACGCGCCACGAGGGTACCGAGAACGGCGTACACGCCGAAATGCGCGACCTTATCGATCCCGGTGACGTCAGGGATCCCGCCCGGCGACGGCCACGACGTCATGACCAGGATCGCCGCGGCCCAGAAGATGGGAGGCCGCCAGCGCGAGCGGTTCGAAGTGGTCATAGACAGGGGCTAAATCTAACCCACGTACCAACTTGGTGGTAGCGGAGATGGTTGACCGGTTCGGTCTGGCCGGGTACTCTCCAACATGCTGAATCTGCTGGACTTGGCCCCCGCCGACGCCGAGAAGGTGTTGCGCGAGTTCGCTGTCGCCCATGGGCAGGCGGCGTACCGCGGCGCGCAGGTCGTTCCCCACCTCTGGGCCAAGCCGGTCGGCTCGTTCGCGGAGATGACGGACCTTCCGGTTGCGTTCCGAGAGCTCCTCGCCGCCCACTTCGCGCTCCCCCGGCTCCCTCTGGAGACCGAACAGCGCTCGACTGACGGCACGCGAAAGTTCCTGTTCCGCATGCGCGACGGTCAGGCCATCGAGACCGTCGCGATCCCGGACGGCGAGCGCATGACCTTCTGCATCTCGTCGCAGGTCGGCTGCGCGCTGCAGTGCGCCTTCTGCGCGACGGGGGCGATGGGCTTTGCGCGCAACCTCGACGTCCATGAGATCGCCGGGCAAGTCCGCGAGCTCGCTTTGCTCGACCCACCGGTGCGCGCCACGAACATCGTGTTCATGGGGATGGGCGAACCGCTGATGAACTGGAAGGCAGTCGCTGAGGTGCTCACCATCCTGAACGACGCGAAGGGCTTCGGCATCGGCGCGCGACACATCACCGTCTCGACCGTCGGTGTGCTGCCGGGCATCGTCGCGTTGGGTCAGCGCAAGGAACAGTTCCGGTTGGCGCTGTCCATCCACGCGCCCAGCGACGAGCTGCGTCGCACGCTCATGCCGGTGAACACCAAGTATCCGCTCGCCGACGTGATCGAAGCCGCAGCCGCCTTCGATCGCCGCGTCACGTTCGAGTACGTGATGCTCGGCGGCGTGAACGACTCGCCGACCAATGCCGATCAGCTCGCGGCACTCGCTCGCCGCTGCAAGGCGTTCGTGAATCTCATCCCCTTGCATCCGGGTGGCGCGATGGGCTTCACGCCGACGGCGCCCGAGGCGATCGCCAAGTTCGCGCGTCGCATCCGCAACGCGGGCGTTGAGGTGGCGATCCGAAAGAGCCGCGGGATGGACATCGCGGCGGCGTGCGGACAGCTACGGGTCGAGCGGTTGAAGCGGCGGCCGCCACAGGCTGCCGATCACGATCGTGAGGTCGACGTAGCGTGAGGTATCGGGGCGCAGCTGGATGCGCGCCCCACCCAGCGCCTTCGCCGCGAGTACGGCCCAATCCTCACGCCCGGTGCGGACGATCACGAGCGAGCTGTCAGGGCGCTCGGTCGCATTGCCGGAGCTGACCACATCGAAGCCCGCATCGCGCATGGCCGCAGTCGCGCGACGTGCGAGGCCGCGCGTGCTCGTGCCGTTGAGCACCTCCACTCGCACGCGATCGGATTCGGGGACCACGCGCTTGATCCGCGCCACGGGGGTCTCCCCGCGCACGGCGACCTCGCGTCGTGGCAGCACATCGCGCACAAGGAAGATGATCGCCGCGAGCGCGAGCAGACCGCCGACGATCCAGCGGCCGCGCCCCTTCATCGCACCGAGTTCCACAACCCGACGAACTCCGGGAAGAGCGCCTTGCCTTCACGCAGCGTCCACTCGAGGCGCTTGCGCACGACCTGACGGAAGACCCCGTTGAAGTCGTGCACGAGATGGTCCGCGAGGAACGCGCGATCGGCGCGCTGGAAGTTGCGGCCCGGTTCGAGGAAGTCCGCCATGTAGAGCGCGCGCCCTGTGCGATCCCAGTTCGCATGCCCGAGCGTATGGAACCGCACCGCGGTGAGCACACTCACGCGACGTTCGCCGAGGGACTCGAGATAAGTGGCCGCGGCCGGCCCATGCAGCACTTCAAGCGGCAACTCGAGTGGGCCGGCGAGTCGACGGAGCTCCTCCTCTGGGGCATCGCGCAGCGCGTCGTGATAGCGCCCCGCATCGTGCCACGCCTGCGCTTCCTCGGCGTCGAGGTGCAACTGCTCGGCCCAACGGTCGAGGAGCTCTGTGACGCGTGCGATATGGGCACGACGCTTCTCACCGACCTGCGCCCATTCGGGCATGTCGAGGGGACGCGAACTCATCGGGTGTTCGTGATGCGCTTGGTGAGGTCCGCGAGTTCGCCGACCACCTGCTTGAGCACGGTGGTCGCAGCTTCGAGTTCACGGAGCGCGGCGGCCTGGTCCCCCGAGGCCGCCGCGACCTGCTGCGCGCCCGAGCGATTCTTCGACGCGATCTCGACCACACGGTTCATGCGCTCGCGAAGCCGCGCGACCTCCACGCCCTGGTCGTCGGCCGAGCCCGCGATGCGCGCCGACTGACCTGCCGCCCCACTCGTCGCTCCGACGATCGCACTCAAGGCTTCGCGCGAGCCGCCGGAGAACGACTCCGCATCGGCCACCAGCGACTCGCCGCGGCCCATGAGCGCCGCGGTCTCGCGCATCTGCTCCTCGAAGTCGCGGAGCACGCCCTGCGCGTCGTCGGCGGCCTTGCCACTCTCTTCCGCGAGCTTGCGGACTTCGTCGGCGACCACGGCGAAGCCCCGGCCTTCGTGCCCCGCGCGCGCCGCTTCGATGGCGGCATTGAGCGCGAGAAGGTTGGTCTGCACGGCGAGCTCGCGGATCACCGCGATGAATCCCGTCACCTGCGAGGTCGTGGTCGCGAGCGCTTTCACCTTCGCGGAGCTCTCGGCGACGAAGCCCTTGGCGGCGACCAGTCGCTCCATCGCGGCGTCGACCGTCTGACGATTCTCGGTGGCGATCACGCTCGCTTTGCGTGTGGCGTCCTGCGCACCGCGTGCATCCACCGCCACGGCGCGCGAGCGCGACTCGAGCGACGTGGTCGCATCGAGTCCGCGCTTGAGCTGATCGCCCTCCTCCGCAACGGCGCGCTCGATCTCGCCCGCCGTTCGCGCGATCGCCTCGCCGCCGCTGCGCAACGTGCGCGCCGACGTTGTGAGTGTCGCGAGTTCCCGCGAGAGACGGTCGACGGTCTCGAGCAGCGGGTTGCGCAGGTCGAGGATGTGGATCGCGGTGGCGAACTGATTGGCGACACGCCGGATGAGCAGCGATTCCTTCACGCCGTATGAGCCGCGCTTGTGTGTGTCGAGTTCGAGCAGGCCGATGGTGTGGTCGCCGAAACGGAGCGGGACCACCGCGCGCGACGCCGCGTCCGGCAACGGACGCTCCACGCGCGCGTCCTTGTCGGCGTCCACGAGGATGACCGGGCGTCCGGTCTCGAGCACTTCCCGGCGGAGACGCTCGCCGTCACGCGGCTCCGGCGCCGGCGGCGTGATCAGGCCTTGGCCGCTGCGGTAGATGAGCTGGATCTCCCCGCGGTCGGCGCGCAGAACACGCAGTTCCTTCCACTCGAGCAGGCGGTTGGCGAGCAGTTCGATGCGCGCGATCGCTTCGCCCATGTTCGCGTCGGCGGCGACCGCGAGCTCCATTGCGAGTACGGTGTTCAGTTCCTCCGCCGCGATGCTCTCCTCGAGGATGCGCTTGAGCAGCAAGCCGGCGAAGCCGAGCACGAGGAGCACAACACCGGTGCCGGCGTACCCGAGGAACGCGAGCGAGAGCAGGATCGCCGTGATGCCACCCGCCACCGCGCCGAGCCCGATGACCTCGTACCGCAGGATGAGGGATCGCTCCTCCGGGGAGAGCTTCCCGCGCACCGCGAGGGTGAAGTAGTAGAGCCCCTTCGCGATGAGGAAGTGCACCAGAACCAGCAGCGCGACCGACGGCACACTGTGTCCGTCGAGAACCTCGGCCTGCGCGCCTAACGGCGCGCGCGAGAACGCGTACCAGCCGTACGCGGAGGCGATCGCCGCCATCTCGCGCGAGGCGTTGATCCACGCCGCAGTCCCGTTGCGTCGCAGCCAGATCCGATCGGCCGCGTAGATGCCGGCGGCCAACCCCATGACGGTGGGCACGAGCCCCACCACGAGCACACCGGTCACGGCGATGACGCCGAGCAAGTGGATGGCCGTGTACTTGGTGACCGGCAACTGGTCGCGCCGCAGGTACCCGGCGGCGACGGCCAACACGACGATCCACGGCAGTTGGTCGAGCCACTCCGTCGTGAACAGCAACCCGTACGCGAGCAGGATCGCGCCGATGGTCGGCAGCGCGAGCCGGTAGAAGTTCAGTACGCGATTCACGCCGGCACCACCGCGTCGAGCGCGGCTCGGAGACTTCGCACCAGCGCGAGCGCATCATCCACACTCGTCTCCGCCGCGCGCACCAATGCGCTGCCCACCACGATGCCGTCGGCGAGGGCGCCCACCTGCCGCGCGTGTTCGGGTCGCGAGATCCCGAAGCCCACACAGATGGGCAAGGTGCACACGCTGCGCAAACGTTCCAACGTCTCCGGCAGATCGGTGGCGACGGCGTCTTGCACACCTGTCACACCGAGTCGGCTGATCAGATACACGAAGCCGCGCCCATGCTGCACGATCTCCGCCATGCGCTCCAACGGCGTGGTGGGCGCAACAAGTCGCACGAACTCCACCGGGCTCGCGCCGAGCCACGCCTCGCGCTCCGGATCCGCACCCACCGGCAGATCGGTCACGAGCACGCCATGCACACCCGAACGCGCCGCGACGTGCAACACGTCGGGCCCGGCGGCCATGAGCGGATTGAGATAGCTGAACAACACGATCGGCACACTCGAACGCGCCTCGGCGATGAGCGACAGCGTGCCCGCGAGCGTCATACCCTGATCGAGTGCGCGCTGCGAGCTCCGCTGGATGATCGGACCGTCCGCCAGCGGATCAGAGAACGGGACGCCGACCTCGATGACGTCGGCGCCCGCCGCCGGCAGTTCACGCAGCAGCCGGAGCGAGGCGGCACGGTCGGGATGCCCGGCCGTGACGTAACAGACCAGCGCGCGGCGACCGGACGCACGCAGCGTCTCGAGGCGCGCGGAGAGTGAAACGCTCAGAGGAAGTAGTCTCCGACCCGGATGCCGTATCGCTCGGGGTCACCGGTCTTGATGATGGTGCGGACGAAGTTGCCATCGGCGTCGCGCTCGGCGAGGTCGACCAACGTGCCCGGGTGCTCCACGTTGCCGAGCGCATCGCTGACGATGCGGATGATGGGTCGCGAGACGAACTCGGGCAGCGGGTTCGCGCCATGCACGATCGCGAGTTCGAACGTATCGAGCACCACGAACGTGCCCACGGGATACACGCCGAGCAGCGCGACGAACGCCTTCACGATCACCGGGTCCATGCCGCGACGCGGGTTGTCGCGCATCTCCTGGAGCACGACGGCCGGATCGAGCGGCTCCGACTGGTAGACGCGACGCGTCGTCGCGGCATCGAAGCCGTCCGCCACTGCGACGATCTTGGAGTAGAACGACATCTCCGACATCCGCAGCGACTTGGGGTAGCCCGTGAGATCGCGCTTCATGTGATGCTGGTACGCCACCAGCATGGAGCGGTACGGGAACTCCGACTGCTCGCGCAGCTGGAACAGCGCAAGCACACCGAGCCAAGGATGTGCGGCGACGAGGCGCCACTCCTCCTCGGAGAGCATGTCCGGCTTCTGGATGATGTCGATCGGCACGCGCGACTTGCCGATATCGTGGAACAGACCGGCGAAGCCGAGATCGTAGAGCTGCAGGCGCGTGAGCCCGAGACGACGGCCGAGTGCGACCGAGAAGATGCAGACGTTCACGCAGTGGGTGAACGTGTAGTCGTCGTAATCGCGGATGGTGGTGAGGCCGATCAGCGACGTCTCCTCGGAGAGGATCTGGTCGACGATGCCCTGCACCACGCGTTTGATCTTCTTGATGTTGGGGCTCTGCCCCATGCGCACGGAGTTGATGACCTCCTTCGTGGTGGTCACCGACTGCTGGTACGTGCGCTTGGCGCGTTCCTTCGCCTCGCCGGCGTCGGCGGGATCGTCCGCGGCTTCCACGGGCGGCGTCACGTCGAACACCGAGACGCCGGTGTCCGCGAGACGCTTCACCAGCGCCTCGAAGCGCTCCGCCGGCGCCCGTCCCATGGGCGAGGAGAGGAACGAGAGCAACACGGTCCAGTCGCGCAACGTGGGCTTGTCGACGAACCGGATCACGCCGACGCCGGCATCGCGGCAGCGCCCGAGGATGTACGAGAAGCTCGTGTAGTTGTCGAGATCGAGCTTCATCCGCGTCGCGTTGAGGAAGAGGAACTCCCCCGCGAGCCGGAAATCGCATTCACCGTCACCGGCGAGCAGCTCGCCGGAAAGACTGCTCAGGTCCTCGAGCCCCTTCTGCACGACGGGGTTCTCGACCGGATACATCTTGAGATTGCGCAACGCGACGTAGAAGCCGAGCACCCAGCTGCGGCCGATGCGGCGCACGGTGCCCTCGCCGAGTCCGGTGGCGCCACCCGTCACCGGCGTCGTGCGCGCGACCGACTGGCGGCCGGGAGGATTCCCGCCGGGATTCGTCATGTCGCCGCCGCCTGGCCCTTGAGGGCACGCGTGACCGCCGAACGCACGATCACGTCCTTCTCGCCGACGGACTTCTCGAGCACCGAGCGTGCGGCCGCGCTGCCGATCTTCCCGAGCGCGATCGCCGCGCAAGCCCGCATCTCGGGATCCTCCTTGCGCGCGAAGAGTCCCCCCTTCGCACCGAGGATGCCGTCGAGCAGCGTGATGCCGCCGTCACCGCAGATGCTGCCGTACAGCTCGAACAACGCGATACGCTCGGTGCGATCCGCATCCTTGCTCAACTTCCCCTTCACGAGCGCTTCGACCTTGGACAGCGCCGGGCGGTGCGTGCGCGCAGCCAACGCGCGCATGGTCGACACGCGGATGTCGCGCTCCTCATCGTTGAGCGCCGGCTCGAGCGCCGACAACGCACCGGGTGTGCCGATGTCGGTTAGCGCCGTGACCGCCGCCGCACGCAGCTGTCGATCCGCGCCGGACCCGAGCAGCTCGCCGAGCGACGGTACGGCCGCGGCCGTGCGCAGCGCACCGGCACGTCGGATGGCCTCGCGCGCGACCCCGAGCTTGGGATGCTTGATGAGCTTCACCAACTCCGCGGTGTTCGACTGCGCGAGCCGTTCGGTCGCTGACTCCAGCAGCGGGCGCAACTCGGCGTTCTGTGTGCGGTCGATGGACTCGAGCAGGACCGGCAACGACGCGGGCTTGAGCTGTGCGAAGAGCTGCGCGAGATCATCCTTCGCCGGCATCTTCGTCGTCTCTTCGAGCGCCTGCAGCATCTGCGCGAGCGAGTCCGGATGACTGAGGCGGTCGGCCAGCCGGCCGAGGCGCTCGCGGTCGGACGGCTTCACCTCACGCGCGCGCTCCATCGTACCGTCGATCTCACGCAGCAGGAACGCGACCGACGAGAACTGGCCCGCCGAGAGCAGATGCAGGACCAATGCCTCGAGATCGTTGCCGACCTCGGTGCGCACCAGCGGATCGACCTGCAGCTCGAAGATGTCGAGCAGCGCGCAGAGGACGAGGCGGCGCAAGTCGAGCGCGTATTCGCGCTCCGTCTCCTGCCGCAGGTACTCGATCTCGTTGGGGTCGAGGAAATAGAGCGTGGAGTCGAAGTCCTCCATGCGCACCATGCCCGAGGGGCGCGGTGCATTGTCTCCGGCGGCCCCACCTTCCGCGTACTCCCGCTGCGCTTCCTCGACGGCTTTCCACGCCGGCTCCAACTCCTTGCCCAACGGTGCAGGCCAGCGCCCCGGCTCCGCGTTGGTGTCGAGCGGCGCCGAGGGATCCGCGATCTCGACGTAGCGATACCGCATCGTCTGGAAGTCCTGCTCCCAGAGGATCGTCAGGAGATCGTCCTCGTCGGGCTTCGCCCGACGCACGCGCGGGAAGATCGAGAGCAACTTCGCGAGCTCGTCGTCCTCGAAGCCCGGGAACAACGTGAGCTCACGCAGGCCGTCCTTGAACAACAACCATGGCATCGAGTCGCCACCCTTGTCCGACATCTCGTGCACGACGTGCCCGAAATACTTGAACTGCGTGTCGGTGACGGTGATCGGCAGGCTGCCCGTGTGCTCCCAGACGGGTTCGAACGCCTTCTTCGCGTTCTCGAGCGACTTCTGGTAGGTCGGGTTGTTGTGCATGTACAGCTGGTACGCACGCATGGCTTTGTCGAGGACTTTGAACATGTCCTCGACGATCGAAGGCGGGCACGGTGGTTCTTCCATCGGCTCCGCTGCGACGGCCTGCGTGGAACTCACGCGATGCCTCCGAGCTCGAGCATCGGCGCGACGGTGGCGACGTCCTTGTCGCCACGCCCGCTCAGACAGAGGAGCACCGGCTCATCGGCCTTCCAGCGTCCGACCTGCGACGCGATCCACGCGATCGCATGCGAGGTCTCCAGCGCTGGGATGATCCCCTCGGCGCGGCTCAGCAGTTCGAAGCCTTCCAGTGCGGCATCATCGGTTACCGCGACGTACGTCGCGCGGCCGGAATCCTTGAGGTACGCGTGCTCGGGGCCCACGCCGGGATAGTCGAGCCCCGCGCTGATGGAGTGCGCCGGGTGCACCTGGCCATGCGCGTCCTGGAGCAGATAGCTCAAGGTGCCATGCAGCACGCCCGGCACACCTTTGGAGAGTGAGGCGCTATGCCGGTCGGTGTCGACGCCTTCGCCGGCGGCTTCGACGCCGACGAGACGCACGTCCGCATCGGGCACGAAGGCGTGGAAGATGCCCATCGCGTTCGACCCACCGCCCACGCAGGCCACGACCGTGTGCGGGAGCCGTCCGGCGCGCTCGAGCATCTGTGCGCGTGCCTCGCGCCCGATCACGGCTTGGAAGTGCCGCACCATGCGCGGATACGGCGCCGGTCCGACGACCGAACCGATGATGTAGTGCGAATGCTCGCACGTAGAGACCCAGTCGCGGATCGCTTCACTCGTCGCGTCCTTGAGCGTGCGCGTGCCGGCGGTGACCGGTACGACCGTCGCGCCCATGAGCCGCATGCGGAAGACGTTGAGCGACTGCCGCTTCATGTCTTCCTCGCCCATGTAGACGACGCACTCGAGGCCCAGCCGCGCACACACCGTCGCGGTCGCGACGCCGTGCTGCCCCGCCCCTGTCTCGGCGATGATGCGCTTCTTGCCCATGCGCTTGGCGAGCAGCGCCTGCGCCAACGCGTTGTTGATCTTGTGCGCGCCGGTGTGGTTGAGGTCCTCGCGCTTGCGCAACACCGGCGCGCCGACCATCGACGAGAGGCGCGGGGCCTCGGTCAGTGGTGTGGGGCGCCCGACGTAGTGCTTGAGC
>JADYYN010000046.1 GCA_020853635.1 Gemmatimonadaceae bacterium
GAACGGGCCGTATGAGATCGGTGCGGACGCGAGTCCGGACAGATTCTCCGCCACGACCGACAGATAGAGTTGGCGCGTGTAGTCAAGCGGCATCCCGGTCTGTGTGAACTCTGTGGTGCGCGGGGGCAGCGCGAGCCAGCCATTGGTCTGATACGCTGTGGCGGGCACCGTGTCGAACCGCACGTGATACCGGAGCACTTCCCCCGACTCCGCATCACGCGCGACACCCCAGTGCGCCGACATGCTGGGGTCGGTCGGCGTTGCGAGCCGCGGCTCGGGCACGAGTGCGCTTGCGGCACCCACGAGCGTGCCACCCCACGTCGGCGACGACGGCACACCGCCGCTCACCGCCATGCCCGATCCGACTCCGCCGGCGATGCGGAGGCCTGAGCCACTCGGCGGCGGCGCCGGCATCGCGGGCACGGGTGCGGGGCACGCCGCGCGGAGCGGCATCGACAGCGTAAGGCCGGTCGCCATCGCCACGAAGCCGCCGGACGTCGGCAAGCCGCGCCGCACCGTCGCACCCGACGTCCAGGTCGGAGGCGTGGTGTCTCGCAGCATCATCGCCGACACCGTGCGCGGTCCGCGCAACCCGGCACCGTTCACCGCCTGGGCGATCAGATAGAGCGGCTGGGACGGCGAGACGACCACATCGTCGAACACCACGGTGTTGCGTCCGAGATAGTTCGTCATCGGCCGCACGTCCGCCGTGTCCGGCCGTGTGCCGAACCCGACCCAGTATTGACTGATGCCGGACTGTGCGTCGTTCGCCGTCCACGAGGCCTCGAACGACGGACGCCCGATCCAGTGCACATTCGCGCGACGGGTGGTCGAGTAGCGCGCCTCGACGCCGGTGATGGTGATGCCCACGGCGGACGGCGGGGAGACGTCAGTGGTGGACACGGTGGTCGACGTGGTGCTGCCCGTGCTCGTACGCCCTGTGGTGAAGAGCGCTTCGTAGGCCAGTCCGACGGTGCCTTCGAAACCGGCTCCCCCGATCGCGCCACCGGTGAAGCTGCGTGCCTGACGCGTGGTGCTCAGCGACGGCTGCACGGCGTAGGTCAGCACCACGCCGCGGCGCCCGGCGATGAAGCGTCGGGTCGGCGCACGAGCCGGGGCGGGCGTGCTCGTCCGCCCACCGAACACGCCGGGCAGTCCCGGAGGCAGCGGCGCGCCCCCGAGTCCGGTGAACGTCCCGAAGCCGTCCGCACGCGCATCATCGAAGCTGAACGCGAAGACGCCACGCGAATGCGAGCCGAGCCAGGTGATCAGCTGCTCCGAGTAGTGTCCCCGGTTGCGTGCGATGACGCGCGCGCCCGAGGCCCGCGGCACCACCAGCTCCGCGATGAGCTGCGCGTGACGCCGCTCGATGGCGATGGTGTCCGCGTCCGGATCGAGACGCGGCGCACCACGGAGGCGGTACAGGTAGCGCTCATAGGTGTCTGCGAGCGCACCGATCAGGTTGCCCTGCGCGGTCGCGAGATCACGATACGCCTCGGAGACCTCGGCGTACGCCGCCTCGACCTGCGCCACGCGCGCGCCGCCGGTCGTCCGCTGATCTGCTTCGATCGAGTCGAGCGCAGGCAGCGCCCGACCGAGCACCGCGGCGCCGATGTCGTACCACAGATACTCGCCGTACAGATTGGTCTGGGTGATGATGAAGCTCAGCGGCGTCGGTTCCGCGGTCGCGGTGCGGAACTGCGACGAGATCGTATCCGCACCGAGCAGCGACCCGAGCATGGTCGCACGGTCCTGCCCGAGCGCGCGCACCGCACGGCGGTCGGTGGCACGCAGCGCCGTCTTGGCGGCGATCGCGCTCCGAATGCCGCTCTCGCGCATCCGCAGGGTATCGAGTTTCGTCGAGACGTAGGTACGGCGTTCGTTCACGGCCTGCACTTGCCGCGCAAGGAAGAGCTGGGACTGTTGCGTCACCGAGCCGAAGCGTTCGGCGAAGCGCAAGAACGATCCGTTCGCGGTGTCACTCAACACGGCGCGCGAGCGTGTGAGCAGTTCCTCGATCGCCGCAATGCGCTGCTTCGCCTCGCGCAGCGCGTCCATCGACGCCTGATGCTCCGCACGGGTGCGCTCCGTCAGTTCGCGAGCCGCGGCGAGGTCCAGCTCGAATCCCATCTCCGTCTGCATCGTGCGCGTCTCGCGACCATACGAATCCGTCCCGGATGGACCGCTGAGTGAATCGAAGCTGACGCGCCGCACCGGCGACGCCGGCAAGGTGTCGAAGGTCCCGCGGCGGAGGGCGGTGACATCCCCGCGGAGCAGACGCAGCCGATCCTGGACCCGCGTCCGCTCGAACTCGATCCCGGCGATCGCCGTATCCAGGTCGACCGCAGCATCCGAGGACTGCAGGCGCGGGGCGCTGGCGTCACCGAGGACGTGCTGCGTGTACCACGGGATGTGATCGTTCAGCGGCGTGGGGCCGAAGTTGTTGCGCGTCTCCGCGTATCCGGTCAACGACGAGACAAAACGCCGGGCATTGGCGTTGAGCGCATTGAGGCGATCGTATGCGCGCGACAGTTCCTCGGCGCCGTATCGGCGCAGTTCCGGCGCAACGGTGGACGCGTCGGTCACGATGCCGAGCGCCCGATCGCGCGCCGACTCCATCTCCTCACGCACCGCTTGCGCGCGCGCGATCATCTCGTCCATGGTCGGGTCGGATCCCATGCCACCGGACCAGCCCGCCGGCTCGGCCTTCGCCCAGATGGTGCCTTCCCATGAGATACCGACGGCGCTCACGCGGAGTCCCGCGGAAGCGTACAACATCCAATCGGGTGCCAAGAGGAACGCGCCACGCAGTCGCGCCTCCGCGCTCACGAGTCCGCCGAGCAACTCGAGTCCGACGTAGATCTGGACGAATCCACCCACCTCGCCCAGCGCTTCGCGGTACCAAATGGTCGCCTCGAAGCCAGCCGAGATGGTGATGATCCAGATGTCGAACCGTGCGTTGATCGCGAGACTGAACAGGAAGCCGGGGGGCCCCACGAAGATGTCGGACTGCGCGGTGATGAAGCCGAGCAGATTGAGGTCCATCCGCCCGTGGATGCCCCAGGCGTCCTCACTATAGATGAAGAAGTTGATCATCAACGAACCTGTCACCAGCGGTTCGTAGTTCACACGTATCCAGAACGACCCCTCGGCGAAGGCGTCCCGAAGTCCGATGAGCAGATAGAATCCGCCCGAAAGCTTCTCCACCCCTTGGTCGAGCAGCGTGGCCGCACCGTAGAGCAGGAACGACTCTGACGTCACCGCGATGAATACCCGGCCTTCGACCACCGACTCCGACACGATGGCGATCGCCGCGTAGAACATCACGGCAAAGTCGGCATCACGCGATCCGACCGGTGAACTCTGGATTCGACTGATGGCCGATGAGTCCAGCCCGGCCATCCGGTAGGCGTTGGTGATGTCCTCGGCCCTCGGCCGATAGAAGAACCCCGCCCCGAACTCCGTCAACGCCACCGCCGGGAACAGATCGATCCGCGCCGTGATCGCGATGAACATGCCGACCCGCAGCCCATCACCCGCCGTGATGTTGTTCGACACCATGCCGTACAGGCGTACGCCTACCGCCGGTGTGATCAACAATCGCGCCTGTGCGCCCAGCACCATGCCGAAGCCCGTGGCCGTCTCCTGGAATCGGAAGTCGGCCGTGAGCTCGATGATGTTCTGCATGGTGAGACTGGCGCGCCGGATGATCAGCGTGGTGCCGCCGCTGGTCTCCTTGTAGAACAGGAAACGCTCGACGCTGCCCGCGAAGATCGGGTCGTCCTCCCCACCGATGCTCACCGAGCCGGCGAACGAGATCAACTGACTCACCGTCACCGTGATGCTGTCCGACGACGCGCCCCCGTCGGGGTTCGCGAGTGTGAGCGTTGTGTCGCGGTTGATGAACACGAGGTCGGCCAATCGCACCGCGAGCACATCCGCGATGTTGAGCGACGCCTCGCGCAGCCCGTCTGGCGGGAATGTGATGCCTTGATTGGTGATGCCGAACCGCTGGAACTCGATCGAGCCGGTCACCGCCTCGATGTTGAGCGACAAACCGCCACTGATCACCACACCGAACTGTCCGGCCACCGTCGGCGCCGCGACCTCGGTGAGGCGGATGTTCAAGACCTCGAAGGCGAAGTTGAACTCGCGTGCGAGCGCGTAGTTCTGGAAGAGCACACTCCCATCGAAGCCGATGCGCAGACCCGGCAGCACCGTGCCGCCGCTCGTATCACCGATCCGAATATGGTTCTGCGCGCGGTCTTCCTCGTCAGTGCCCAGATACGCGTCGACCACGGCCTCGATGCCACCGGACCGAGGGTCGGCCACATCGAGCGTCATGCTCAAGTGGCGCACGCGCACCTTGGCGATGCCGAAGTCGATGAACTGCGCGCCGGTGCAGCACGCCGATTCGTCCGACAGCGCCACCACGCGGAAACTGCCCGACACCGTGCCATCAGGGTTGATGGCGATCGTCGCCCGCTGGCGCGCCTGCACCAGAGGCTCCGGCAGCCGCACGCTGGCGGAGATGCGCAACTGCGTGTCGATGATGTTCACCGAGTCGAGCGTGAACACATCTGGTGCGACGATCGGAATGGAGCGACTGAGCAACGTCGCGCCCGCGATCGACACATTGCCCTGCGACGTGACCGTGAGGCCCCAGAAGCGCGAGGTGTTCTCGTACTCCGCGTCCGGGAACAACGTGATCGCGCCGGTCATCGTCGCCGAGAGCACGTTGTCCACGTAGCGGAAACCGAGCGCCGGGAAGTCGGCGCCGCCGCCCACGGAGTCGCGCAGCACGAACTGCTGGCCGAACAGGTCGAATCGCTGCCCTTCCGCCGGCGTGGCGATGCGCACATCCGGGATGTTGATGCCGCGAGTGCCGATGGAGAGATCGCGCACCGTGACGCCGAAGTCGCGCGCCAGATCCGGCACGCGGAACGTGCCCGACAGCCGCAGCGTGAACTCGGTGTCATTGGCCGTCACGGCCAGCGCGGGGACACCCTCGATGCTCGCCGGCGAGAACGTCGCGACGCCCAACGGCAGGTCGCGGCCTTCGAACGCCGCCAGGTCCACGGTGGCTTCGAAGCCCGCCGCACCGCCGACACTCGCCGTGAAGAAGATCGCCTCCGGCGTCGGCGCGGCACCGCCACTCGACGCCTCGGAGAACAGGCTCGACCTGAGCGCGCCGGCCAACCGCACGCGCGGCACTCCACCTTCCGGGAACTCGGCGCGCACACCGATCACATCGATGCCGAGTTCCGGACTGATGGTGCTGGTCACCACCGGCGTCACGGAAGGATCGTACGTTGTCGCGAACGTGCCCACCTCGGCCGTGCCGCTGAATCCGCGTTCACTGATGGTGAGTGAATCGAACCGCACCTCGATGTCGCCCATCGACGGCGGCAGCGTGACACGCGCGCCGAATCGCAAACCATACGGACCCGACGCCGTGGGACCGTACGCGAGATCGGTGATGTCGATCGGGATGCCGAAGTTTCGGAGCGGCAGCAGCGACTCCTGTCCCTCAGGCGTGGTCGCCGTGATGCTGCCGCGCACGAACGCGAATGTTCGCGGGTCCACAGTCACGTCGAAGCGCACTTCGATGGCCGGCGACGGTTCCGTGCCCTGCCGCAGGGCCGGGATCACCAGACGAACACCCTGCCCCGGCCGCGTGCGCAGCGTGAGACCGGTGGGGCCCGTCTCGGTCTGGACCACCGCCGATCCACCCTCGCGCAGCTGCAGGAACGCCACCGTGGTATCGGGCAGTCCGAGTCGCTCGGGAATCGGCAGCACGCTGAACACGTCGCCAGGCCAGAAGCCTGTGGAGTCGAGGTGCGCGATGAGATCGGACCCGTTCATGAAGTCCACGCGACCCTGACGCACGCCGAACGGATCGAAGCCCAGTGCGAACTGGTTGCGGAACTCCACACTCAGACTATCAAGTGCCTCTTCGCCGATGCGCACCATCGCCCGCGCGGTGCCGCTCACGCGCAAGCCGAGCGAATCGATGCCCACGACATCCGGCAGCACCAGCCGGAATCCATCGGTGGTGAGCGGCGGCGCGCCACTCGGCAGCGCACGCCACTGCAACCCACCTCCGGCCGCAATGTCGGCGCCGAGCGCGAACGAACTCGTGAACGACGCCGAGCCTGAGCGCACGCGGAAGGTCTGCAGGTCGAGCGCGAACTGATTGAAGCTCACGCCGATCCGTGCGCCGTCGTCGAGGTTGAGCCCGCCCTCACCGGTGAGTGTGAAGCCGAGTGTATCCAGCCGCGCGCGCGAGACGGAAAACGTCAGTACCGGATCCTCGGCGGGGAAGCCCAGGCCGAACGGACGCGTGATCTCGATGAAGCCGTCAGTGAGGCGCCCCGCGACGAGGTCCACGGTGAGCGAGCCACCGGCGACGATGCTATCCGTGCCACCCGGCGGCGGCGGCAGCTTGAGCGTGCCGTCCAAGCCGAACATCGCCTGCTGCGCGCCCGTGCCGCCGAGGTTGAAGTCGAGCTGCGAGCGCGTGATCTGTACCGAGAGGGGCCCGAGCACGAGCGGGCACTGCGGCACGAGCCCGGTGACCTGACCGCTCACCTGCCCTGCGCCGGTCACCGTGAGTGGCGCTCCCGGCATGTTGAGCACGCCGCCGGTGGCCGCCGGGCACTGCAGCTCCTCGGGCAGCCGGAAGCGTCCGCCTACGGTGACCGACACATCCTGCGCGCCACCCGATTCACCGAGTGTGCCGCCGAGCCGCATGATGTCGATGCCGGCGGTGCCGCCAAGCGGCAGCGGCACCGGTGTGGCGAGCTCGCGCGGTTCGATGCGTCCGATCACGCGACCGTTGCGATAGCCGGCATCCAACACGGTCACGCGCAGATTCCGCAGCTCGGGCGGCGCCGTCTCGGGCAGCCCACCGAAGCCGAGCTCGAAGTCGAATCCGAAGCCGAAGTCCGTTGGGAACACACCGCGCGCCCAATCGAACGACAGACGCGACATGCGGAACGCGAGCGGACGCACCTGGAAACCGTCGAGATCCACCAGACGCGTGCTCGCCGGGAACTCCGGCACCACGTACTCGGGGATCGTGAGCCCCGTGGGCGTGATGAGGATGCCGCGCAGCGCCGGCAGGCGCAGGTCGGCGAGTCCCGGGAACTCGAACCCCGCATCGAGCGAGATCTCGAAGTCCCAGCGGCCGCCGATGTACTCGAGGCGCGGCACCGCCAGCCGCTCCAGGCTGAGCGCGAAACCACCCATGTCCATCCGGGTGAGCGGCCCCAGGTCCGGCAGCACCACGTCGCCGATGCGTACCCCTTCGTCGCTCACCTGCACTCGTGCTGTCGCGCGTGTGGGCGCGCCACCCGCGAGCGCCATCTCCACGCCGCCCGCCAGCGCAAGGTCGAACATCACGCGACCGGCCGGGAAGTTCACATCGAAGCTGCCGCTGATGGTATCGACTGCGAGCGCGATGCGATCACTGCCGCTCACCAACGGGATGCGTTCATTGAGCGGGAGCAGCACACTGCCCGCGAGCGATCCACCGGCGTCGAGGATGAGCTGCGCGGAGCCCGGCGCGCCGCGCGCCCCGCCGAACAGCGGAATGCGGCCGGCGAGTGTGACGCGCGTGGGCCCGCCACTCGGTCCCGGTGCGATCGCGAACGAATCGGCCGCGAACGGAATGCCGAGCGACGAGAGATCGAAGGCCGCTCGTGACGCCTCCGGGATGCGTAGGTCGAGCCGACCGCTGCGCAACCCCTCAAGCAGGCCGTCGAAGGTGAGATCGAAGTTGACGTCCACCTGCGGCGCGGTCGCGCGACCGCCCTGCAACGCCGGGAACACGAGCCCGACCGGCTGTCCCGGACGCGTGCGCACACGCAACCCGCCCTCGCTCACCGTCTCGACATCCACGAGCAACGAGTTGTCGACCGGATTGCGCACCTGCAGGAAGGCAACGCTGGTGTTGGGCAGCGGCAGCTGCGCTGGCAGCAACCCCATGCCGATCACCGCGAGGTTCGGATGGAACCCGTTGCGATCGATCGTCGCGACGATCTGATCGCGCAGCCGGAGGTCGAGCCGCCCCTGCGTCACCGCGAACCGCTGCAGGTCCACACCGAAGTCGTCGCTGAAGTTCGACGCGAGTGACTCGAACGTGCGGCCATCAAAGATGAGTCGCGCGTCACCGGTGCCCGCCGCGCGGAAGCCCGCGCGGTCGAGGATGATCGACTCCGGCAGATCCACGCGCAGACCGACGGTGAGCCCGAGTTCGGATCCGCGTGCCACGGCGCGCCAGGCGAGTCCGCTATCATTGATGCCCACTTCGAATCCGAACGGCGCGTCGAACCGCGCCTCACCCGCCAGCACCTGCATGGTGCGCGGGTCGAGCGTCAATCCATTGAACGTCGTCGCGATGGGCGGGGCGCCGGGCAACACCAACTGATTGCGCCCGTCGATGGTGATGCCGAGTGTATCAAGCGTCACCCGCGACAGCTCGAACGAGAGCACCGGGTTCTCGCGCGGCAGGTCCAGCCGCAGCGGGCCAGTGAATGTGAGCGAGCCTTCGGTGAGCCGCTGGTTCACGAGGTCCACGCCGATCCGCCCCGTTCCGCGCACCGGCGTCGTGGCAATAGAGAACGTCGCCTCCGCTTCGGCACGCAGGATCATCACCTGCGGCCCGTCGGCCGTCTCGCCGAGATCGAGCGAGGCATCACGCATCTGCACCTGCACCGCCGCGAGATCGATCGGACACGGCGGTGCGAGGCCGCTCACCCGACCGAACACGCGCCCGTTGGGGCCGAAGCGCAGCGCCGCGCTCCCCAGCGTCATACGCGGCGAGCCGTCGCAGCTCAGCGCGGGCGGCAACACGATGGCGCCGTTCGCTTCGGGCAGCGAATCCAGCGTGACCGTCGGCCCCGAGATGCCGATCGCCAGTGCACCGCCCAGTCGCGTGAGCTCGAAGCCCGCGGGTCCGAGCGGGAACACACACGTACCGCTCGCGAAGTCGCGCGGCGCGACGGTCGCGCGGAAACGACCGTTGGTGATGCCCACATCGCGCAGCGTGATCGCATCGCCCGCGAGACAGCTCGGCGCGCCCGCACCGAGCGACGGCAGCGTGAGTGCGGCGTCGAACCCGAAGTCGAAGCTGTTGCCGTTATTCGACTGCCAGTCGGTCCACGAGAGCGTGAACGCCGGCAGTCGCACGCGTGACACGCGGAAGCCGAACCCGCCGGCGGTGATGCCCGTGCCTGGGATCGCCACGTCGAGCGACGGGAAGCGCATGCCGTCGCGCGTGATCTGGATCCCGGCGAGAGAGGGGATCTCGAGGCCGGCGAGCAGCGGGATGTTCGGTGTCGCGTCGAGCGCCATGGCGAAGTCGAACCCGCGACCCGCCGTGTACCCGAACCGTTCGATACGCAGCGCCGAGAGCGCGCGTTGCACGAAGCCGAGCTCGGCGCTGCCGTCGCCTGCGTCACAGTTCGGGCGGAAGTCGTTCGTCGTCACACCGGACGCCGTGACGCCGAGCTCGAAGTTCGCCGAGCACGCGATCCCGGCGTCGAAGTCGAGTTCCGCCGCGGCGGAGAGCGTCGGCGTGACGGCGCCTGTGGTGAGGTTCACCGAGACCTCACCGGCCACACCAGCCAACGACAACTGGAAGCGATCGACGCCCGGGATGAGCGAGAGCGGCCGCTCCGGCGAGCAGACGACACTGACGGTGAGTGCACCGCCGGCCTCCACATCACCCGAGACGTTGCTGCAGCCCACATCTTGACCGAACAACTCCAGGCCGCCGACGAAGCTCGCGCGCGCCTGCGGGAACGCCACACTGGCGCGTGCCACCGTGAAGCGCACCGGGTCGCCGCCGATCGCGACCAGCGGCGCGCCGGCACCGGACTCCGCCGTGAGCACACCATCGAGTCCGCTCGGCGTGATGCGGATGCGGCCGCTCAGCGGCATATCAGACCGCCCCGGCAACGCGAGCGCACCCGCCAACGTCAGACCTGCCGTCGGCGAGAACTCCAGCGTCGTGAAGCGCACGAACGCGCCGCGCGAGAGCAACGGGATGTCCTCGGCACGCAGCGAGGCGTTCGCGCCGCCCGCCGTGATGCGAATTGTAGGCAACGCGGAGCGGTCGATCGTGAGTTCGCGCAACTCGATCGGGATGCGACGCGCGAAGATGCTCGGTGCGACGAGCTGTGCGCGGCCGGAGAGCCAGAACTCGCCAGGGGACTCGCGCAGTGCGACGTCACCGAGTCCGGTGATCCACGCGCGGCCGGGAATGAGCTCGATGGAATCGGGGAACACGTTGGTGGCGACCGTCGTCGGTCCCGTGCGCGTGGTGCCCCACGTGAATCCGAATATCTCGCTCCTACGTCCGTTCGCGCCCAGCGCGGCACCGTCCTGTGCCAGCAGTTCGACCTGCCACACGTATTCCTGCCCCACCTCGAGCGGCAACGCGTCGGGGGGATATACATGGAGCGGTGCGCCTTCGACTTCGGTCTCGTACTGCGGGATGTTGCCCTGCAGCGCGACCTGCGGCGCCTGACTCGGCAGCCGTCGCGCGACACGCAAACGATAGCGCGCCGTGAGTCCTGGCCCGACCTGCGCCGGCATCCATTGGAAGGCCGGCTGCGGGATCATCACGCCGCTCCCGTTCGCGGGGGCGAGCAACTGCGGCGGGTCGGGATAGCTGATGCGGAAATCGTCGCAGGCTTCCACCAAGAGCGTGTTACCCTGCGGCGTGCGCAACTGCGTGCAGATGCGGTACTCACCCTCAGGCAACAACCCGGTGCGCAGCGCGATATCGCGTGCACCGGGATCGTAGTTGAACGCCTGCCAGTCGAGCAGCGTGGTGGTGGTGTACAGCTGTGAGTACGGACCGAACGGCACCGTCTGCAACGGACTCGCGGCGCGGCCGATCTCTCCGCGGCCGGTCGCCGTGATGATCGCCTCGACGCGATAGTCGACCGTCGCGTTGCCTCTATAGAACACCGTGAGCTGCGCGATGCCCGGATCGCGAGACCAGTCCGAGAGATACGGACTCGGCGTCGGTCGGACGACCAGCGTCGCGGTCCAGTTGGGATCCCCCGCCTGCGCGGCCAGCGGCGCCGACGACGCGACCAGTCCGACGAGAAGCGTGAGCGCTCCCGCGAACTCGCGCGCGTGCCTGCAGGCACGCGTCCAACTCGCCTCACAACGATTCTGAGAACGTTGCACAGTCGGCGGAGCGGTGGGGGTCGGCGCCGGGGCTCATGCGAGACTCGCATAAGAGGCTCCATCAGGGGATGCGTAATTCCCCCTTCCCACACGACATCAACCGGTGAGCGGCACTCCCGGAATCGGGAGTCCTATCGCCGTCTACCCCGCCATCGGGAGCGGCGCGCGCTCCTGCACCGGCGTTCCGGTGAATGTGGCTCCCGTGGTGCCGGTGAGCTCCACGGTCATGTACGTGCCGATCGACTCAGGCGTCCCGGGCACGAGCACCGTCTTGAAGTCGCGCGAGCGGGCCTGGAACAGCTCGCCCTTCCGCGCTTCCTTCTCCACCAGCACCTCCATGCGCTCGCCGAGCCGCGCCATGTTCTTCTCACGCGAGATGCCGCGCACGGTCGCGACCAGCGCGTCGTAGCGCGCGTCGACCACGGCCTCGGGGATCGTCCACTCGGGCGGCATGCGCGTGGCCGGCGTGCCTTCACGCGCCGAGAACTTGAACGTGAAGGCGTCGTCGAACCGCACTTCGCGGCACAGCGAGAGCGTGTCCTCGAACTCCTCGTCCGTCTCGCCCGGGAATCCGACGATGATGTCGGTGGTGAGACCGAGCCCCGGCATCGCTGCGCGCAATCGTGCCACGCACTCGAGGTCCTCCTCGCGCGAGTAGCGCCGCAGCATGCGCTTGAGCATCGACGTCGAGCCGCTCTGCATGGGCAGATGCACGTGTTCGCACACCGTCGGCGTCTCGGCCATTGCGGCGATCACGCGATCGCTGAAATCGTTGGGGTGCGGGCTGGTGTAGCGCACGCGACGGATGCCATCGACCGCCCCGACGGCGCGAAGCAGGTCGGCGAAGTCGTGCGTGCCATCGTTGTACGAGTTCACCGTCTGGCCGAGCAGCACGACCTCGGTGATGCCCTGCGCGACGACCTCGTGCGTCTCGCGCACGACCTCGGCGAGCTTGCGACTGCGCTCGGGACCGCGCGTGGTGGGCACGATGCAGTACGTGCAGCGATAGTCGCAGCCGCGCTGCACCGGGATCCACGCCTTCACTCCCTCGAAGCGGCGAGCGCTGAAATCCTCGTAGTGCTCTTCGAGATCGAAGTCCGTCGCTGAGAAGCGTTCGCCGTTGCGGGCGCCGTCGATGAGCGACGGCAGCATGCGATACGAGTCCGGCCCCACCACGAGCTGCACGCGCGTGTCGGTCTCGAGCAGGCGGGGGCCGAGGCGCTGCGCCATGCAGCCGGTCACACCAAGGACGGCTCCCGGCTTGAGATCGCGCCGCAGTTCGCCGAGCCGACCGATCACCCGCTGCTCCGCGTTCTCACGGATGGCGCAGGTGTTGATGAGCACCACGTCGGCACCCACCGGTGTGTCCGTGGCCACGTAGCCTTCCGCCTGCAGCTTGCCGTACATCAGCTCGGAATCGCTGACGTTCATTTGGCAGCCGTAGGTTTCGATGTAGATGGAAGGCACGATGGTGGATGGTGGAGGGCGGATAGTGGAAAACGGCGAGGCGGGATGCGGTGATGCGGGGGGCGGGATGCGGGGGGGGGGTACTACTGTGCGCGCAACCGGGTTCCGGCGGCGGTTAGCCGCGCTGCGAACCTCGTGGCCCGGGCGCGGTCCGGAGCGACCTCCACCTCAAGATAATCCTCCGTGAGCCCGGTCCGGACGGGGGTGCCGCCGATCACCACCACATCCGCGATCCCGCCGGCGCGACTGGCGGCGTAGGCCGCCTGCTTCTCGTCGGCGATCGCGCGCAACTCGGCGGCGCGCTCGCGCGCCACAGACGGCTGCACTGGGTCGCCCAGTCGCTCGGCGGCAGTGCCGGGGCGCGGCGAGAAGGGGAACACGTGCAAGTGCGTGAACGGTAGGTCGCGGACCAGCGCGACCGTCTCGGCGTGGTCGGCGGCGGTCTCGCCGGGGAAGCCAGTCATGATGTCCGCGCCGAGTCCGAACACCGTGCGATCCGCGGTGAGCCGCGTGATTGCCTCGGCATAGGTACGCGCCGTGTACCAATGCCGGCCCATCCGACGCAACACACGATCGCTCCCTGACTGCAACGGCGCGTGCAGATACGGACACACACGGTCGCCGCCATCGCGCAACAGCGAGAACAGCGTCGGGTCCACCTCGGTCGCCTCCACCGAGGCCAGGCGGAATCGGACCGTCGGCACTTCGCGCACGAGCGTCTCCACCAATACACCGATGCTCTCGCCGTGCTCGGTGCCGTACGAGCCCACGTGCACGCCGGTGATCACGATCTCCGGATGATGCTCCGCCAACCCGCGCGCCTCATCCACCAGCGTCGCGATGTCGCGCGACCGGTGTGCGCCACGCGCAAGCGTGGTCGCGCAGAACGTGCAGTGCTCGTCGCAGCCGTCCTGCACGCGCAGCGTGGCGCGGGCACCGGACTGGCGACGCGCGAGCGGCAGCAGCGCGGTGGCCGCCTCGCCCGCAGCCAGTCGCGTGCTCGCCGCGGCTCCGCCGAGTGCCAACGCCACCTGCGCCACATCCGCCCCGGCGATCACGTGCGTGACGTTGGGCAACTGCGCGATCGTCTCATGCGAACGCGCCGCCGCACAACCGGTCACCACGATCCGCGTGCCCGGCGATTCGCGCGCGATGCGCCGCACGGCCTGCCGCAGATCAGCCTCGGCGTCGCTCGTGACCGCGCACGAGTTGAGCACCGCGACATCCGCGTCTGCGGCATCGCTCTCGCTCGCGCCCATCGCCGCGACCAACGCGCGGACCTGCTCGGTGTCGTAGTGGTTGGCACGACACCCGAACGTGCGCAGATGCACCTTCATGCGGCGCTCATGTGCGGGCTTCCCGCGACACCGGCTGCAGCGGGAGCAGGATATGGAACGTGCTCCCCTCCCCTTCCTTGCTCTTCACCCAGATGCGCCCGCCGTGCGACTCCACCGCCACGCGACAGAACGCGAGCCCGAGTCCCGAGCTGCGCACACGCGGCGCATTGGGCGCGCGTACCTGCTCGAACTTCTGGAAGATCGACTCTTGATAACTCTCCGGGATGCCGGGCCCGGTGTCAGACACACTCAGCACGATGCCCAACGGATCGCGGCGCGCACTCAGCGTGAGCGTGACCGGCACCGGCGAGTGCGTGACCGCGTTCTGCACGAGATTGGCGAGCACGCGTTTCACGAGCGTCTTGTCGGCGTGGAAGATCGGCGCGTCGTCGCTGACTTCGGTGCGCGCCACCGTCTGCTCCTGACGGAAGCGCAGCTCCCAGTCGAACAGCATCTCGGCCAACAGCGCGGCGGGCGCGATGGGCTCCGGTTGCAGCGAGAGCGCCTGCTCATCCACCCGCGAAACATCGAGCAGGTCCTGGATGAGCCCGAGCAGATCCTCGGCCTTGCCTTCCACATCACTCAGAGCGCGCGCCGGCCGCTCGTCGATCGCGCCGAAGTCACCGTCGCGCAGCATCTCCAGCGTGGCGAGCATGGAGGTGAGCGGCGTCTTCAGGTCGTGCACGATCATGCGCATGAGATCGTCGCGCGCCTTCTGTACCTCGCGCAGCTTCTTGAGGCTCTCCTCCAGTGCGTCGGTCGCGCCCTTGAGCTTGAGCAGGCTGCGCACGCGAGCACCGAGCACGTGCCGGTTGTGCGGCTTCAGGAGGAAGTCGTCGCCACCGGCTTCGATGGCCTTGAGTCGGTCGGACGCGTCGTTGAGCGCCGAGACGAAGATCACCGGGATGCGCGCCGTGCGCGGGTCACGCTTCAGTCGACGACAGACCTCGAACCCGGTCTCACGCGCCTCGACGCCCAGTTCGCCCGGCGGCATCGACACATCGAGGATGCAGAGGTCCGGCGCGCGCTCCGCGCACAGCGCGAGTGTGCTCGGTCCGTCGGTGGCGTGGATGACCGTGAGGCCGAACCCTGCGAGTTGATCGCGCAGGAGTTCGACGTTGGCCTCGACGTCGTCCGCGACGAGGACCAGCGCGCCGGCGGTGGCCGCAAGAGGCGCACTGGTCACGGGCATCCTGCGCTCAGGGACGGATGCCGAATCCGATCGAGAGGAGCCACGCCCGCTCGTTCACACCCGCGGCCGATCGGGCCGCGCGCTGCACGGCGAGGTCCAACTGCCCACGACTGCGTCCGAGCGGCACGCCGATGCCACCGCTGAACGTGCGCTCGCCGATCTGATCGCCGCGCAGCCCGAACGGCAGCTGCCGATCGCGCAATCCGAGTCGCGCGACAGTCGCGACACCACCGATCCGAGGACCCATCACGTCGACGCCGAGGCCGATCTCCGTGGCATCGTGCGTCGTCATGTTCGCCGAACCGAGCGGATCGAGTGACGACCACGCCGTCCGATCGAAGCGCGCCGAGAGCGTGGTGTTGGGGATGCCATAGTACGACGCGCCGACGCCGACTCGGCTCGGCATGTTCGCCTCGCCGAGCAGTTCGGCATCCTGCTTCGCGTCGACCGTGCCACCGAACCGAGCGGACGCGCCGATGAGCCACTTGGTCGTCGGCGAGTACACCGCACCGAGTGAATACGTGCGCCCGGAGAAGTTGATCACCGACGCTTGTGTCACGCCGCCCACGCCGACCGAGTCCGGGAAGAGTCGGCTGATGAAGATGCGGTTCTCACCCGTGATGCCGTGGATCGCGGCGCCGAGCTGCAGCTTCTGCGTCACCCAGTACGACGCAGCGAAACGCGCGTCGTTCATCGCACCGTTGGAGGTGTTGGTGAGCGACGACTCCACCGGATCCCCCGCGATGGTCTGCGTGTCCGAGAGCGTCGCCGAGTAAGTGCGATCGAGGAACGTCGAGAAGCTGGCTGATGCGGCGAACCGCCCGACCGCACCGGTCATGAGGAAGTTCGGGAAGCGGAACGTGCGCGTGCTCGCCTCGGCGCCCCCCACGCTGGTGCGACGGAACTCGGGCTCGAACAACATCGTGATCGAATAGCGCGACGTGAGCCCGATGGCCGCCGGATTGATCGGACTCGCCGGATCCGTCTGCGCCGTGGAGCCACCGACGCCCAACGACGCCGAGCTCAGTTGCCCGGTCGGGTACCCATACCCCTGGGACGCCAGCGACCCTTGGGCACCGAGCTCCATGGTGGCGCTCGCGAGCGCAAGAACGAAGAAAACCGCGCGCATCACGGACTCCCGAGGCGGATGTTCGGCACGTAGGTCACGCGGAGACGCGGACGGAGCGCAGCCGGCCCTTCGAGCGAGAAGAACCGCGCACCCAAGTGCCGCGCGCCCTCGCCTTCATAGATGAGTACGATCGCCTGCGGGACGCTGGCGATTCCGGGCGTCGAGCGCCACTGACGCAGCGCTCCATTGATCTCGAGGCGTTTGAGTCCCGAGTCGCGCGGTGTGGTCCGGATGGAATCACGGATGAAGAATCCCGCGAGGTCGATCAATCGGGCCGCACGGAACAGATCCGTCGTGGCGGGACCGGCGAGCACCATGCGCGCCCGGATGGTCACGGTATCGGTGTCGTCGAGTCCGCGCACGGGATCCTGCACCAACTCGAGCTTCGCGCTCACCACCGCCGTCGAATCGAGCAGCCACGACGGCAGATTGAATCGGAAGTACGGTCGCGACCCCGGCAGTCCGCCGACGGTCGAACGGGCGATCGCCCGCGGGTCCGGCGCCGCCACCACCATCACGTAGTCCGGATAGTCACCGTTGACGTTCTGCGGTGTGCGCGGCGTGCGCGAGAACGGCACCAGCGAGGCCGCCGCGACCGTCGTATCCGGCGTGCCACGATACCGAAGCCGAGGTCCGAGCGACGCATCATCACTGGAGACGACCCAGAAGGACGCCGGCTCGGCGCTGGTCACACGCAGGCCGATGCGCAGCACTGACGTCCCACCCGCGATGATCGCACGCACCTTGGCCGAGTCGAGCGGAATGCGAACCGTGAGCGAATCGCGCACGTTCGCGCTGTCGATCGCCACAGAGCCGAACAGACGGCTCGGTTCGAAGAACGGCAGTAGCGTCAGCGGCAACGAGTCCACGAGTGTCGTGTCGGCGACATCGTAGGCTTCGATCGTGAACGTATTCGGGATCTTGAGACCATTCGGCACCAGATGGATCGTCAGGGTCGCCGAATCCACATCCGTGATCGGCCGCGCCGTGTCGCCGGTGGGCACGTAGAGCCGCGTGAGCGTGTCGAACCGGATGATCGGCCGCACGTCGAGTTCGGTGCCGCGCGTTGCGAGCAGCAGCGGCGTCTCGAACCCGGGCAGCGGGAACCCCGTGAGCGTGGTGTCGAACTCGAACGCGGGGTCGAACACCGTGTCGATGAGATCGAGCTGCTGCCCCGGGCAGAGCACCGGGCAACCGACCGTGTTCTCGAGTTTCTCCGAGCAGGCTCCGATCGCGATGACGATCGGAACGGCCAGGAGCAGTGGGGCGCGAAGCAGGCGCCGGATCATCGGGAGTGGAGCTGAGAGGGCGTGAATGGGTGCGGCAGGAGCTCAGCGAGCGACCACCGCGCCTCGGAACCCTTCGCGGTCACGGAGATGACCTCGAGGGCGAGACCGAATTCGGCGAGCGCCTGGCGGCAGATGCCGCAGGGCGGTGTGGGTTCGCCGGCTTCGGTGCACACAACGACTGCAGAAAACCGACGATGCCCTGCCACGACCGCCGCGCCCAGCGCGACACGTTCGGCACAGGTCCCCGCCGGGTACGACGCGTTCTCGACATTGCACCCGCTGATGATCGCGCCATCGGTTGCCAGGAGCGCCGCACCGACGCGAAAGTTGGAGTACGGCGCGTACGCCTGCTCCATCGCGGCAGCGGCCCGCGTGCGGAGCGCGGGCAGATGGGGATCGATCGCGGACGACATCAACCGACGAGTGCCGGCAGGAACGAAGTACCCCGCCCACGGAACGCGATGCCGAGCCAGTCGGCTACGGTCGCTCCCAGGTCGGAGAAGGTCGCGCGCTCGCCCAACGACTGCGGACGCACCCGCCGGCCGAGCACCAACAACGGCACACGCTCGCGCGCGTGGTCCGTCGAGGCCGTGGTCGGGTCGTTGCCGTGGTCGGCGGTGATGAACAACAGGTCGTCCTCGCGGAGGGCGGCGATGAGGGCTGGCAGGGCGGCGTCGCACTGACGCAATGCCCCATAGAACCCCGGAACGTCGTTCCGGTGCCCGAAGAGCTGGTCGAAATCTACAAGGTTCGCGAACAACAACCCATCCGGTCCCATCCCCAGCCATTCGAGGATCCGGGCGATTCCGTCGGCATTGTCCGTGGTGTGGCCGCCCTCCAGACCGCGCCGGGCGAACAGGTCGTCCACCTTCCCTACCCCGGTACGCGGGATCCCCGCCACCAGGAGCGCGTCCAGCAGGGTCTCGGCGGGAGGCTGAATGGAATAGTCGCGGCGGTTGCCGGTGCGCGTGTACGCCCCCGGCGTGCCCCCGAACGGCCGGGCGATCACCCGCGAACAGTCGTGCGGGGCGACCAGCATCTCCCGGGCGATCTCACAGCCACGGTAGAGCTCGTCCAGCGGGATCGTGCCCTCATGCGCAGCGATCTGAAAGACCGAGTCGGCGGAGGTGTAGACGATCCACGCGCCGGTCCGCTGGTGCTCCTCCCCGTAGCGCGCCATGATGTCGGTGCCGCTGCCCACCTCGTTGCCGATCACCGGTCGACCGGTGAGCCGGGTGAACTCGGCAAGCAACTCCGCCGGGAAGCCCTGCGGGTAGGTCGGGAACGGCCGCTCCAAGTGCACTCCGGCGATCTCCCAGTGCCCGGTAGTGCTGTCCTTGCCCGCGGAGCGCGGTTGCATGCTGCCCCAAGCGCCCACGGGCTTGGCCGCCTCCGGCATGCCCTGCAGCGGCGCGATCCGACTCAAACCGGCGGCCCGGAGGTGCGGGAGATCAAACCCGCCCACCACGCGCGCGACGTTCCCGAGCGTGTTGGAGCCCGAGTCGCCATAGGCGGCCGTGTCGTGCGCTTCACCGATCCCGCAGCCGTCGAGCACGAGGATGATCGCCCTCCGGGCCATCAGATCGCTCCCTTGTAGAGGCGCGGCAGACGTTGCCGCAGCCCGGTGAGGAGTTCGTATGGCGAGATGCCCCCCGCCTCGGCGACGTCCTCGACCGTCAGGGTGTCAGTCTCGCTGCGGCCCAGAAAGGTTGCCACGTCGCCCACCTCGGCGCCGATATCGGTGACATCGAGCATCGCCATGTCCATGGTCACCACGCCGACGATCGGCACGCGCCGCTCGCGAACGATCGCGTGGGCCCGGTTGCCCAAGTGGCGGCGGAGGCCATCGGCGTAGCCGCAGGCCACTGTCGCGATGCGCGAGGTGCGGCCGGCGCGCCAGGTGGCATCGTAGCTCACCCCCTCGCCCGGCTGTACGCTGCGGATCTCGAGGATGCGGGCGCGCAGCGAAGCGACCGGCGCAGGCGAAAGCCCAGTGCGCTGATTGCTGTCGGTGTGCCAGGCGGCGACCTCCTTGCCGCCGGCCGTCGCACCGCGCCAACTCCCGACGCCGTAGAGGAACACGCCGGGACGCACCGCATCCCACTCCGACGGCGAGCGGCGCACGGCACCCGCGCTATTCTCGGCATGCACCAGCTTGGGACGCTGCGGGAGCCGAGCGAGCAGCGCGCGGAACCGCTCCTCCTGCTGCTCCATCGAGCCGTCGTCGAGCTCGGCGGAGTGGAAATGCGTGAACACGCCCTCGGGCGGGTGTTCGGCGGCGGCCGCCAGCACGTCGTCGAGCGCGGCGGAACCTGCGCTCGATCCGCTTGCCGCCGTCGCATCGAAGTTCACACCTGCGCGATGCATGCCGGTGTCCACGGCCAGATGCCACGCGGCGTTCTTCGTCGCCGTGCCCCAGGCGCGGATCTGCGCGGCGTCGCCCAACGTGGGCGTCACCCGCGCAGCGATGAGGCGCTTGAGATCGTCCGTCGGCCACTCGGCAGTGCCCGTGCCAGAGCCCGCCGGCAACGAGGGCGTGAACAGGATGATCGGCCGCATGATGCCCGCCGCGCGCAGCTCCTCGGCTTCGTACAGCGACGAGACGCCGTAGGCCAGCGGCTCCAGCTTCTCGAGTGCGTGCGTGACCGCGACGGCACCGAGCCCGTACGCGTCGGCCTTCACCATTGGGATGATCGGCTTCTGCGTGTGCGCCGCCACCGCGCGCGCGTTGCGCAGCAGCGCGCTCAGGTCCACTTCGACCCAAGCGCGCTCGATCGTTCTGGGAGTAGATTCCCTCGGCATTCGAACAGTCAAGTTATCCGGCCCCCAGAGAGCGATGCAAGACAAAGCCACGCTTGAAGATGCCCTCGCGATCATGCGCGACCTCCGCGCCCGTGACGCCTGGGACCGCGCGCAGACCCACGAGTCACTGCGTCCCTACCTCAACGAGGAGATGCACGAGCTCGACGACGCCCTGCGCGAGGGCGACGACGCGGCCTCGTGCAGCGAGCTCGGCGACGTGCTGCTGCAGGTGCTCTTCCACGCAGTGATCGCCGAGGAACGCGGGGCGTTCGGGCCGGAGCAGGTCGCCGGTTCGCTGGTGGGCAAGATGAAACGCCGGCACCCGTGGCTCTACGGCACGGACAAGGAGCGCACGCCCTGGGAGCAGATGAAGGCCAAGACGCGCCGCTCGCTGGCCGAGGGCCTGCCGAGCGGGCTCCCCGCCCTGCACCGCGCACATCGCCTGCAGGAACGCGCCGCCGGCGTGGGCTTCGACTGGCCCGATGTGCAGGGCCCGATGGAGAAAGTGGCCGAGGAACTGGCCGAGGTGCGCGAGCAGATCGCCAAGGACGGCGCGGTGTTCGACACCCACGGCGTGCCGAGTCAGGACCCGCGGCACGCAGCGCTTGAGGAGGAGCTCGGCGATCTGTTGTTCGCGGTGGTGAATCTCTGCCGGAAGGCGGGCACCCATCCCGCGCTCGCGCTGGACCGCGCGAATGCGAAGTTCCAGCGGCGCTTTGAAGCAGTGGAGCGCGTGTCGGAGTCGCGCGGGTTGGACGTACGGACGGCGGGGCTCGAGGCGCTCGACAAGATCTGGGACGAGGTCAAGGCGACTGAGAATCCGCCATCACCAAGCTGAACGCGCGCGTCGCCTACTCTCGGAGGAGTGCACCCTCCGACCGACATTCAAGCAGAAGCTCAAGAGCGGCGCGGGCCTCTACAAGAGACCTATCCCGAACGATTTCTTCGACTATCGGTCGGCATGCCACGAGAAAATCTGGGCTCCCGACGCCGAGCAGTCGAACGTCCTCTGAAAATCTCGCGATACTGGAAGACGCCGAACTCTCCCCCTGCGCGAGGGCGACGACCGCAGTGAGAAGCGCAAGATCTTTGGCCCCCAACAACCGCGAGTTCGAACTTCGCCGCCAGCGATCCCGCCTTTCATCCGGAGTCCGAGTTTCACGCGCGACCTCCACGACCGCTCTGCGAAGTCGTTCAATCTCGTCGCTCCCCCAGTACGCTTCGCACAGCCTTGTGGCTACAACGCTACTGAACTGAGGGTGCCTATCAAGCAGCATAGAGAGGTTCTCTGGCTGCAACAAGCTCTCGAAGTGGCTACGCATCGACGCTGGACACGGATTACTTCCGCAATAGAGGTCAAGGCCGAGCCAAGCCTCAAGGTCGAACAAGCTCTCACGAAACCTCTCTTGCACCTGCGCGAAAACCGCATGACTGCTTGACTTCGCGAAGAAGATCTCGGAGCCGAGTAGTCGGAGTCCTTGGTCCTTCTCTCGACGAACGGCGAGAACCGATGCTGCACAGCCGGAGCAGTAGCAATCAGTCCCCGAGAGTGCGACATCGAAGCCCTCGATAACTAAACTGGAGAAGGACCGGGAATCGAAAGACAAGTCGCCACCGTCTCGGCTCGGAACTGCCCAGCGCGCGCCTGCGGTTACGTACTGAAGCGCTGCGATCAGCGCCTTTCGTGAGGTGTATCGACCATCGACCACCTCGCACCTGTGTGCAAGACGCCGCGGCTCGACGGGGAAGGCTGGCAGGTTGCTTTCTACGACACGCAACCACTGACTGAACCCGTCGAAGTCCACGCGCGCCTGCCCAAGCAAACCCACGAGCTCGTTGGCGTGAAGGATCGCATCGCGACAGGCGCATCCACCAGTCGGGGTGCCTGAAGAAGGATCAGCAACTGCGCTGGCTAGCTGATCACCGGCGAATACTTGGCCGAAGTCTCGAACCTTGGCGCATATCCTCGCGAGCGCAACGAACAAGCCGATCTGCTGCTCTAAGTCGCCACGAGCGGCTTTAGTAAACCACATGCGCGCCAGACGAGCGTAGCGATTCTCGTAATCGCCTAGGCTGACCACGAGCCGAAGAAGGTGCAGAGCGCCCAGCGGCGTGCGGGGACGGCGGATACTTCCCCTGACAAGGTGCTCACGCTGAACGGGGGAGGCTGCGCTCGCGCGCTCAAGGAAGCTCTCCGGGATGAACGCGTGACTCACACACAAGCGAGAGAACTCTTCAAGTAGCGATTCGTCGCCTCCAGAAAGTTCGCCCACGTTTTCTGCCCCTGCCGCAGAACTACCGTCGTGCCTTTCGTACTTGGGCGCGAGCCATTGATCCGCGGACTCAGTCGACAAAAAGCGCACAGGGAACAGATCAGACTGCGTTACACGACCGCTCTCCTTCCAGCGATCAGAAATCTTCTCAAGACGCGCGCGCCGAGATGTGCGTCGCATATCACCAATCATTCGCATCCGCTCGTGAGGATCATTGCGCGAGGTCAATTGATCCAAGAGATGCTTCGCCCATGCGCGATCGACACCCAAACTTTCCTCAAGAGCGCGCACCGCCTTCTGCCCACTCAGAACTGTAGGCTCAACCAGCGGGAAGAGAGCGTCTCTGATAGTGAGTTCTACTGCGCGACTGCCTGCGACCAGTGCGATTGTAGTGACGTCCACCAACCGAAGCATGCAAGAATCCTCGGGCGACCCCGGAAGAGCTCGCAGTCCCACAGACTGCGACGCCGCCCCGTTAGCCCGGCGGCGACCAGTCCTCGCCGGCTCCGCGTTGCGCACATAGAGTTGCTGCAACGCGCTTGCAAACTCTCCAAGCTCAAAGCTCCACTCGCGCAACTCAATCGTCTCAATTGTACGGAGCTCAAGGAGACTCCGAACTTGGTCCTCCGCTGTTACCGCGTCACGAAGATCATCCGGAAGCGCATCGATGACACGCCGAGCGAGCAGTACGGCGACTGCGTGTTTCTCAGAGTCCTCTGAGCGCAGTTCCTCCCAGTCCACGAAGAACTCGACCAGACTCGCGACAAAGCGGTCGCGAAACTCTCGGTCGTATTCGGCTCGGCGACGACCGAGACGACCCACAACCCACCTTACGAAGACCGCACTCCTTCGCATCTCAGTCCGGCGGTCGTCATTGATTTCAGAAGCGACAAGTCGGAAAGAGGAAAAGACTAGAGATGCTATATCGAAAGCGCTGACGCCCAACTCTCCTTCTACGGGTACCTTGGACACCAGCGACCGAAGCAACCCAAGATTAACTGCTAGATTATCTAGGACCCAATCACCACGAGCCTGACAATCGTTGACTTCTGAGACATCTCCTGGCCGCACTTCATCCAACCACAACGCGACCAAGCATTCACGAATCGCGGTGGCAAAACCGCGAATCACTTCGAGCTCGCCCAGTCCTATGGAAGATGCGTCGTTGGGGGATGGGACAGTGAGCACCGTGTGATCCCGCAATATCCCCGAATAGTACTCTCGCATCCTCGCGAGATCCGCAGTCTCCTCGAGCACGCCGTCTCGCACAGGCGCAGCTCTGAGCGCATCAAGGAGCTCTTCGACCGACAGAGGGACGTAGCGCGCGTTTGCGGCTCGAAGCTTCCCAATCGCTGTCCATGCTTCAGCATTGGAAATAGACGCGTTAGCTCGCAGCGTCTCGACTATGTCAAGCGCATCCACTACGCGGGCGGCCCCGATACTGTGATGTCGATTTACCCATCGATCGTCAACCGCGACTACATCGACTGTGTGAGGCGCGTAGCGAAAGAGCTCAGCGAGGATCTTGAGCTCCAGCGGCGCGTCGACGATCGTGGAACCCAAATGAGTTTCGCCCGCTGCCCCGTCTCCGACCTTCGGAATAGCAGCGCCGCCCTCACCAGCATCTGCTTTGTGTGGACCCGCACGCTCCTCTTGATGAACACCATCCACTACGGAAGTTCTGCGCTCGGCAGCCTTAGAAGTACGCAGTTCACGACCCGGTTTGCTCTGCGCGCCAGGCGCCGCATTCAGGGGTCCACCAGGCGCATTTGTCGACTGAGGCGGAGAAAGAAATCGGAAATCGCCTCTCGCGATCCCTTCCGTAACCCTGTCAATCAGAGAATCCACCCAACGAAACCGCGCTTCAGCCGCATCGTGGCTATCAAGCTGTTCGCGAAGCCATTCAACAAATGCGCTCTCCACAGAAAGCGAGTAGCGGTTCGCCAAGCCGAGAAGGTTACCGGATTCGAGAACCCGAATTGCCGCTTCATGCAAAACAGCAATCGTTGCGCCTGACGGGATACTCGAGCCCATTACGGATACCGCTGATGGCGCCACCGCCTGGCTGTTGCGCTCGCCTAGAAGCAGGAGGAACTCCTCTACATCGAGTGTCCGATCGCTGTACTGGACCGCAGAGTCCGCTTCCGAGCATGCCGCACCGCCATTCTTGGCGGCAAACACCGCCAAGTCCGCTCCTGTTGCGCGCACCGCTCCAGAGGACACTCCGGACCGCGCCTCATTTCCTCGGCCAGCGTGGTCACTCACCGGGCGCCGCGACGCCACCGTCCTAATCAGATTCCGCCGAATCGCCGAATTCGCCTCCCGGAGCGTCTCGACGTAGCTTGGCTGAGGCGAACGGAGACCATCCCGAATCTCCCTCAAGGCCAACATCGAGTGCACGGAGAGGAAGACTGGCCGCTGCACCTCAACGAGGGCTTTGAGCAAGCCGAGATGTTCGAGCAGAATGAGTGACGACAAATCAAGCGCGACGCGTGCTTTGCGTCCTTCGAGATCGATTGACTGCCCCGGTCCGCGAGTGCCTGAACGGAAGTACAGAGGTGGTCCTGCCAACGGACGTCCCTGCTCCCGGGTTGCCTCCGGAAGAAAATGATAAAGAACGCCCATGCCAACACCAGACACTCTCGCGAAGTGGTGGGTGGCAATGTTTCCTACGTGATACTCCCTTCGGGCGTGCTCTTTGTCGTTCTCCGATCGCGCCTGAAGTTCCTGCAGATCGTCGAGCGAGAGAGACTTCACATAGGCTGAGCCGGACGCCGCAAGCCGGACCATCCGTGTCGCAAGTTCGCTGGCACTGTCCTCTAGACCCAGCTGGAATGAAAGCGAATACGCAGCAGGTACGAGTTCATCGCTTACTCCCGCTTTGATCGCGTGCTCCCATAAGCGCCGGGCCGCGTTTCGATTGTCATGCAGAGTGAGAGAGGCTAACCCTAGGGCATCAACGGCGGTCAGGTCGCCTCTTCCGACAACCACCTTGGCGACCGCAGCAATTCCTGTAGCGTCTCCCAGGTACATCAAGGCTTTCGCGAGCGCGACAAGGTCGGCAGTATCTCCCGCATCGGGGTTCGACCCGATAACGACCCTCCAATCTCGTACTGCTCCGGTAGGGTCACCGATCCTAAGGCGTGCGACGGCGTTCATGCGGCGCAGTCGCGGCTGGCTATCAGATCCCGCACTTCGCAGTGCTAATTCGAGTACATCGATACACCGCGAGTAGTTGTTGCAGTGAAAGTACGACGACGCGACGAGTTCGTACTCGCTTAGTGTCGGCCTAGCCTCAAGCACCCTCGGCGCGTGTGCGGGGATTCGATTCCACAGACCAGCGTCCGCGAAAGCTCGACAAGCGAGCACCAAGTGGTCGATTTCACCGCTTGCATTGAAGATGTTTTCAAGCCGGTCAGCAAGCGCACCGGCATCCTGCCTCCCGGGATGTGATTCGATTGCCGCCAGTACCTGAATTGAGAACGCACTCACGGAAGGTAGCGTTGCTGCCTCGCGGAGCGCGGCATCAACGTCTCCCGCTAAGAGAAGCTGCCGGGCTCTCCAGTAGGTGACATAAGCCTCGCCGAAGACCTGCGCAAGCAGATGCGCCCACCTCCGTATCGCTTCTTCGAGTCGAGTTGAATCTCGTCTTGAAGCGCACAGATTCATGTAAATGTGCGCTTCAGCCGCTTGGCGACCACCAACAACCTCACTGGCGATGGCATCAAGAGCCTCGTCGTAGTCGCATTCGATCTGGATCGCTGACGCCCAGAGCAGAACGAAAGGGTTCCATTTATCCCCTTCAAGAAGGCTCTGCACAAGCTCGACTGTCTCGGCCTTGCGCACCGAAGACAAGTACAGTACTGCCACTGCCCAAGCTTCCAGCTTCCTTCGATCTAGGAGCGACGCTTCGCGTCTCCTCAGTTCAGCGAAGGCGTTGCCTGCGCGCTGCATGCGAGTCCGTGCTTCAGGCTCACAGAGCAGACTCTCCTGCGAGAGCGGATACGGCCAGTCGACCAGCTGCGAGGGACGCACATCCGCCGGCAGTGCGAGGAAATAGTCAACCCTCGCACATACATACTGGACCTCAAGGAATCGCGGCGCGACCTGCTGCAACTCCTCTCTCAGTTCGTCGACGCGACCCCAGTCACGACGCGCAAACGCAAGCAACATTCTCACGCGGGCCAAGTCGGCGACGTCGCATCGGCTCTGAGCTTCAACCCCTTCAAGTGCGCGGGAAGCGAGATCGAGGTTGCCAAGCGACAAATGCAAGCTGGCCAACAGTGTTCTAGCTTGTGCCGAATCCCCTTCAGCAGCTGCGGACACCGCTGCCTGAGCGTCACTGAGGTGCAACAAATGCGCGGCTACAGCGGCGGCATGGTCGCCATGCGGGTCGAGGGACTTCGCGACTTCGATGTGCCGAGCAGCGCCTACGGAGTCTTCTCTACCTTCTAGAGCTGTCGCGGCAGCAAACTTGTATATGCGTGCGGACACAGAAGGAGACAGGTCTCCTCGGTCACTCGCCGCGAGGGCGATGCGCAGCCACTCACTTGTTTCGCTAACACGCCCTTCTCGCCATATCTCGCGCTGTAGTTGCAGTTCGCGTGCAACAGCCTCAGAGAACTCGTTTCGCAATTCGCTCGCAAAGTCCGAGGGCGATTCCGATGCGAGATTCCGAAGTTCCTTCGCCGAGCTCGCATCGAATACGCTGGAGCTCCGAACAAGTATGTCGTGCTTACCGCGTGAAGATTGAATCGTGAAGCGGGCGTCCGCCCAGAAGCTCCGTCGGCGCTTCAGATCAACCAGGACAACTACCACCGGGACTGAATAGTTTCGCCAATACGCAGCTTGGGATTCCTTGACCCCAAGAAGCCACCCCTCGCGATGCTTCCGCTTGAAGTAGCTCGCACCTGCCTTGATTTGAAGTGCAAGCAGGCGTCCAGTTACCTCCGACGACAACTCATCGACGAACTCTAGATGTGCATCTACACCGAAGTCCGGGTGAGAATACGGTCGGTAAATTGCTCCAAGTCCACCCTCCGAAGTCGATCGAGCGGCAATTGAGGAGACTTCGTTCTCACCACGCAGCTCGACCCGCGTGTTACCCAGCTTAGGAAGTCTCACTTTGTCCACGGATTTTGTCAGAACAGAGGGACGTCTTCTCTCGGAAACAACACTTGAAGGTTCTTGCCTCGGGCCCAAGTTCTCTAGAACGGCTTGTACAGCGCGAAGTACACCGCCAGCCCCGCCAACGCCGGCGTCAGGAAGAACGCCGGCAGCGCCAGCTTCGGCTGCTTGTACGGCAGCGACACGATGCCGCCGAGGATCAGGAACACCACGATCTTCGCCCACAGCCAGCCCGGGAACGTCGCGATGCCGCCCTTCGCGATGCCGATGCGCGCGAGCATGCCGAACCCACCGAGCAGGATCAGGAACAGCCCGAGGTGATGCGCCACCTTCACCACGCGACGCGAGCGCGGGCCCTTCCACGTCCCACCCTCCGCCGCATGCATCACGATGCCGCCGAAGGCGAGCATCGTGAGCGCGATCCCGACGATGTGGACGATCTCGTACAGATCCCGTGAGAACACTTACTCTCCGTACGGGACCCAGATGTTCTTCACCTGCGTGGCCTCACGCAGGTACTCGCGGGCGGGCAGTTCCACCTGCCAGTCGCGCACGGCACTGTGGCACCAGGTGCGCTTCATGTTGCCCGCTGAGGCCAGCTCCACGGCCTTCTTGCCGTCCTTGCTGCCCCAGTACCAGATGGCCTCCACGTCGTCGTGCTCGGCGAGCGTCTTGGCGAGCACGTCCTTGGCGCCGGTGACGATGTTTACCACGCCATCCGGCACATCGGAGCTCTCGAGCACGGTGTAGAGGTCAGTGGCCGAGAGTGGATGCACTTCGCTCGGCACAGCGACCACGGCGTTGCCCGTGGCCAGCAGCGGTGCGACGGTCGAGATGAAGCCGAGCAGCGGTGACTCGTCCGGTGCGACGACGGCAACAACACCGATGGGTTCGTTCATCTGCAGCGCGACGCCGCGGATCGGCACGTTATGCACCGCGCCATCGTACTTGTCGGCCCAAGCAGCATACGTGAACAACCGCGCGATGCTCGCGTCGACTTCGGCGCGCGCCTGCGCCGCGGTGGCACCGGTCATCGCGCGCAACCGCGCCGCGAACTCGTCGCCGCGCGCATCGAGATTCTCCCCAATGTAGTAGAGGATCTGCGCGCGCAGATGCGCCGTGGACTTGCTCCACGACTTGGCCGCCGCATGCGCCGCTTCGACCGCGTTGCGCAGGTCCTTGCGATTGCCTTCGCCCACTTCGCCCACACGCGCACCCTTGGGCCCGACGATCACGCGCGAATAGCCGGAGTCCGGGCGCGCCTGTTTGCCGCCGATGAAGAGCTTGGGGGTGCGATCGATGGACGGCAGAGGGGAGATGGGAGAGGTGAGAGGGGATGCCGCCTTCTTGGTGGCCGTTGCCCCACCTCTCCCATCTCCCATCTCCCATCTGCAGTACTCGTACATCCCTTCCCGCCCGCCTTCCCGCCCGAACCCCGACTCGCGGTACCCGCCGAATCCCGCCGCCGCATCGAACAGGTTGGTCGCGTTCACCCACACCACACCCGCCTTGATCTTGGGCGCGATGTCGAGCGCGAGATTGATGTTCTCCGTCCACACACTCGCCGCGAGACCGAACGGCGTGTTGTTGGCGAGCGCGACGCTCTCTTCCGGCGTGCGGAAGCTCATCGCCACGAGCACAGGGCCGAAGATCTCCACCTGCGCGATGGTGCTCGCCGGCTCGACGTTCGTGAACAGTGTGGGCGGATAGAAGCAGCCGTTCTTCGGCACGCTCCAGCTCGGCTGCCACATCTCGGCGCCTTCGGCCTTGCCCTGCGCGACGAGCTTGGTGATGCGGTCGAGCTGTTCCGGCGCCACGATGGCGCCCATGTCCACCGCTTTGTCGAGTGGCTTGCCCACGCGCAACTTCTCCATGCGCGCGCGGATCTTCGCCATCAACGTGTCGTGCACGCCTTCCTGTACAAGCAACCGCGAGCCTGCGCAGCAGACCTGGCCCTGATTGAACCAGATCGCATCGACCACACCTTCCACCACACTGTCGAGATCGGCGTCTTCGTACACGATGAACGGCGACTTGCCGCCGAGTTCGAGTGAGAGCTTCTTGCCGCTGCCGGCGGTGGCCTTACGGATGATCTTGCCCACGTCGGTCGAGCCGGTGAATGCGATCTTGTCGATGTCCTTGTGCTCCACCATCGCCGCGCCGGTCTTGCCGTCACCGGTGATGATGTTGAGCACGCCCGGCGGCAGCCCAGCCTCGTATGCGAGCTCGGCGAAGAGCAACGCCGAGAGCGGAGTGAACTCGGCCGGCTTGAGCACCACCGTGTTCCCGGCGGCGAGTGCAGGCGCGACCTTCCACGCCAGCATGAGCAGCGGAAAGTTCCACGGAATGATCTGACCCACCACGCCGAGCGGCGCGTAGCCGGCGAACTCGGTGGCGAACAACTGCGCCCAGCCCGCGTGATGATAGAAGTGCCGCGCCACGAGCGGGATGTCGAGATCACGCGTCTCGCGGATCGGCTTGCCGTTGTCCATCGACTCGATCACGGCGAACAACCGCGCATGCTTCTGCACCATGCGCGCGAGCGCGTAGAGATGCCGAGCGCGCGCATGCGGCGTGAGCTTGCTCCACTTCGAGAACGCCTTGCGCGCCGCGGCGACTGCGGCGTCGACGTCCTTCTGCGTGCCCTGAGTGACCTTGGCGAGCGAGGTGTTGGTGCTCGGGTCGATGACGTCGAACGTGCTACCGGACTTGGTCCACGCCCCGTTCACGAAGTGTCCGAACTTGCCGCCGTGTTTGGCGAGCCACGCACGCGCTTCGGCGTCGCTCTCCGGTGCAGGCCCGTAGTCCATCGTCTTGAAGATCTCGGCAACGCTTGGCATCAGCGCCTCAAGGCATCGGTTGGCGATGGGCGGCAGCGTACCGCCCAGTCACGAAGTGTTCGAGCTGGCGTTCGATGTCGGTGAGGAGCGCCGACGCGCCGAAGCGGAAGAGGTCCGGCTGCAGCCAACGGTCGCCGAGTTCTTCCTTCATGAGCAGCAGGTAGTCGAGCGCCTGCTTGGCGGTGCGGATGCCGCCGGCCGGCTTGTAGCCGACCTTGAACCCGGTCGCGGCCTCGTACTCACGGATCTGCCGCACCATCACGAGTGAGACGGGCAGCGTGGCATTGGTGCCTTCCTTGCCTGTGCTGGTCTTGATGAAATCGGCGCCCGCCTGCATGGCCACCCAACTCGCGCGCGCGACGTTGCTCAGCGTGGCAAGTTCACCGGTGGCGAGGATCGCCTTGATGTGTGCGTCGCCGCAGGCAGCACGGAATGCTTTCACTTCGTCATACAGCGCCTGCCAATCGCCGGTGAGCACATGCGCGCGGGTGATGACGATGTCGATCTCCTGCGCGCCCGCCTTCACCGAGGCGGGGATCTCCGCGAGCCGCTGCTCGAACGGCGAGAGCCCGGCCGGAAAACCAGTGGACACCGCCGCGACAGGCACACCGCTGCCCTCGAGCGCCGCGACCGCGGTGGAGACCCACTGATGGTACACGCACACGGCACCCGTCTTCACATCGAGCGACTCGGCGCCCAGCGCCCGCACGATGTCGTCACGCAGTGGGTTCCGCGCCTTGGCGCAGAGCCGCCGCACGTTGCCGGCGGTGTCGTCACCGGAGAGCGTGGTGAGGTCCATGAGCGTGATGGCCTTGAGCAACCACGCGGCCTGCCACTCTTTCTTGACCGTGCGCCGCGTCGGAATGGTCGCGGCGCGCCGCTCCACGGCAGAGCGATTCACGCGCAACGAGCGCACGCGGTCGAGATCGAGCGGCTGCCCAGGATTTCGCGCGAGCCCGCCGTGCGCAGTTCCGGGCTTCCCGCCCCCCGCATCCCGCATCACTCCACCATCTGCCATCCGCCCTCCCCTATCCAACATCACGGATGCAACCGATGCATCATGCGCGGGAACGCGATGCACTCGCGGATGTGCGGCGTGCCGCAGATCCACGCCACCGTGCGCTCCAGCCCGAGCCCGAAGCCCGAGTGCACGAACGTGCCGTACTTCCGCAGGTCGAGGTACCAGGAGTACGCCTCCACCGGCAGCCCCTCTTCATTGATGCGGTGCAGCAGCTTGTCGTGGTCGTCCTCGCGCTGTGAGCCGCCGATGATCTCGCCGTAGCCTTCCGGCGCGAGCATGTCGTCGCAGAGCACCGTGCGCGGGTCGTCCGGATTCTCCTTCCTGTAGAAGGCCTTTGCTTCCTTCGGATAGTTGCAGATGAAGATCGGCGTGTCGTAGTCCTCCACGAGCAGCGACTCGTCTTCCGCGCCGAGGTCTTCGCCCCACGTCACCTTGCTGCCCTTCTTCTGCAGCGTGGCCACGGCGTCCGTGTAGTTGATGCGCGGGAACGGCGCCTTGACCTTCTGGAGCGACTCCACGTTGCGCTCGAGTTCCTTGAGTTCCGCCGGGCGCCGCTCCACCACGCGCTGCACGAGGAACGAGACGAAGTCCTCCTGCAGATCCATGTTGGCGTGTGTGTCGTTGAACGCGACCTCGGGTTCGATCATCCAGAACTCGGTGAGGTGACGACGCGTCTTGGACTTCTCGGCGCGGAACGTCGGGCCGAAGGTGTAGATCTTCCCGAACGCCGCCGCCGCGGCCTCACCGTAGAGCTGGCCGGTCTGCGCGAGGTACGCGTTGCCCTGATCGAAGTATTCGGTGGCGAACAATCCGGAGCGTTCGCCGATCGCCGCCGTGAGGATGGGCGTGTCGACCCGCAGGAAGCCGCGCTCGTAGAAGAAATCGTGGATCGCCTGTTCGATCTCGTTGCGGATGCGCATGATCGCCACCTGACGCGGCGTACGCAGCCAGAAGTGCCGATTGTCCATGAGGAAATCGACGCCGTGTTCCTTGGGCTGGATCGGATAGTCGAGCGCACTCGGCCCGATGATCGTGAGCTCCGTGAGCCCCATCTCCACGCCGCCGACCTGCCGCGCATCGGCGCGGACCTCGCCGGTCACGGTGATCGAGGTCTCGAGTGTGAGCTGGCCGAAGCGCTCCCACGTCGCGTCGCTCACTTCCTTCTTGGGCACGACGCACTGCAGCAAGCCGGTGCCGTCGCGCAGCACGACGAACGCGATCTTGCCCGAGGAGCGGAGATTGGTGACCCAGCCGCTAAGCGTGACGGTGGAGCCGACGAGGCCGGCGAGATCGGAGATGCGGGTGACGGACTGACGCGCAGCAGACATCGAGCGGACCGAGGATCGTGGTTAGGACGCGCGCGCGACCGGCGTGGTCGCGAGATGCTGCAAATCTATCGCCCGGGCGATGGCCCAACGATACCCCGCGCGATCACCGATGCCGAGTGTGGCCCAGCCCATCTGCTCCGCGACGGCATCGCCGAAGAGCACGGCCGCGATCTCCCCGGCGTCCTCTGAGGCGCCGAGCACCTCGAGCGCGCCTTCCACGGCGGCGGAGTCGTCGGGTGAGGGGCGCTCGACCGGCACCGGGTCGGTCATGCAGCGCGCCGCCATGGCGTATGCCAGCCCCTCGCGATGCAGCACCTCCTGCATGGTCCGCGCGGGACCGTGCAGCGACGTCCAGATCACGCGGAGCGTCTCCGCGCACGCCTCGCGCTCCAGCCCCTCGCGCGTGGGTGTCTCGCGCGTCCACTGATACACCATGCCGTAGCCGGGCTTTCGTGTCTCGACGGTGCGGTAGTTCACCTCGGTTGCCACGCGGTCCGTCCACATGCCGGCGCTCGCGACGATGACGGCGAGGTCCACCGTCCCGTCGAACGCGGCCACTGCCACAACGCGCTCCGCGCACTCTTGCGTCAGGCGCTCGGCGTCCATGGCGAGCAGTGTCTCCACCGCCACGAGGGCGTGGTCGCCGGCCATGGGGTTATAGAACGGGAGCCCCCATGTCGCAGCCGCGGCCGCAGTGTACGGGCCGAACCGCGGCGCGTCCCGGCCGCCCTCCCGTGGTAGCCGGTACACCTCGGCCATGGCGGCCAACGTGGGGTGAACACGAACTCGGGAGGTCATGCGCCCTCGAAACGCGAGGACGCGAGGCGATTTGCCATGCCCCCGGAGCGGCCGATACTCGGGGTAGTCCCCGTAGGAGCGGCCGTACAGCCCTGAAACACCGAGGCGGCGGCCAATCGTCCGGAAATGAGCACGACCCTTGCTAGGACCGTGGGTAGGGGGCCTGCGGGCCTCATACCAGTCATGTCTGCAAGTCGTTGTGCCACAGTGGATTGGTTGCTCATGCCGGCCACCGCTCGTCTTGGTTGTGATCCGCGTTCCCTGCGGCAGAACACACTGCGATTCCGTCTGGAGGTGCCCGATGCCCCGTACATCTATATCCCGCGTGCAGCAGACTCCGCAATCGGCGTTCCTCCGCCGCGCGTTCACGCTCATCGAGTTGCTCTCGGTGGTGGCGATCATCGGCTTGCTGGCCGGTGTGACCGCGCCGCCGCTGTTCGAATCGATCACCAAGGCGCGTGTCGCCCGTGCGACCGGTGACCTGCGCTCCATCGCGCAGGACCTGGCCGTGATCGACTCGCTTCCCGCGACGCTGGCCGGCATCGGCCGAAACGATCTGCTGGACCCCTGGGGTCAGCCGTACGTGTATCTGCCGTTCCCTGAGAACGGTCCGCTGCCGGGTGCCGCCCGCATCGACCGCTTCGCGGTCCCGATCAACGAACGCTTCGACATCTACTCGCTTGGGCCCAACGGCACCTCCGCGCCGATACTGACGGCAGCCGCCAGCCGCGACGACGTGGTCGCGGGCAACGACGGTGGCTTCATCGGCTTGGCCGCCAAGTACTGACCTCAGGAAATCGACCCATGGCAACGATGGAAACCGAACGCCCCGCCCCGCGCGCCTCAACCGCCAAGAAGGCCGAGGTGAAAGAGGCCCCCGAGATCCGCGAGGCGCTGACCCACGTCGGCGAGCTCATGCGGCTCCCGCCCAAGCGTCCCGGTGCGGCCGAGGCCGCCGCGGCGATGCTGCGCAAGGCGAAGGAACTGCGCATTCGGGCCCAGAACCCCAAGATCCTGCTCCCCACCCTCGCGATCCTCACGGCGATCATTTTCGCCTCAGTGAAGATGTGGCCCGAGCCGGATCTCATGGTGCCATCGTCGCTGCAGCGCGAGTGGGTGACGTCGCATCCCAAGTATGCGGGCAACCGGATCGCGTTCACGTCGACGCAGGTGCTCATCACCATCGGGCAAGGCGGTACGACGTCGTATCCGATCGACAAGATCACTTCGCAGTTCCGTGGCGACTCCACGAAGGTGATCGTGAGCTACATCGATCAGGGCGCGCCGGTGGATCTGGAGGCCTCGGTGGTCTCGATCCCGACGCCGCGACTGATCTTCGCGCGGCCTGAAGGCCTCGTCTGGGAGCCGACCGGCAAGTAGGCGCAAAGATCCCGTGGGAACTGACGCCCCCGACTTCGGATGAAGTCGGGGGCGTTCTTCGTCGCGGCCGCTCGTTGTGATACCGCCGCCGCCAGGCCCCTCAACCATCCCGCCCGCCCGCCGACACTCCTTGATGAGCAGTGTATCCACCTCAGTCAGGAGTCGGTCGTGCAAGTACGGGAATCGGAGTATCTGGCAGCCAGCGGGTGGTCCAAGCCACTCCCCTCAGAGCTGGATTCTCCTTCCACCCTGATCCTCGCCTTCGGCGGCTGGGAACTGCGCGACGACCCCAAGCCCTTCGCCGAGTTGCGTGCCGCGTTTCCGCGCTCGGTGATCGCGGGCTGCTCCACCGCCGGCGAGATCGCCGGCGCGCAGGTGCGCGACCGCACGGTGAGCGTGGCCATCACGGTCTTCAAGAAGACGCCGCTGCGCCTCGTGCACACGCCGGTTGAGAACGCGGCCGACTCTGCCGCCGCTGGCGCTCGGCTCGCGGCCATGCTCAACAACGACGACCTCAGCGCCGTCTTCATCCTCTCGCACGGCGTGGACGTCAACGGCACGGAACTCGTGCACGGCCTCGCCAAGAAGCTCCCGGCGCATGTCCACATCTCGGGCGGACTCGCCGGCGATGACGCGAAGTTCGAGAACACCTGGGTGCTCGTCGATGGCCAACCCAGGCACGGCGTGATCGCCGCGGTCGGCTTCTACGGCGAGGCGATCCAGATCGGGGTGGGTGTGGACGGTGGCTGGAATGACTTCGGCCCCGACCGCCTCATCACCAAGTCCGACGGCCACGTGCTGCTCGAGCTCGACGGCAAACCCGCCCTCGATCTCTATAAGCAGTACCTCGGTGATTTCGCCAAGGACCTGCCGGGCTCGGGACTGCTCTTCCCGCTCTCCATCCGTCGGCCGGGCGACAAGGCGCCGCCGCTGGTGCGCACACTGCTCGGCGTCGATGAAGCCGCCAAGTCGATGACCTTCGGTGGTGACATGCCGGTGGGCGCGACCGCTCGACTCATGCGGACCACCAACGAGAAGCTCGTCAACGCCGCCTGGGTCGCGGTCTCGCGCGCCACCGAAGAACTCCCCGTCGACCGCCCCGCCCTCGTGGTGTCCGTGAGTTGCGTGGGTCGCCGCATGCTGCTCGGCGAGCGCACCGACGAGGAAGTGGAGACCATCCTCGACGGCAGCCCCGGTGGCTCGGCGCATATCGGCTTCTACTCCAACGGCGAGATCGCCTCCGGTGCCGAGGGCGCGCCGGCGGAGCTGCACAACCAGACGATCACGATCACCACGTTCAGCGAGCGCTGAACCCGCAATGACCGCGCCCGACCTCGCCCCCACCGCACCGCTGACGGAGCCGCTCGCGCCGCCGCCGGACATGCATCCGCTGCTGCTGCGCCAGATGAAGCGCATCTGCAAGGATGCCAGTGTCACGTGCGCGCGCGCGACGCCGGAGACCATGCGCGCGCTGCTCGAGCGCGTGAGCAAGGCGTATACGGACTTCGACCGCGAGCTCTACCTGCTCGAGCGCTCGCAAGAGATCTCCTCGCGCGAGATGCTCACGTTGCACGCGAAGCTGCGCGCGAGCGAAGCGCGGCATGCAAGCCTCGTGTCGTTGTCGTCGGATTGGGTGTGGGAGATCGACGCCGAGGGGCGTCTGATCTACATCACCGCGCCGTCGGAAAGCCGCGACCTCGACTTCACGCCGTATCTCGGTAAACAGATCCGGGTGGACGAACTACCGCCGGTGGCCGGGAGCGACATCGCCGAACATCGCGCACGCCTCATCGCCAAGAAGCCCTTCCGCAATTTCGTGTTCGGGCTCAAACGCCCCGACGGCCAGCCGTTCTACCTGCGGACCAGCGGCGAACCGTTCTTCGTCGAGGAGCACTTCGCGGGATATCGTGGCGTCGCCTCCGACGTCACCAAGGCCAGCCTCGACGCGCAAGCGGTGAACCAGCTCGCACGGTTCGACAGCCTCACTGGTCTGCCCAACCGCAGCAAGTTCCTCTCGCAACTCGAGGAGCGCATCGCGCGTCACTCCGAGGCGCCGCACGAACTCGCGGTGATGTTCATCGACCTCGACCGTTTCAAGATCGTCAACGACACGCTCGGTCACGCCGCGGGCGATCAACTGCTCAAGATCGTCGCCGGACGGCTGCAGCACGCGCTCAGGGACCGCGATGTGGTCGCGCGCCTCGGCGGCGACGAGTTCGTCGTGCTCGTCGACACGTTCGGTGACCGGCGCGTGGTGCAGCAGATCGCTCAGCGACTGCTCGACCAGATCCATCGCCCGGTGCCGCTCGGCGACAAGACCGTGCACGTGTCGGGCAGCATCGGCATCGCGTTGTTCCCTGAGGACGGCGCCGATGCCGACTCGCTGCTCAAGCACGCGGACACCGCGATGTACGTCTCCAAGAGCTCGGGCAAGAACACCTGGCGCTTCTTCACGCCGGAGCTCGCCGCCAAGCAGCAAGCGACGTACACCATCGAGGAAGAACTGCGCGACGCGCTGGACCGCGACGAACTCCGCCTGCTCTATCAGCCGCTGTTCGAATGCAACTCCGGTGCGTGTTCGAGCGTGGAGTCGCTCATCCGCTGGCAGCACCCGGTACGCGGACTGCTCTCCCCCGCCGCGTTCCTCTCGGTGGCCGAGGAGACCGGCCTCATCGTACAGATCGGCCAGTGGGTCATCCGCACGGCCTGTCAGCAGGTGCGCGCCTGGCGCGACGCGGGCATCCACATGCCCTACTGCAGCGTGAACCTCTCGCTCAAGCAGTTCGCGAGCGAGACGCTGGTGCAGGATGTGCGCGATGCGCTCGTACTCGCCGGGATCGATGGCCCCTCGCTCGAAGTGGAGATCACGGAGAGCCAACTCATGGCCGACCCGGAGCGCGTGCAGAATATCCTCAAGGAACTGCGCAGCATGGGCGTGCGCGTGGCGATCGACGACTTCGGCACGGGCTACTCGTCGCTCGCCTACCTCAAGCGCCTCTCCGCCGGCACGCTCAAGGTGGACCGGTCGTTTGTGAGCGGATTGCCGGAAGACAAAGAAGACATCGCGATCCTGCGCGCCGTACTCGCGCTCGGACACAGTGTCGGCATGGAAGTGGTGGCCGAGGGCGTCGAGACCGAACCACAGCTCGCCATGCTCAAGGGACTGGGCTGCGATCGCGTGCAGGGCTACCTGCTGGGCAAGCCACAGTCGGCCGAGTCGATACTCGAAAAGCTCACGGCGCCGGTTGCCTACGAGGTCGCCGGGTAGGCAGTTTTCCTCGACGCCCGTCCTCGAGGAATCCGATGTCCCTGCTCCGCCGTTCGCTCGCCACGCTCGCGCTGTGCTGCGTGCCTGTCCTCGCCACCGCGCAGGGCGCGCCGCCCGCGACGGGTCAGCCCGCGCGAGCGCCGAATCCGCGCGCCGACTCGCTCCGCGCTGCCCAGCGCATCGACGCCGAGGGGCGCCACGCAGACGCCCGCGCGATCTTCGAGGCGTTGATCGCCAACGCGCCCGACCCGGCCGCCAAGGCCGCCGCACAGCGCCGCTTGGCGATGTCTTACGGCTATGACGCCGACTGCGCCAAGGTCATCGCGCTCGAGGAGCAGGTGATCGCCTACTGGGTCACGCGTCGCGAAGTGGAACCGCAGAACGCGCACTATCAGGAAGGCGAGATGGCCAACGAAGCCGCGCGCGTGTGCATCGACCACGGCTTCCTCGACGAGGCCGAGCGCTACTACAAGCGCGGCACGGCGCTCGGCAACATGGAGCCGATGCCGCGCACGCATCCCAAGAGCCTCTGGGATTTCCGACTGGCGCACGCGATGGCGCGAATCGCGGCCCGTCGCGGCAACGCCGCCGAAGCGCAGCGTCACGTGGCAGAGGCCCGTCGCATCCTCGACAGCGATCCGGAGATGGCCAAGGCACAGGAACAGTATTTCCCGTATCTGCTGGGCTACGTGGCGTTGTTCACCGGGGATCTGGCGACGGCAGAACGTGAATTCCTGAAGACCACGTCAGCGATGCCGAACGATCCGTTCCAGGTGGTGCTGCTCGGCATGACGTACGAAAAGATGGGGCAGATGGCGAAGGCGACGGCGCTGTACGAGAAGGCGTACGCGGCGAGCACGGGAAGTAACCCACCGAATGTTTACGCGCGAACGTTCACGAAGCGGACGCTGGGCAAGCCGTAACGCTCACGGCCCCGGTTCGCGATACGGCGGCAGGTAGACGCGGAAACTCGTCCCGATCCCTTCGAAACTCCGCACGGTGACCACCCCGCGTGCGGTCTCGACGGCGCCATAGACCACCGCGAGGCCGAGCCCGGTTCCGCGACCCGGCTCCTTGGTGGTGTAGTACGGCTCGAAGATCCGC
>JADYYN010000047.1 GCA_020853635.1 Gemmatimonadaceae bacterium
GCCCTGCCACACGATCTCTTGGCACGCCGCACCGCCCGACTGCATGCGCGGCGGGACCTTCGAGATGTCGAGCAGGCGCGGCAGCAGCTGCAGCTTTCCGAGCAATCCCTCGGGCACCTTGAGGTCGAGCAGCTTGGTGATGCGGTCGCCATGGTCGTCGAGCTTCTCCACGCCGAGCGAGAGCGCCATGCGCTTCATCGAACCGTAGAGGTTGATGGCGACCGGATACTTGGAGATGCTGCCGTCGCGGAGCACCGGCTTCTCGAACAACAACGCGGGGCCGCCACCGGGCAGCTTCATCACGCGGTCGGCGATCTCGCACATCTCGAGATGCACCGAGACGGGCTGGCTGATGCGCTTCAGTTCACCGATCCGCTCGATCGCGGCGATGAACTCCTGCAGGGTATCGAGCGTGTCAGTCACGGCAGTGGTCGGGGGGATTACTTGGTGCCTACGTGCACCGCAGCGATGCCGAACGTCAGCGTCTCAAACCGGACCTCGCGGAAGCCGGCGGTGGTCATCGCCTTGGCCAGCACATCGGTCTCGGGGAAGTTCGCCACGGAGCGCGGCAAGTACGTGTAGGCGGTCTTGTGTCCGCTGATCACACGCCCGATCAGCGGCAGGATGCGATGGAAGTAGAACAGATAGCCGGCACGGACCAACGGGACGCGCGGCGTGGAGAACTCGAGGATCACGAACCGCGCGCCGGGTTTGAGCGTGCGATGCACCTCGCGCAGTCCCGCGCCCAGATCCGCGACGTTGCGGATGCCGAACGCCACGATCGCCCCGTCGAACGCCCCATCCTTCACGGGCAGCGCGAGGGCATCCGCGACGACCGGACTCAGCACCTGCGCCGAGGCCTTGCCCACACCGGCCCGTAACATGGGTTCGGCGAAATCGGCCGCGAAGATGCAGCCACCGAACCCGGGCTTCCGGCTCAACTCGGCGCCGACGTCGAGCGTTCCCGCGCAGAGGTCGAGGTAGGTGCCCTTGGGCGCACGGTCCCAGCCGAGGCGCTTGAGCGCGAGGGTGCGCCATCGCTTGTCGATGCCGAGCGAGAGCAGGCGATTGAGCAGGTCGTAGCGCGGGGCGATCTCGGAGAAGATCCGCTGCACGTAGGTGCGCTTGCCCGCCGCCGAAGCACCCTCGGCGGCCGCTTCGGCCTCACGAGCCTCGGTATCCAACGCATTCGACATAGAGAAGAAAGTTGCCCGGGACGCTGCATGCGGGCAAGTTTGTCTTTGCGAATGGCGCCCCCCCTCGACCTCCCGAATCTCCCGGATGCCGACGTCGTTGCGCTCGCCCAGAAAGGCCGCGAAGCGGCGTTCCGCGAGCTCATCCGTCGGTACGAGCGCCCCGTGTATTCGCTCATCTTCCGAATGGTGCGCGATAGCGCCACGTCGGAAGACCTCGCGCAAGACGCGTTCATCAAGGTCCTGAACCACATCGACAAGTACCGGCCCGAGTTCAAGTTCTCGAGCTGGCTGTTCAAGATCGCGAACAACATCGCGATCGATCATCTCCGACGCCGGCAGCTGGACACCATCTCGATGGATGGGTCCCCGCACGCCACCACGGCATCGGACGTCGAGGCCACGTCGTTCGACATCGCCGACGACAGCGAGAACGCCCTCGACGAACTCGCCTCCCGTGAACTGGGCAGCGCGATCGAACAGGCCATCGGCAAACTCCGCCCCGAATACCGGAACTGCATCATGCTCCGGCACGTCGAGGGCCGAAGCTACGAAGAAATCGCCGCGACCCTGGACCTCCCTCTGGGCACCGTGAAGACCTACATCCACAGGGCGCGACACCAGTTGAGAGAAGCGTTGGAGCACTTGAGGGAGTAGGTGTCGCAGATGGTGGAGCGTGGAAGGCGGAGGGCGGTCTAGAGGCGGTACGGGAAGCAGAAAGTGCCCCCGAACACAGTCCGAACCCCCACACTCCCAACTCCCATCTCCCATCTCCCCTCTGCCGTTCATGAAACCCCTGGGTCCCCACCCTCGTACGCCCCTCTGGAGAACCACATGAACCACCGCCACCTCCTCCCCAACGAGATCGACCTCCTGGTCGACGGCGACGCCGGATTCGGCGTCGGGCCGCTACGTGCACATCTCGCCGAGTGCGATGACTGCCGCGCGCGGTACGACGAGTTGCGGATCGTGGCCGACGCGCTCGAATCCTTGCCGCACCACACGCCCTCGCTCCGGTTCTCGGACAGCGTAATGGCGAAGGTGCAGGTGATCGAGCCTTGGCATGTGGCCCTCACCGAGTCGGCCACGCGGCTGGTCCCGGCGAGCACGCCGATGCGCGTGCTGGCAGGGGTCGGGGCCGGTGTGGCCGCCGTGACGATCTCCGGTAGTGCCGCGTGGCTCGCGTTCCGCGGTGATCTCGCCGGGTTCGTCTTCAATCTCTTCGTCGATCGCACCCGCGACTCGATCGTGGCCGGTGCCAGCGAGGTCGCCGCCAGCGCCCTCGGCGCCGATGCCACGGCGACGCTCGCGAGCGGCGGTCCCGCGATGGCTGTCCTCTCCGCCGGAGTCTTGGCGGTGACGGCGGTCGGCGCGGTCTTCGCGTTCCGCCGCCTCGCCGCCACCGCTCGCGCCACTCGGGAGTAAGCCGATGCGGCGCACGATCCTCTTCTTCGCCGTGACGCTCGCTGCGTTCACGGCCGACTCCCGTTCGGCGAGCGCACAGGTCAGCGGTACCCCGGCCACGACGGACAGTCTCTCGATCGCGCTGCGCGCGGTCGGGTTGACCAACGATGGCGTGGACTTCAACGGTCGGTACGTGCGCGGCAACACCACCATCGCGGCGACCGACACCATCGACGGCCCGCTCGTGGTGCTCACGGGCACGGCGAACATCTTCGGCACCGTGAAGGGCAGTGTGTATTCGCTGTGGGGCGACGTGGTCGTCCATGAGGGCGCGCAGGTGAACGGTGGTGCCACCGCGTATCGTGGCCGCGTGATCCTCGATGGTGGCCGAGTGAACGGCGCGATGACGGCGTGGACCGCGCGCGCCCCTGTCGCGGTCGCCGACGCCGCACCCATGACGCGCAGCCGGGCGCTGCAGCTGAGTGCCGGATGGACCGCGATGCTGATTGTGATCGGCATCCTCGTGTTGGTGATCGCCGCGACGAACATGGAAGCGACCGCGCGCATCCTCGAGCAGGATTTCGGACGCGCGTTCTTCCTCGGGGTCGTGGGGCAGCTCGGGTTCTTGCCGCTGTTGTTGCTCGTGACAATCGCGCTGGCGATCACCTTGGTGGGCGTGCTGCTCATCCCCTTCCTTCTTGTCGCCGCACCGATCGCCTTGGCCGGTATGCTCACGCTCGGCTGGCTCGCGTTGGCGCTCACCACGGGCCGCGCAGTCACACGCGCGCGCGCCGATGGCAGCTCGCGAGCCGAGGCGCTCAAGGCGTTGGTGATCGGTGTGGTGCTGTTGATGGCGCCCTGGATCGTCGCCGCCGCGTTGCAGGGCAGCGGGACGGCCGCCGCCATCGCACGCATCGTCGCGATCGGCATCGCGTGGGTCGCGGCGACCGCCGGACTCGGGGCGTCGTTGCTCTCGCGTGCGGGGGCCGGGCGTCGTCAGTCCGCCGAGCGCCCCATGCCGCCCATGCAGGGGTGGCAGACGCCGACCCCCGTGGCCGGTGTCGCTGCCGCGCGGCGACCGATTCCCGCGAGGCCAGGGGCGACGCCGCAGTAAGGGGACTACAAGGGAACTGCTCTACCACAGAGGGCACAGAGGACACAGAGGGAACTGCCGACTGCTTCACCACAGGGACACAGGGGGCACAGGGTGTTCTGGCGTCACTGGGCGAGGTTCGCTAGCGAGACCGGCTGAATGCTTAAGCGGGCGTGGCGGAAAGATCTTTCCGCCACGCCCCCTAAAAAATTCTTTCGTTCGAGCAAGCGAACGTCGTCTTGAGTTCGCCTCCCCCTGTGTCCCCTGTGTCCCTGTGGTAGCGGTTCGCAGTGGCCGTTCCCTCTGTGTCCTCTGTGGTGAACGCCGTAAGACTTTCCGCGCTACACGAGCTTCATCGCCACAGCAGTCAACTTCTTCGCCGCCGCACTCCCCGCATCGGACACCACGATCGGCGCCCCGCGATCCCCGCCTTCGAGCACCGGCGGATACAGCGGCACTTCCCCGAGCAGCGGCACCCCGAGTTCATCGGCGAGGCGCTTCCCGCCCCCGGTCCCGAAGATCGCCATCGGCTTCCCGGTCTCGGGCGATTCGAAGTAGCTCATGTTCTCGACGATGCCGAGCACCGGAACCCCCACACGTTCGAACATCTTCGCACCGCGGAGCGCATCACCGACCGCGACTTCCTGCGGTGTGGTGACGATCACCGCACCGGAGACGTTCGTCGCCTGCACGAGCGAGAGTTGCGCATCGCCCGTGCCCGGCGGCATGTCGACCAGCAGGAAGTCGAGCGTGCCCCAATCGACGTCGCGCAGGAACTGCGTGATGATCTTCATCACGATGGGCCCGCGCCAGATGGCCGGCTGATCGCGCTCGATGAGGAAGCCGAGCGACATGATCTTCACGCCGTGGGCCTCGAGCGGCTGGATCTTGTCGTCCTTCACCGGCGGCGCTTCATCGACGCCCATCATGCGCGGGATGTTGGGGCCGTAGATGTCGGCGTCCATGATACCCACGCGTTTGCCGGCCTTGGCGAGTGCGATGGCGAGGTTGGTCGTCACCGTGCTTTTGCCCACGCCGCCCTTGCCCGAGGAGATCGCGAGGATGCGGCCGAGCTTCGGGTAGGTCACCGGCGTCGGCGCGGCCGGTGTGCGCGGCGCGGGGTCGTTGCCCATCACGGGGAGCGCGCGGCCCGCCGGCTTGGCGGGCGCAGGTGCTTCGGCCGCGTCCTTCACGTCCACGCGCACGTCCGTCACGCCCTCGACCTTCTCGAGCGCCTGACGCACCTGCCGCGCGAGCGTGGGATCGTCCTGCGCGCCGAGCAGCAGCGTGACGCGCACTTTGCCGTCGCGCGTGCTGGCGATGTCGCGCACCTGCTGGGTGGAGTAGATCGATGCGCCGGTGCGCGGATTGGCGATGGGCGACAGCGCGGCCGCGAGGCGCGCCTGAAGAGAGTCAGTCATATGCGGTCCGTCAGGAGAGTCCAACCGTGATTAGTCGGCGAGCGCGCCTGCTGCGCGGAGACGGCGGGCTTCACTCAGCACGCGCGTCTTCACCTCGTCGATCGTACCTTCGATCAACGCGCCAGAGGCGCGTGCGTGCCCGCCGCCGCCGAACACCTTGGCCAGCGCGTTCACATTCACTCCCGCGATGCTGCGGAAGGACACCTTCACCTTGTTGTGTCCGAGGTCGCGGAACAACAGCGCGAGTGACACGCCAGCGATCGACCGCGGATACTCGGCCACGCCATCCAGGTCCTCGCTCGACACCTGATGCCGTTCGAGTGCACCCGCTGGCACCGTCACCCACGCCATCTCCGCGGGCAGGTCCACCTCGAGTGTGTCGAGCGCGTCACGCAGCAGGAACAAGCGGCCGAGCGGTACGCTGCCGTAGATGCGCGCATACATGGTCTCGGGATTCACGCCGTGCGCGAGCAGTTCCGCCGCCACCGAGAGACAGCGCGGCGACGTGTTGCCGAAACGGAAGCCGCCCGTGTCGGTGACCAGCGAGGTGTAGAGCGACTGCGCGATCGCGGTGGTGATCTCGAGCCCGCACTCGCGCGCGAAGTCGAACACCAGCTCGGCGGTCGCGCAGGCCTTGGTGTCGCTGAGCATCGTCTTGCCCGGCGGTTCCTTGCCGGGCAGGTGATGATCGATCACCAGCGCGTCCTGCGGTAGCGCACGCACCGCGTCGGCGAGCACACCGAGGCGACCGATGTCGCTGATATCGAGCACGATCAAGCGATCGATACCCTTGAGCGCCGCGGCACCCTTCGCCGTGCGATCCTCGACGTCGTCGCCGAGCATCCAGCGGAAGAGTTCGGGCCAGGGCGTCGGATTGACGATGAACGCCTTCACGTCCATCTGCGCGAGCAGACGCGCGAGCGCCGTCTGCGAGCCGCAGCCATCGCCGTCGGCGTTGATGTGCGTGGACAGGGCGACCGTCATCCCCGGACGCAGGGCGGAGCGGAGTTCAGCGATCGCCGTACGGCGCGCTTCGGGAATGGCGAGCAGGTCGGTCACAGTGTGTGGCGAGAGGAGCACAACGACGTCAGGCGCTGTAGTTGGGTGCTTCACGCGTGATGGTGACGTCGTGCGGATGCGACTCGCGCAGGCCGGCCGGCGTGATCTTCACGAACTCGGCTTCGGTGCGCAGCGCATCGATGGAGCCGCAGCCGGCGTAGCCCATGCCGCTCTTGAGGCCGCCGACCATCTGGTAGAGCACATCGGAGACCGGGCCCTTGTACGGCACGCGTCCTTCGATGCCTTCGGGCACGAACTTCTTGGACGACATTTCGCCGTCCTGGAAGTAGCGGTCGGCGCTGCCGTCCTGCATGGCGGAGAGCGAACCCATGCCGCGGATCATCTTGAAGCGGCGGCCTTCCATGAGGAGCGACTCACCCGGGCTCTCCTCGGTGCCGGCGAGCATGGAGCCCATCATCACGGTGGACGCGCCCGCACCGATGGCCTTCACGATGTCGCCCGAGTACTTGATGCCGCCGTCGGCGATGATCGGCACATCGCCGGAGCCGGCGACGGCGTCCATGATCGCGGTGAGCTGCGGCACGCCGATGCCGGTGACGACACGCGTGGTGCAGATGGAGCCGGGGCCGACGCCGACCTTGATGGCATCGACGCCGCGGTCGCAGAGCGCGCGAGCGGCCGCTTCGGTGGCGATGTTGCCGGCGACCAACTGCACCTCGGGGAAGCTCTCGCGCACCTTCGCGGTGGCGTCGAGCACACCCTGCGAGTGACCGTGCGCCGTGTCGACGATGAGCGCATCAACGCCCGCATCGATGAGCGCCTTGGCGCGGGCGAGGTAGTCGCCGCTGGCGCCGATGGCCGCCGCGACGAGCAAGCGGCCATGCTGATCCTTGGCCGCATTGGGATACTGCCGACGCTTGTGGATGTCCTTCACCGTGATGAGCCCGATGAGCTTGCCCGCGTCATCGACCACGGGGAGCTTCTCGATGCGGTGTTTGCCCATCAGCTGCTCGGCGACGTCGAGCGAGGTGCCGGCCGGTGCGGTGATGAGGCGGTCCTTGGTCATCGCGTCGGCGAGCGGGCGGTCGAGCTTGCGCTCGAACTGCAGGTCGCGATTGGTGATGATGCCGACGAGCTTGCCCGTGCCGTCGACGACGGGCACACCGGAGATCTTGAAGCGTGACATCAGCTGCACGGCCTCGCGCAGTGTGGCGGAGGGCTGCAGCGTGATCGGATTGCGGATCATGCCGCTCTCCGAGCGCTTCACCCGATCGACCTCAGCGGCCTGCCGGTCGATCGCCATGTTCTTGTGCAACACGCCGATGCCGCCGGCGCGGGCCATGGCGATGGCCATCTCGGATTCAGTGACAGTGTCCATCGCCGCGGAGACCAGCGGCACTTGGAGGACGATGCCGCGCGAGAAGCGGCTCGAGGTGCTGACGTCCTTCGGATGGACCAGCGAATGCCGCGGGACGAGCAGTACGTCGTCGAAGGTCAGCGCGGCGTCGGATCGGATGCGAGTCGGGAGTCCCATCTCGCAAGTTAGCCGGGCCTTGCCCGGTTTTCCAGCACACTACTCCGGCTTGGGCGGCTCGGCGGGCGGTGTCTTGGGCTTGGCGGTCGCGCCGCCGACGAGGTCGCTGGCGACGGACTTACCGGCCGCTGCCACCCCGTTCATGACGCCCATCGCCTTGCTCATGAATCCCATCGCCTCGGTGATGGTGCTCGCCGAGACGTTGCCGGCGCGGAGGGTGTCCTCGATGCCTTCGGCGAAGCGCTGGAACGCGTTCGGACCGGGGGCCTGCCGCGTGGCGTACTTCGACTCGAGGAATTCGATGTAGTCGAGCACCTGATAGAGCCGATCCTCGGGAAGGGTTTCCAGACGGCGGAGGATTCGGTCTTTCAGGATCTCGTGCATCAGGGGATTCCCCAGCGAATACGTTCGCCGCGCGCATCGACATGGACGAAGGGTCCGTGGCCTGGCACAGCGCGGTAGAGCCCGACCCCGCCCACGAGGGAGGGATACTTCTGCTCCACCTTCTCCACGATACGTACGAAGGCGAGGGCGTCTTTTGTGTCAATCCGCTTGTCGCCGTTCAGATCGTCCATTTTGCCATTGCCGTCGGCGTCGACGAACACGTCGGCGGCGTCGCCGTACTGGTGCCGGCTATCGGTAGCGCGGCCGCTGTTCTTGCCGCGGGCGTTGTACTGCGGGGTGCGGAAGCCGGACAGCACGTTCAGCCCCGGCGCCTTGTGCCCGGCTAAGCGGAGCTCCACGATGATGAGCTCCAACTTGTCCACCAATCGCTCGTCCAGCAGGAGCATCTTGGGCCAGACGTCGCGCTGGTCCTTGGTCAGGAACTGCCCCAGCGTGAAGTGCGTGGAGACCTGGGTGTGCTGGTTCTCCTCGGTGACTTCGATGAAGCCGGCCGGCAGTCGATACGCCTCGGAGCGCGGGCGGCGGACCTCCGCCGGCCACCGACCGACGCGGTACACACCCACTTTGCCGTCCTGCTTCTCGGTGAACGGCACCAGGGACGCGAAACTGAACGGCTCCTTGCTGACCGGGTCCATGACTCTATGGATGCCCGGACTGCTGAGCGCGTCGAGCCCGAACAGGTCGAGGAGCGATTCAAGCTGCTCCGGTGCCGTGCGATCGGGCTTGAGCGCCATGAAGCGGATCGCGCCGCTCAGCCCGCGCAGGGAGTCAGGCACCACGAGCAGCGTGTCCTCGACGCCGACCGTCGGCTTCGCGAATGCCGGCTCCGCCGCGGCCGTTCCCAGCACCCACGCCGCGCCAACAATAGCGCAGTTCAGGGCAAGGCGACGGGTACGGGCAGCAGGCATGAGGACGGGCGAAAAGGAAGGGAGGGAGGGCACGAAGGCAGAAGATAGGCCACCGCCCGAATGCTGAAACCCCGCCCCATACATTGTGACAGGAGACTCTGAGTATCGGCGAATATTCCCGACTGACCGAACGGACCGATAGCGAAACACAGTGCTGACCTTTCAATCAGTCATGGGACTGCGGCGTCAGATAACGCGAGCCGTTCCCCAACAATCCACCGTCCCAGTTCCACCATCTTCAATACACATACACTGGCGTACCAACACTTACGATGCTGAACAGAGTCTCGATATCCTCGTTTCTCACCCGGATGCATCCGTGACTGACCGAACGACCAATGCTGTTCGGATTGTCAGTCCCGTGAATCGCATAGCCATCGCCGAGGTACAGCCGGTTCGCGCCTAGAACCCCCGTGTACCTCCGCTGGTTGGTGCCGAACGGCGGAACGATCAGCTGATTCCCAACCCGACTCTCCGCGCCATCACGCACCTCGAACGGAACCTCGCGACCGTCCGGATACCTCGTGACGACGTTCGCGCCTGAGATGGTGACCACCGCACCGTCGGCCCCCGGGATCTCCATCCCCTTTTCCAGCCGGACGAGATCGAGTTTGCGCTTTTGCGCTGCCTCCTCGAAGTGCCAGTCGGGCGGCACCCAGGCGGGCTCGATGTCTTTGCGCTGCACCACGAGGCGGCCGCGGGGCGTCTCGAACTTCCACTGCTCGCCGGTACCGGCCTTCTCGAGGAACTTGCCGCTCCCGGTGGCCACACGCGTGGTGAATAGGACCTCGTTGCCCTGCCGGAACCACAGCCGGTTGTCGGCGATGGAGACGACCAGGTACGGCCGGTTCGCGGCCGAGTCGCTGGAGGCGCGGGAGTCGAGCAGTGACGTGAGCGAGTCGGTGACGACCTTCGCCTCGGCCAGCGCGGACTTGAGCAGCGTGGAGTCCCCCGCAAGCGCCTGGCGATGCGCATCACGCTCGGCGCGCAGCACGCGGAGGTCGCTCCACTGCCAGCCGGCGACGGCCGCCAGCACAAGGCTCGCGGTCCCGGGGATGAGGAAGTTCTTGGTGAGGGTCGTCATCTTCAAAAGAAAAAGGCCTGCATGCCGACTGCCAGGTTCGGGCGCATGGCCTCGAAGTCCGCGCGAGGAACGCGCACCGTCCCGGCGGCGGCCTCGGTGGAATCATCGGCCGCTACCGGAACCAGCGCGTAGCCTCCGCTCAGGCGGATCTGCTTCGGCTCGATCGACTCCACCAGGTGCACCCCGCGAGGGACCGCCGAGCGCACGGCCGTGGCGCGGAGCACGATCTCACCGCGCTCCAGCGAGAGCCGCCCGTCCCCGAGTTCGAGCGCGAGATGCGCCACCGCGTCCTTCGCCGACGCCGAGCGCGCCCGCTCGAGGGCAAGTCGGATGCGATCGACATCGAGGGTGATCCCGGCATCGACCGTGGCATCGACTGCCGACGCACTAGCCTCGGCAAGGACGTCGAGTTCGGTGATGATGGCACTGCGTTGGGCGACGAGACCCGCGCTCACGATCGCGAGCAGGAGCGACAGCGCGATGAGGAGCCCGCGCGGCGTCATGTTCATCGTTTGATGATGGAGAGGAGGTCGAGCACAGGCGCACCGGTGGGTTCGGAGCGTCCGTTGCGCACGCGGGCGGTGATGGTGATCTCACTCATCGACGGCAAGGTTTTGGCCTCCTCGGCGAGGGACGACGGGATGGCCAGGTAGAGAATCGCACTTTCGCCACCGGGACCCATCGCCAAAAGGTACGGCTCATCGGCGCCGAGCGCCGGTCGCAGGCCGTCGGCCCGCTGCAGGGAGATCACGCGGACGTTCCAACGGACGGTGCGACCTCGATGGCTGGTGGGGTCGAGTCGCAGGTCCGCGGCGGTAATGGATGCGACCACACTGGAATCGGCGGCGACCAGCGCATCTTCGGGGACCCAGGCCTCGAGGCGGACGCGGACCCAGCCGCGGTCGCGGGCGATGGGGTCGACGATGGCGCCCTTGGCGAGCACGGCGACCGGCGTGGAGCCAGGAGCGAGGCTGAGCGTGGTGGCGGAGTCGGCACGGATCGCACCGAGCCGCGGGGCCGGTTCATCCGGCGCCGGCTCCACTGCGGTGGCCGCAGTGCCCTTTGTAGGCGCCTTGGTATCCGTCCGCGACGGCTGTTTGGTCTCGGTGCGCTGGGGCGCCTTGGTGGCGGCTACCTTGGTGGGCGTTGGCGCAGCGACCGTGCTCGTGAGCACCCAGCCGTCGCGGCGCACGCGGGCCCAGTTGTCCTTTTTCTCGAGCACCCGGATGCCCGCGCCTGCCTCGAACACGCCGAGGATGCGGCCGTTCAGAGAGGGCTCGGCCCGAAGGCGAAGCGTGCCGGAGCCGCCGATGCTGGCCGGGAAGGTGTCGCGCTTGGCGCCCACCCGGGACGCGTCGATCCAGCCTTCGAGCGTGACCTGCGTGAACCCGCCGCGCGCCGAGCCCGTTCGCCAGCTCGTGCCCGACTGCACCGTGGCGATCACGTTGCCGTCGGGGACGGCGCGGATCTCGGTGTCGCGCAGGAGCCGCGACTGCGCCATGAGCGGCGTCGCGACCAGGAGGCAGAGCACGGAACGAAGGAGATGCATCGCTGGTAGGGGGAGTGTGGCCGGACTAGATTGCGCCCGGAGTCGCGCGAGGCGCGCCGCCGAGTGTCCGCGAGCGCGCTCTATCGAAGGTATACCTCACACCCGACAGGGCCAAGATGGTTTCGCAGGACAGTCGTCCGGTGGTCTTGGTGGTGCTCGACGGGTGGGGATTCCGCGAGTCGACCGAAGGCAATGCGATCGCGATGGCACAGACGCCCACTTGGGACCGGATCTGGGCGCGCGGGCGTCGCACGCTGCTGCAGGCGAGCGGACGCACCGTGGGGCTGCCTGAAGGCCAGATGGGCAACAGCGAAGTCGGCCACATGAACCTCGGCGCGGGCCGAATCGTGATGCAGGACCTCGTGCGCATCGGCGAGGCCATCCGCGACGGCTCGTTCTACACCAACGACACCTTCCGCGCGGCCTGCGCGAAGGTCCGGGCGAACGGCGGCACGCTGCATCTGTGCGGGCTGGTCGGTGACGGCGGTGTGCACGGCCATGACGACCATCTCCTCGCGCTGGTGGAACTGGCGACGCTCGAACGCGTGCCGCGGGTGGCGCTGCACTTCATGCTCGACGGTCGCGACACGCTGCCGACCTCGGGTCTGGGCTTCGTGAAGTCGTTGCTGGCGCGGATCGGCTCACGCGCAGTGGTGGCGAGCATCGGCGGACGCTACTTCGGCATGGACCGCGACCAGCGTTGGCCGCGCACGCAGAAGTGGTACGACGCGGCCGTGCGCGGCGTGGGCCCGTCGACGACGGACCCGATCGCGTTCATCGAGGCGAACTATGCCCGCGGCGTGACCGACGAGTTCCAGGAGCCGGCGGTGGTGCTGCAGGACGGACACGCGGTCGCGCCCATGCGCGACGGCGACGCGGTGATCCTCTGGAACTTCCGCTCCGACCGCATGCGGCAGATCGTGCGTGCGCTGGCGATCGACGGATTCGACGGGTTCGAGGTGCGGGATCGTCCCACGCTGCACGTGGCGACGATGACGCAGTACGACCAGACCTTCGGTCTGCCGATGGCGTTCGAGCCGTTCTCGATGGCCAAGATCGTGGCCGAGGTGCTGGAGCACGAAGGGATGACCACGTTGCGGACGGCGGAAACCGAGAAGTACCCGCATGTGACTTATTTCTTCAACGGCGGCAATGAGGTCCCGTACCGGGGTGAGGAACGGATCCTCGTGCCGAGTCAGAAGGTGGCGACGTACGATCTGATGCCGGAGATGAGTGCGCCAGGCATCACCGATGTGCTGGAGAAAGCGATCCTCGGCAAGTCGCACCATTTCACGCTCTGCAACTACGCGAACGGTGACATGGTGGGACACAGCGGCAATCTCGCCGCGACGATCAAGGCGTGCGAGATCGTGGACCAGCAGCTGGCGCGGATCGTCGCGGCGGCGGAGAAGACGGGCACGCGGTTGTTGATCACCGCCGACCATGGCAACTGTGAGATGATGATCGATCCGGCGACGGGCGGGCCGCATACCGCCCACACGACCAATCCTGTGCCGCTCGTCGTGCTGGACGACGCGCCCACGGGAGCACTGCGCGCCGGTGGCGCGCTGTGTGACATCGGCCCCACCGTCCTCGCGATGCTCGGCGTCGAGCGGCCGGACGAGATGACGGGCCGCGACCTGCGATTCCCTGGAGTGTCTGCGTGACCCGTCGTTCTTTGCTGCCGGCCGTGCTCGGCTTTGCGTTCCTGTTCTCCGCTGGCGCGTCCTCGCTGCTCGCCCAGGTGGGGCACTCGCCGTCGGCCAGCCCGTACACCGACCTGCGCGGATCGCAGGCGGTGACGTTCGCCATCGGCAGCATCTCGCCGCAGAGCGACCCCGCGGGCGTGGGCCCAGGGTCGGGCATGCTGCTCTCGGCGCGGCACGACCTGCGCGTGACCGGTCCGCTCTGGCTCTACACGCGCCTCTCGTACGCGCCCTCCCTCACGCGCACCGTGAAGGACCCGCTGCTCACCGGCGCGGCGCGCATCGTCGGCGAGTCGAAGCGACCGCTCATGATCCTGGAGTCGGGATTCCAGTTCAACATCACGGGTAACAAGTCGTGGAAGCGGCTCGCGCCGTACATCCACACCGGCTTCGGCGTGGCGACCGGCGGCACGGGCAAGTACGACGTCGGTGGCTATCGGTTCGGCACCAAGTTCATCGTCAACTATGGCGTGGGTACGCGCATCGCGACCGGCTCCGCCTGGGAACTCCAGGCCGACCTCACCCAGTCGCTGTGGCAGTACAAGTATCCGAACGACTACGGCGGCGATGGCACCATCAACGACGAATCGATCCTCGGCCTCACGTCGCTCAACGTGTGGCGGCAGAACCTGCGCCTGAGCGTGGGTGTGAGCCGCTACTTCTTCCGCTAGGCCCCGCCCCGCGATGCGCGCCACGCTCACTCGTCGGATCACGTTCTCCGCCGCCCATCGCTATCGGCGACCGGAGTGGGACGACGCGCGCAACGCCGCGACGTTCGGTGCGTGTGCACACCCGAACTGGCACGGGCACACGTACCAGTGTGATGTGACGGTCGGCGGCGAGATCGATCCGCTCACCGGATTCTCCGCCGACCTCGGCGCGCTCGACGCCGCGCTCAAGACGCGGGTGATGGACGTGCTCGACCATCGCAATCTCGTGCTCGATGTCCCGGCGTTCAACGAAGGCCAGTTGATCCCCACCTCGGAGAACGTGGCGTGGTGGATCGCGCGCGAAGTGCAGGACGCCCTTGGCCCCTCCACGCGTGTGTTGCGCGTGCGCGTGGCCGAGGAGCCCGGTCTGTGGGCCGAGGTCGAGCCGTCGTGAGTGTGAACGGATGACGTGCACCGGGGTGATCCTCGCCGGCGGCGCGGCGACGCGCTACGGCGGCCACCCCAAGGGGCTGGAGCGCGTCGGCGGTGTCCGCATGATCGACCGCGTGGCGCGGGCACTCGCGTCCACCTGCGACACACTGCTCGTGGTGGCCAACGCTGATGACGCCGCTGGGTGGCTGCCGGGCGTGCGTGTGGTGCGCGATGTGCGGCCTGGCGAAGGTGCGCTGGGCGGACTGCTCACGGCGCTGGTGTCGGCGGGCGGTGATGCCGTCGTCGTCGCGTGGGACATGCCGTTCGTCGAGCCCGCGTTGTTGGCCGCGCTGCGTGCGCGCGGCGAGCGCGGTGATGTTGATGCGGTGCTCCCCGAGAGTGATGGTTCGCCGCGTGGACTCGAACCGCTGTGCGCGTGGTACTCCGCGCGCTGTGTGCCGGCGATCACCGCGGCGCTCGATGCGGGCGACCGACGCGCGGTCGCATTCCATGATGCGGTGCGTGTGGCCCGGTTGCCGTTGGCCGAGGTGCAGCAGATGGGTGACCCGGCTCGGATGTTCGCGAATGTGAATGCCCCGGCGGACTTGCCGCGTACGCCGCCGATGCTCGCGGTGGTCGGCAAGAAACACGCGGGCAAGACGACGCTGGTGACGCAGCTCTCGGCGACACTTACGCGACGAGGGCTCAGGATCATGACACTCAAGCATTCGTCGCACACGTTCGCGCTCGACCCCGAAGGGACGGACACGTATCGCCATTTCCACGAGGGCAACGCCGAGCGCGTGGCAATGGTGTCGCCGGACACGTTCGCGATGGTCCAGCGCTGGTCGCGCGAGCGCAGTCCCGAGGAACTCGCGGCGGAGTTCTTGCCCGACGCGGACTTGGTTCTCTGCGAAGGATTCAAGACGTCGATGTTGCCCAAGGTGGAGATCGCACGGGCGGCGGCGCACGCGTCGGTCCTGTGGTCACCGGCACTGCCGAACGCCGCGACATGGGAGGCACTCGTCACGGACCTGCCCGTGAGCGAGTTTCCGGGACGGCGATTCACACCGGGTGCGCCAGCGGCCACCGACGAGATCGCCGACTGGATCGTCCAGCGGTTCGCATTGTCCTCACGCTCATCCTGATACAGCCCATGCTCCGTTCGTCACTGCGTCGCGGACTCAGCGCCGCGCTCCCGCTGTTCGTCGCTGCGGCGTGCCAGGCGCAACCGTCGAGTGCGCCGTCACCCGCGCGCAATGGCGCACCGGCATCGGCCGCGACGGCGCGCCGCGCGTTCGCGATGTTCGCCGACTCGCTGCTCGAGGACAGGCTGTTCCGCTCGGCGAACTGGGGCGTGCTGGTGGTCGATCCGACGACCGGCGACACGTTGTACTCGCGCAACGCGGGCAAACTCTTCATGCCGGCGTCCAACCAGAAGTTGCTCACCGGTGCGACGGCCCTCGCACAGCTCGGCGCGGACTATCGCTACACCACGCGGCTGCTCGGCGCATCGGCGCCAGTCGAGGGAGTCCTCACCGGCGATCTCGTGGTGGACGCGGCCGGAGACCCGACGTGGAGCGATTCGCTCTCGGGTGGCGATGTGCTGGTGCCCATGCGGGCGTTCGCCGACTCGCTCGCGGCGCGTGGCGTCAGAGAAGTGAGCGGGCGATTGATCCGCGGGGGCGACCACTTCCCGGACTCGACGCTCGGCTACGGCTGGGCGTGGGATGACCTCGACTATTCGTATTCGGCGCCGGTCGACGAACTGTTCTTCAACGAAGGTTATGCGCGGGTGACGGTGTACGGTGGCGCGACGGCTGGTGCGCCGGTGACGCTACGCACCTCACCGTCGCGCGCGGTGCCGCAGGTGGGCGCGGTCTCGGTGATCACCGCCGATACGGGCCGCTCGCGTGTGCAGTGGGTCGGTGACGTCCGCGGAACGCGTCCCATGCTCACTCTCACCGGGTCGGTGCGTCCGCGTGACTCGGTGACCGTGGAAGTGGCGCTGCGTGATCCGGCGGGAGCGTGGCTCGATGCGTTCCAGGAGGTACTGCGTGAGCGCGGGATCGCGGTGCGCGGCGGCGTGGAGTCGAAGCTCGTGGCCGACACGACCGGGCTCTCGGTGCTGGCGACGCGACAGTCGCCGCCGTTGCGCGCAGTGCTCGCGCGCTTCGAGAAGCCGTCGCAGAACCAGTTAGGCGAACTGTTGTTCAAGACACTCGGCCGCGAGAAGACCGGCGTGGGCACGGCCGACAGCGGTCGCGTGGTGGTGGAGCGGCAGTTGCTCGCGTGGGGCGCCGACAGTGCCGGCTTCGCGGTACGCGATGGCAGCGGACTCTCCCGGCACGACTACATCACGCCGGAAACCATCGTGCGCGTGCTCGATGCCATGCGCCGGCATCCGGACTTCGCGGTGTTCTACGAGTCGCTGCCGATCGCCGGAGTGGATGGCACGATCGAGCGCCGCATGCGCGGCACGCCGGCGCAGGGCAACCTGCGCGCGAAGACCGGCACACTCGACAAAGCGCGTGCACTCTCCGGCTATGTGACCACCGCCGACGGACGCATGCTGCTGGTGTCGATGCTCGCGAACAACCACGTGGCGCCCAACCGCGAAGTGGAGCGCGTGCAGGATGCGATCGTGGTGTGGTTGGCGAGCACGCGGTTCCCGCGCTGATGCAGTCAGTCACCGAGGCCGCTCAGCGGATCAGCGCCGCGTTCGCGCCTCTCGCCACGGAACGTGTCCCGTTGCGCGCCGCGATGGGCCGTGTGCTCGCCGAGGCGATCAAGTCGCCGATCACGCTGCCGCACTGGACCAACTCGGCGATGGACGGCTACGCCGTGCACGCCGAGGACGTGCGTGGTGCGAGCGCTGATGCGCCCATCACGCTCCCGGTGTGCGAGACCGTCGCCGCCGGTGCGGTCCCGTCGCGTGCGCTGCGCGCCGGCGAGGCCATGCGCGTGATGACGGGCGCTCCGGTGCCCGAGGGTGCGGACACCGTGATCCGCGTGGAGGACACGGACGGTGGCGTGTCGCAGGTGCGCATCCTGCTGGACCGCGACGCCGGCAAGAACCTGCGACAGCGCGGTGAGGACCTGCGTGAGGGGGAGATCGCGTTGCCCGCCGGCATGCCGATCGGTGCCGCACAGATCGGCATCCTCGCGTCGATCGGGCCGCAAGATGTGGCTGTGCATCGCCAACCGCGCGTGGTGATTCTCGGGTCGGGCGACGAGCTCGTGCGCATCGATCAGTTCGACCAGGTGCTCGCCGGCCGCCGCATCGTGAGCTCCAACGCCTACACCATCGCCGCGATGATCGAGGCGACCGGTGGCGAAGCGATCGACCTCGGACACTGCGAGGACACGCTGCCGGCCATGCGCGCACTACTCGAGAAGGCCGTGGCGCTCGCGCCGGACCTCATCGTCACGACGGCCGGTGTGTCGGTGGGTGAGTTCGATCACACACGCGCGGCACTTGAGGCGATGGGCGCACGCATGGACTTCTGGAAGGTGCGCATGCGCCCCGGCGCACCGCTGGGCTTCGGGCATCTCGGTGCCACGCCGTGGATCGGCCTGCCGGGCAATCCCGTCTCGGCGATGGTCACGTGCGATCTCTTCGTGCGACCAGCGATCCGTCGCATGCTCGGCTACACGCGCGTGCATCGTCAGCCGGTGCGCGTGCAGCTCGACGAGCCGGTGACCATTCATGCCAAGCTCACACATTTCCTCCGGGCGATCGTCTCGCCGCGTGCGGACGGTGGACTCTCTGCGCGCCTCACGGGGCCGCAGGGCTCGTCCATCCTCACGTCGATGTCGCTCGCGAACGCGCTGCTCATCGTGCCCGAAGACCGTACCACCGTGGCCGCCGGCGAATCGCTGGCGGCGTTCCTCCTCTCAGACGCCGCAAGCATGGGCGAGGCTTTCACGCTGTGACCGCTGACTCCCCCCTGCCCGACGATCTCCGCGCGCTCGACCGCCGCTTCATGCTCGTGGACGAGCCGGTGGAGATGCCGCTCGGGCGCGTGACGTTGTGCAAACCTCGCAGCGCGGACGATCTGATCAGCGAGGCGGACTTCGTGAAAGACGATCGGCTGCCGTACTGGGCCGATCTCTGGTCGGCGTCGATCATCCTCGCGTCGTTCATCGAGACTTCACTCGGTGGAGCACGCGGCAACGAGCCGCGTGTGGCGCCGAGCGGCAACGGGCGTCGAGCGCTTGAACTCGGCTGCGGGCTCGGACTGGTGACGATCGCGGCATTGCGTGCGGGCTTCGACGTGACGGCCACCGACTACTACGAAGATGCCACGCGCTTCGCCGCACGCAACGCGCTCGCCAACGCCGGGCGTGCCCCGACCACGCGCATGGTCGATTGGCGCGCCCTGCCTGACGACCTCGGCCTTTTCGACCTCGTGCTCGCCGCCGATGTGCTGTACGAGCCACCGCATGCCGCGCTGGTCTCCGAGGTGATGCGGCGGACACTCGCCCCGGGCGGCAAGGTGCTCGTGGCGGACCAGGGGCGCGTGGCCCTCAGCGCGTTCCTCGAGGAGTCCGCAGCGCGCGGGCTGGTGCACAAAGTGGTACATCGTGAAACGCGGCCCACGGTTCCGGCGTCTCCAGTCGGGTCCGCAGTCCACGCCATCACGATCTTCGAACTCCAGCACGGGTAGCCATGGGCAACCAGCGTCCGCTCCTCATCCTCATCATCTTCGGGCTGACCTCGATCGTGCTGATGTGGTTGGTCGGGCGGATGGTGAAGCGCCAGATCGCGGGCGATGATGCGGCGGGCAAGAAGTCCGACCGCATGGCGCTGTCGCAGCTGGAGGTCGACGCCATCGTCTCGCGCGGATTGGCGACTCCGGCCGAGCTGTTCCTCATGGAGCCGGAGCGGCAGCGCATCCTCGCGCAGACCGCACTCATGATGGTGACAGCCGCACAGCAGAGGCCTGGCGCGCTCACGGGCATGGAAGCCCCGGAGACGTTCTGTCCGCACTGCGGCACGAAGGTCGAGAACTTTCCGGCGGCGCTGCCGTGGAAGGCCGTGTGCGTGGGATGTCAGAGCGAGCTCGTGCTCCGGCGCGACGGTCCGCGCCTGCTGATCAGCTACAAGCTCAGATCCAGCGACGCACCCGCTGCCGGTAGTTCAGGTACGGCTCGCCGAACTTCCGTGTGAGATAGCGCTCTTCGCGGCGCACGATCACGCGGTCGGTGATGAGCAGGGCGGGCACGACCATCGCGACCACGGCCAGTCGGTTGATCCAGATGCCCACACCCAGAGTCACGAGCGCGAACGCGAGATAGATCGGATTGCGCGTGAAGGCATACGGCCCGCGCTCGACGATCGCGCGGGTAGCCTTCCACGGCTCCACTGGCGTGTGCGCGGCGCGCAGCGTGAGCAGCGCCCACAGCGCGAGCAGCACACCGGCCGCGACGACGAGCAGTCCCACCCACGCGATCCCGTTCCCGCGAGCGGGCAGCGGCATGAACCGATGCAGCCACCAGCCGAGTACCAGCGCGACGAGCCACACCAGCGGCGGCTTCACCGGCAGGTCCGGATGATCCGGACCCGCTGCGATCGCGGGGTTCACTTGGCTCATCGTCGGATCTCCCGGTGGGATCAGGCCAGCTGCTGCGCCACAACTTCGGCGATATCGAACACCGGCACTTCACTGCCCTGCGCCTTCACGCCGTCGGCCATCATGGTCATGCAGAACGGACAGGCCACCGCCACCGCATCAGCCTTGGTACCGAGCGCTTCCTCGGCGCGCTCCACGTTGATGCGCTTGCCGACCTTCTCCTCCATCCACATGCGACCGCCGCCCGCACCGCAGCAGAGTCCCTTGTCCTTGTTGCGCGGCATCTCAACGAGGTTCACCACCGGCAGCGCACGCTTGAGCGTCTCGCGCGGCGCGTCATACACCTCGTTGTAGCGGCCGAGGTAGCAGGAGTCGTGGTAGGTGAAGGTGCGCACCGGCGCGTGCAGGTCCTCGCGGATGGGCACACGACCCTGCGCCATGAGGTGTTCGATGTACGTGGAGTGATGCACCACGTCGTAGTTGCCACCGAACTGCGGATACTCGTTGCCGATCTGATGGAAACAGTGCGGGCACGCGGTGACGACCGTCTTCACGCCGTAGCGTTCGAGTGTCTCGACGTTGTCCTTGGCGAGCATCTGGTAGAGGTACTCGTTGCCCATGCGGCGCGCGGGGTCGCCGTTGCACTTCTCCTCTTGGCCGAGGATCGCGAACTTCACGCCCGCGGCCTGGAGGATCTGCGCGAACGCGACCGTGGTCTTCTTGGCGCGATCATCGAACGAGCCCATGCAGCCCACCCAGTACAACACCTCGGGCTGCTCCCCGCGTTCGGCCATCTCGGCCATGGTGGGGATGTTCATCCCATCGGCCCACTTGCCGCGATCGCCGGGATCGAAAGCCCAGGGCGAGCCGCTGGCTTCCATCGACTCGAACGCTGGCATCATCTCCTCGGGGAACCGCGACTCCGAGAGCACCAGATTGCGCCGCAGTTCGTTGATGACCGACAGCTGGTCGATGGAGACCGGGCACTCGTAGACGCAGGCACGGCAGGAGGTGCAGGCCCAGAGTTCCTCGTCGGTGATGTAGCCGTCGAGCAGCGTCTTCTCGGCGAGGCCGGCGGGCGCGTCGGCGCGCAGCGCGAGGCCGCCTTCGGCGGTGCGCTCCATCCACGGCGCCTTGGCTTCGAGGCGCTCGCGCACGTTGATCATGATCTTGCGCGGGCTGAGCAGCTTGCCGGTGGTGTTCGCCGGGCAGACGCTGGTGCAACGGCCGCATTCGGTGCACGCGAATCCATCGAGCAGCGACTTCCAGCTGAGGTGTTCGATGTCCTTCGCGCCGAACTGTTCGGCCTCAGCGCCCTCGAAGTCCATCATGCGCATCGCGCCGATGGTGCCTGGGCCGCTCGTGTTGGAAAGGAACGTGTTGGGCAGCGACGCGACGACGTGCAGATGCTTGGAGAACGGCAGGTAGTTCAGGAAGCCGAGCACGAGGATCGCGTGCGCCCACCAGAAGAAGTCGTGCATGAGCGCGGGCGCGGGCAGCCCCGGAGCGAAACCCACCTTCACGAGGATCTGCGCGAGCGGATAACTCACCGGATACGCCGAGACCAGCGCCGTGGGCTCAGACGCGAAGTGAAACGCCTCGGAGAGGAACATCGTGATCATGAGCGCGGCGATCCACGTGAGGATCAGCAGCGGATCGTTCGGGTGCGTCTCCGCGCCGAGCAGGCGCGGGACACTCTTGGTGAGGCGACGATACAGCGCGAACGAGACCATCGCGAGCACGATGGCTGCGAATCCTTCTTGGCTGAGCACGTAGAGGCGGAAGACCGGCTCGGGCAGGAAGTTCTCGTACCCGAAGCTCGGGAACACGCCGCCGATGAGCATCTCCGTGGTGCTCGCACCGAGGATCACGAACCCCCAGAAGATCAGTGCGTGCATGGGGCCGGCGATGGAGTCGCGGAAGATCTTCGACTGGAAGATGCCGACCGTGATCAGGTTGCCGAGGCGCGTGGGGAGCGCGTTCCAGCGGATGTCGTCGAGTCGGCCGACGCGGAGATAACCGACGAGGCGTTGGACGTTGGCGCTGAAGTAACCGAGCGCGGCGACGAGGACGGCGAGGAACAACGCATTGGCAGCGGTCATGCGGGGAAGTTAGCCCTCGTCCCTCACGTCCGGAATCGACTTTGCACAGATTCCAGTCCATGTCCTCCTCACTCCGAATCGCCGCGGTGACGCTGGCCCTCGCCGCCGCCCCCCTCACCGCCCAGCAGTATCCCACGAGCTGGGACCCTGCCCACCTCAACCGTCCCGACGTGAAGGCCGCACTCGCGCACCTCGAGGCGGGCTTCCCCAAGCAGGTGGACGAGTGGATCAAGATCGCGCAGATGCCCGGTAAATCGGGCCATGAGCAGCAGCGCGGCGCCTACGTGAAGGCCGAGATGGAGAAGGCTGGCCTGCGGGTGAGCGTGGACTCCATGGGCAACGTCACGGGCTTACGCAAAGGCAGCGGCGGCGGACCCACGATCGTGTTCGCGGCGCATATGGACATCGTGCACTCGCTCGAGACCAACACCACCGTGCGACGCGCGGGTGACACACTCCACGCACCGGGCATCTTCGATAACAGCGCGTCGGTGGCGAACATGCTGGCGACCATCCGCGCGCTCAACGCGGCGAACATCGTCACCACCGGCGACCTGATCTTCGTCGGCACGGTGCAGGAAGAGCTCGGCCTGCGCGGCATGGACTACTGGTTCAAGAAGAATCCCAAGCCCGATCTGCTCATCGCGATGGACGGCGGGTTGGGCGCGGTGAGCTACGGCGCGCTGGGCATCTACTGGACGCGCTATCGCTTCAAGTCGGAGGGGGCACACACCCTGCGGTCACGCGGCATGCCCACGCCGGTGAAGGCACTCGCCGACGCGGTGCAACGCATCTACGCACTCCAGCCGGCGCCACTGCCCAACGGCGCGGTGATCAACATCGGCCAGGTGCATGGAGGCGAGATCTTCAACGGCATCCCGCAGGACCTCTACTTCACCGTGGATCTGCGCACGCCTGACCCAACCCTGCTCGATTCACTCGACCGCCGCATCACGCGCATGGTGCAGGAGGCCGCCGATCGCGAGAAGGTGAAGCTCGTCGTGGAGGTCGAGCAGAAGAACGGCGCCGGCGGCACCGAGCGCATGCTCGAGCCCAAGCGTCGCCATCCGCTGGTGCAGACGGCGATCGACATCCAGAAGCATCTCAAGGTGGACTTCGGCATGCCCGGCGCGGCCGAGGCGATCCCGAGCGGCAGCACGGACGCCAACGTCGGCGTGGTCCTCGGTGTGCCGAGCATCGCGATCGGTCGCTCGCAGGGTGGGAACCAGCACACGCTCACCGAGTGGGCGCACTGGCCGAGTGCGCTGCAGGGGACGAAGCTGACGTTGTTGCTGGCGACGACGTTCGGAGATGGCATCAAGCCGGTGACGACGCGCTTCGTGCCTTGAGGCGCCCGCGGTCCCGCCGCGTTCCGTTGGCCGTCAGGCGGGGAGCGCGATCGCCTTGAAGACCATTTCGGTCAGGAAATCCGTGGTGGAGGCGTCGGGGTCGTCCCGGTCCACGTCCGTCAATCGCGGCAGATGCTCGGAGAAATACCGCTGCAGGTGCGAACTCTCGACGACCGTGGAAATGAGCGCCACCGGGTAGCGGTAGGTCGGGCTCACCGCCGCGATCATCTCGGCGACGCTGCGGCACAGCCGTTTGTAGCTGAGGAACAGGCCGTCGCGGTTCTCCGCCGTCACGTCCCGGTGCAGATACACCTTGGACGACTCCGCGACCACCACGCGATACAACACCGCCTCATCGATATGCGGGATCAGATCGTCGCGTTCGATCCGCCGAGTGAGCGCCCGCAGCGCCGCGCGCAGTCGCTCCCGCGCATCCACCACGTTGACCGTCGCGATCATCACGCGGTACTCCAGCCAGTTCCAGTACCACGCCGTGACGTACAGCAGCAGCCGGTGCTTGCTCTTGAAGTACCGATAGATCGAGGCCTCCGTGGTCCCGATACGCTCGGCGAGCTTCCGGAACGTGAAGGCCTCGTAGCCGAGTTCGTCGATCAACTCGATCCCCCGCCCCACGATCGCCATCCCCAGATCACTCGTCGCCGGATCCTTGAGATGGAACTTCGGATCCATCGTCAGGCGAACGTGATCGAGGTCGCGAGAGGTCATGAGGCGCCGATGAGGATACGCGAGTCGTAGAAGGTCACCGCGCCGGAGTCGACGTCGTACATGCCGCCGGCAATCGCAATCTCGGACGCCCGGACCATCTGCGCCAGTATCGGACTGCGCTGCATGATCTGACTCTTCACGAGCAGCACGTTCAGCTCGGCGACGCGCTCCACGAACGCCTCGTTCTTCGCGCTGCGGTCCCCCGTGGTCTCTGTCTCCAGCGCGATCGCGCCGTCGATCTTCTGAAGCAGGACCGAGAGGTTCCCCAAGCGGACACCGTCGCACGCGCCCTTCACCGCGCCGCACTTGGAGTGCCCGAGCACGATGATCGCCTTGGCGCCCGCCACCTGGCAGGCGAACTCCATGCTCCCGAGGATGTCGTCATTGAGCACGTTGCCGGCGATCCGGGTGCTGAAGATGTCGCCGAGCCCCTGGTCGAAGACGAGTTCGGCCGAGGTGCGCGAATCGATGCAACTCAGCACGATGGCCATGGGATGCTGGCCTTCACTCGTCTCGTTCACCTGCTGCAGCAGGTTCCGGTTGGCCTTGAGGTTGTTGACGAAGCGCTCGTTGCCTTTCCGCAGGACGTCGAGCACCTGGTGGGGCGTAAGAGCGTCGCGGACTTCGCGCGTGAGGGTGCGCATCGGGGGATCGCCTTAACTGAGGGTGAGGCCGTGGAACTCCACGGAGATGTCGCGGGTCGGAGCACTGAGCTTGAACTCGCGAAGGATCTCGCGCACATCGAAGTCGATCACCTTCGAACGGGTCGCGTCAATGACGACGCGACCGCCGTTGGGGATCGCCGAGAGCTGCTGGAGCACGCGCCCCTTGTTCAGGAACGACACCTCCTCGGCCAACTGGATGCGGTACGCCTCGGTCCCCGGCTCATGTTGCGCCACCGTGAACGGGTTCCGGAGGTTATGGTGCAGCACGACGACGACCGCGACGCCCATGCCGATCGCGATCCCGCGAAGCAGGTCGGTGGCGAGGATCCCGACCACCGTCGCCATGAACGGCACGAACTGCTCCCATCCATGGCGGTACATCTGCTGGAACAGCGCGGGCTTCGCCAGCTTGTAGCCCACCACGAAGAGCACGGCAGCCAACGTCGCCAACGGGATCTTGTTGAGCACCCACGGCATCGTCGCGATCGACAGCAGGATCCAGAAGCCGTGCAGGATCGCGGAGAGCTTGCTCCGTCCGCCGAACGTGATGTTGGCCGAACTGCGCACGATCACCTGCGTGATCGGCAGGCCGCCGATCATCCCGGAGACGATATTGCCGAGTCCCTGGGCCTTCAGCTCACGATTGGTCGGCGTGATCCGCTTCTGCGGATCGAGGCGGTCGGTCGCCTCCACGCAGAGCAGCGTCTCGATGCTCGCGACGAACGCGAGCACCAAGGCGATCGCGTAGACATCCGTGTGCGCCAGCACCGAGAAGTCCGGCGCCGTGACCTGCCCGAAGAACTCTCCCACGCTGCTCGCGATCGGGATGGCGACCATCTGATGTGCGCCGAGCGTCCACGGCAAGCTTCCCGACCCATACAGCGTGCTGAGCACGATGCCGACAGCGACTGCGGCCAGCGGCCCCGGTATGGTCCGGAAGAGCTTGAACCGCGGTGCGAGCACCGTATCCCAGGCGATGAGCAACGCCAAGGAGATCGCGGCGACCACCACCGCCCCGGCACTCATTGAAGCGAACACGGCATCGATCGTGCCCTCCGACGGTGCACCGCCGCTGACGATCTGCGCGTCCCCCGGCGGCGGGTACGAACCCAAGGCGTGCGGGATCTGCTTGATGATGATCAACAGACCGATGCCGGTCAGCATGCCCTTGATCACGGAGGACGGGAAGTAGTACGCGATGCTCCCCAGCCCGAGGTAGCCCATGGCGATCTGCAGCACGCCTGCCAGCACCACCGCAGCGAGGAACGCCTCGAAGGATCCGCCGAGAGTCGCGATGGCGTTGAGCACGATGACTGCGAGACCCGCGGCCGGACCGCTCACCCCCAGGGGCGATCCGCTCGCCCCGCCCACGACGATCCCACCGACCACTCCGGCGATCAGACCCGCGAACAGCGGCGCCCCGGATGCCAGTGCAATCCCCAGACACAGCGGGACGGCGACGAAGAACACCACGACGCTCGCCGGAAGGTCCTGCTTGAAGTCCTTCAGCAGCGTCGACATGGGCAGCCGGTGACCAGAAGTAAGCAATACACCTATCCAATAGTAGTAATACTATTGTCTATGCGCAAAAGACTAGTCGTATTTGTGGACCTGTCAAGTTGAATGGACCTTCGGCACCCGCCCTAGGGGCGACTGAACAGCGCCCCGTGTGGTCGGCCCTTCGTGCTCCCGCCGTGCGGCCAAGCCTTGTTGTCCATCCGCACGCCTGGGGTGGTACTGCCGGCATCGCGGAAGCGGGGGTCGCGCGTGAGGGTACCCGCCACGGGATCGAACGCGAGGAGATGCACGCTGTGCGACATCGTTTCGTAGCCGGTGACGACGACGCGCCGCTGGTCCGGCGACACCGCGATCCAGTGCGGCACATCGCTGGAGTCGAACGACACGCGGCTGACTTCCTTCGGCGCTGTCGGGTCAGAGATGTCCAGACTGACCACGGCACTCCACGCGGGCACGGTCACGAGGTAGAAGTTCCCGACGATCACCGGGATCGCACAGTTCTCGTCCTTCTTCCGCGGGAACGATGACACCTGCGTGACCGTGGGCGTTCCGCCGTCGAGGCCATCGACGAGGAACAGCCCACAGCTGAACGTCGACACGAGCAACCGACGACCATCGGCGAGGAGTCGCGGCTCGGCGCTGAGCTCGCCGTTCGGGCCCGGCAGCCGCAGCGACTGCAACACCGTCAGGTCGGAGAGACGCCAGATCTGCAGCGTGCGCGACGCCTCAGGGAAATCGGCCTCCATGCTCGTCGACGTGGTGACCACACGATCGATCGCGGGCATCACGGCGGCACTGTACACGCGGAGTCCCGAGTCGGCGGCGGGTGAGTCGGCGGACGCGCTGCGCACGACGGTGCCGGTGGGCGTGAGCTCCACCAAGCCGCCCGCGCGCATGCCTCCGTTCGACATGTGCTTCATCTGGAAGGTCGCGAGCACATTGCCGCCCGGAAGTCGCAGGAACGAGTGCGGGTGCATGTAGTCGTCCACATCACCGAACTCCGCGGCGATACGCGGCGCCTCCGGCGTGCTCAGGTCGAACACGAACGAACGGCCCGTGGCGTAGCCGTTGGCGAAGAGTTGTCGATCGGCGGGGAGTTCGTGCTCGGTGTGATGCGGCACGTTGCGGCGGCCGGGCACCGGCAGTGTGGTGACCAAGTCGCCATACCGTCCGGTATCGCCCGGCGGCGCGGTCACGTCGAACACGGCGAGGAAATCCGGCTGCGTGGAGTCCGTAGACGCGGTCCAGAGATACAGGTAGTCGCGCGCCGACGCGGTTGCTGCACGCGATGCATCAGGCACGTCGCGATCGGCCGCGCCACCGCAGGCGAGGAGGAGACAGAGCAACGGGGCGAAGCGGATTGATGACATGGTCGTTGCTCGGGGACCGGAGGCGAGGCGCCGTCGTGTGCAGCGAGCAGAGACTACGAGTCGCTGCAGAGCTTCGCAATGGCGCGCATGAAACGTGGCGCCGCCAGGTTCGCGAGCACGAAGTCGCGCTCGCACTGAGCGCCCTTCGCCCGCATGATGCGCAGGAGCGCGCGGCGATCAGTGTTCGGCCAGTCGGCGAGATCCGGGATCGACGCGGCGATGGGTGCGAGCTGCTCGAACGCGTCCCGTTCGTCCGCGCGCCACGCGCGCCGATCCGCGCCCAGCGTCTTCGCCACATGCGCCGCGAGCATCTGCTGCGCCCGGTGCCGACGCACGCGTCCCTCGGTGGCCATCTGCGCGGTGGCGCGCACCGAGATCGCGCCGAGCCAGCGTTCGTCGAAGTCATCGCGCGCATCGTGGCCAGGCAGCGTGAGCACGAGGTCGGCGCCTGCCAAACGTTTGAGCGTCGCCATGGGGCTGCGATGGCTGCGATCACGCTGTCGCTGCGCGAGTTCGGCGTCAGCGAGTGCGGCGAGCGCAGGGTCGCTCGGACGGAACCCGAGCCGATGGTAGAACCAGAACGCGCCACTCTTGAGCGCTTCGGCGTTGCCGCCGCCGATCTGGAACGGATTGGCGATGAACCGATCGATCGGGAACAGCGTGCGGAAGGCCTGCAACGCCCGCACCCAGAGCATTCCCGCCTCGGTGCCGCGGAACGGCGCGAAGATGTTGATGCCGGTGTTCGCCTGGCGGAACAACGGACTCACGCCACCGTACCCGACCGGCACGCCGTTGGAGAACAGGACGAACCCGTAGTTCGCTTCGAGCGAGAGCCGCAAGGCCGGCACCACCCCGATGATCGCTATGCTCGTGCCTTTGCCGAGGTCGGCGAGCCAGACCTCGTCGCGATTGGCATAGGAGATCGCGTGCACTTCGCGACAGCGCACGGCCAGGGTCTCGCGTGCGACTTCTATGACGGAGTCCGAGAGTGTCGCCGGCAGCAGTCGCACGGCCTTGAGCGGCGTGGCGATGGTGCGTGCAGGCCGCGCCGGCGAGACACGGAAGCTCGGACGTGGCACCGGCTGCGCGACGTCCAGTCGCGCGTGCAGCACACTGGCACCGCGCAGTTTCCATACGATCGGCAACGCGGCGCGTTCCCACGCCGCCGCGCGACGCGGCAGGCTGTCGCCGGTATCACGGAGCGCATCGAGCAGCCAGGCGAGATCGGAACGCCACGCCGTGCCGCGCGCCGCGCGCATCCACGCGCGCAATGTCAGCGCGTCGGAGTCGAACCCATCCTCCTCGGCGCGGCGCAGCGCCGGCCGGAGGAGTTCATCCAGCGCATCGCCAACGTGCGTGTCGCGCCAATCGATCTCGACGTCGTCAGGATGCCGCGTGACGAGCCACTCGGCGATGCCGAGGTCGAAGGTGTGGCGTGTGGTGGTCCCGGCGTGGCCGGAGTCGTCGCCACGCTGCACGACGCCGGTCGGCATCGCGCGCGCGAGTTGCGACAGCGCCGCGCCGCGCTGTTCGGCGGCGCGACACGCAGCGCGCGTTGGGGGAAACGCGAGGGTGGTGAGGAGCGCGTCGGACTGCGCGGCCATGGATCTCCAACTGCGTGGAAGATCCATGGCCACCTCCCTACTGCGCCTTCGCCTTCTTCACTTCGGCGGTGAGCACCGGCAGGATCTCCAGCACGTCACCCACCACACCATAGTCCGCGATCTTGAAGATCGGGGCTTCCTTGTCCTTGTTGATGGCGACGATGGTCTTGCTCGTGCGCATGCCCGCGAGGTGCTGGATCGCACCGGAGATGCCGCAGGCCACGTAGAGGTCCGGCGACACGAGACGACCGGTCTGACCGATCTGGTCCGAGTGTGGACGCCAGCCATCGTCGGTCACCGCGCGCGTCGCGCCCACGGCGGCGTTACCGAACGCGGCCGCGAGATCCTCCACCAGCTTGAAGTTCGCCGCTTCCTTTAGTCCACGACCACCGGAGACGATCACCGGTGCTTCACCGAGGTCGAGCTTGGCCGCATTGCCGGCCGCCGTCTCGGTGATCTTCACACGGCTCGCCGATGGATCGCTCGCGGGCGCGGCGTTCTCCACGGAGCCGGCCTTGGCGTTCTCCTTCGGCAGGAACGCGCCAGGACGCACACTCACCACCGCCGGCGTCGCCGTGAGCGTGAGCGTCTGCAGGATCTTGCCCGTGTAGCCCGGGTGCGTGACGGTGATCGATGCAGCGGCGACGGTCATGGCGATGGCATCGGACGCGACCGGCACCTGGAGCTTGGCGGCCACACGCGGCGCGATGTCCTTGCCCGTCGCGCTCGCGGCGCAGACGAAGGCACCGAAGCCCGACATCTTCGCGGCGATGGTCGCGGCGACCGCTTCGGGATTGTTGTGCGCGAAGGCGGCGTGTTCGACGACGATCACGGCGTCAGCGCCATGGGCACCGAGCTTGGCCACGTGCGCGGCGATGCCGCTGGCGCCGAAGAGGATGGCATGCACGGCACCACCACGGGCATCGGCGATGACACGAGCGGCAGCGACGGCTTCGAGTCCGGCGCGACGGAGATCACCACCGCGCGACTCGGCGAATGCGAGGACGTTGTTGGACATCAGAGGACCTTCGCTTCTTCCTTGAGGAGTCGGACGAGCTCAGGCACGACGGCCGAGCCCTCGCCGATGATGCGACCTGCGGCGCGCTCGGGCGGGAGCGCGAGCGTGTCGAGGGAGAGCCGCGGCGCGGGCAACTGCGCCGGCTTGGTGTCGAGCGGCTTCTTCTTCGCCGCCATGATGCCCTTGAGCGACGGATACCGCGGGCGCGCGATGCCTTCGTCGATGGTCACTACCGCCGGCAACGCACATTCCACGAGTTCGTACGCGCCTTCGAGTTCGCGGCGCATCTTCGCGGTGCGGCCATCGAACTCCAGCTTGCTGATCGCGTTCACCACCGGCAGTCCGAGCAGCTCGGCCGTCATCGCACCGGTCGCGCCGTGTGCGGTGTCGATCGACATGCGACCGAACATGATGAGGTCGTAGCCACCGTCCTTGAGTTCGGCAGCGAGTGCGCTGGCGATCGCGAACGAATCGGCGGGCACCGTGTCGGCCTTGAGCTGCACCGCGCGGTCGGCGCCCATCGACATCGCCTTGCGCAGGGTCTCCTGCACGACGTCGGGGCCGAGGGAGATCACGACGACCTCACCGGCGTTGAGCTTCTCCTTGATCTGGAGTGCGGCCTCGACGGCATAGCCGTCGAAGTCGGAGATGTCGAACTTGAGCCCCGTTTCGTCCACGGCCTTGCCGGAGGGGGCGATCTTGAAGCGGACGTCCATGTCGGGGACGCGCTTGATGCAGACTGCGATCTTCACTGGGGTCCTCAGAGGGGGGCAGTGCCGTGAATTTAGGGAGTGGCGCGGACAGATGAAAGCTGACCGCGCATTATCCCTTGCGATTCGTCACCGGTCTACGGACTGGCGCCGCCACGGCTTGGACCGCGTCCGGGTCTGCATGGAAGCCGATACGCCGACGGGGCGTGTTCTCAACGGCCACCAGCGCCCGAATCGCCTCGAACACGGTCCTGAACTGGCCATCGTAGCGTTTCTCCAGGTCATTGAGCCGGCGCAGCAACCCGGCATGCCCCGCGACCAACTCCCGGATCCGCACGAACGCGCGCATCACGGCGATGTTGACCGCGACTGCCCTCGGACTGCGGAGGACGCTTGAGAGCATGGCGACACCCTGCTCGGTGAAGACGTACGGCCGGGTGCGACGGCCGCCGTGCGCATTTGAAATCACAACTTGTGA
>JADYYN010000048.1 GCA_020853635.1 Gemmatimonadaceae bacterium
CGGCGAGCGCCGCCGGCAGCACGCCGGGTCCCTGCCGGAACTTGAGTGCGCCATTCTCTTCGAACAGTGTGACGCTCGTGTTCCCCTGCTTGAACGTACCGACGAGCTGTGCGCGCTCTGCGGCCGTGGGGACACGCTCCGCGGGCACGGTCGGCGGGATGGGCGGCGTGAGACCCGCGACTTCCTTCGCGACGAGATCGATCACGCCCTGCAGGGGCGCCCCGCTGCGATTGTCGAAGAGGATCACGGCCATCTTGCGATCGGGGAACATGGTGACACTGGCATCGAACCCATTGATGGCACCGCCGTGCTGCCAGATCCGCTCCGTGCCGCGCATGCCGATGGTGAGTCCGTAGCCGTACTTCGACGTCGTGGAGCCGGGGATCGCCTGATGTCCGCTGGTCATGCGCTGAACCGCTTCCGCGGCGAGGATCCGGCTGCCGTCGAGCGTGCCCCCGTTCATCAGGAGCATCGTGAAGCGTGCGAACTCCGCGGTGTTGGAGAACAGGAAGCCCGCTGCCCACTGCGCGGTGTTCTCCGTGAACGGCCGCACGACGGTGCCGGTCGCCGTCGGTGCACCGGCGTGACCCTGCGAGAAGTCGCGGGTCATCGCCTCCAGCGGCTTGAACGTCGAATGCATCATGCCCGCCTTGCGCAGGACGAGCTGCTCCGTGAGCGTTGCGAACCGTGCACCGCCGGCGCGTTCGGCGACATAACCCGCCATCGAGTAGCCGGGGTTCGAATACGAGATCACACGGCCCGGTGCGGTGAAGAACAGCGTGTCGCCGATCTCGCGGAACACCTCGCCAAGTGCGCCTTCACCCATGCGGCCGTAGGCGACCGCGTTGTCGAGCCAGCCTGCGGTGTGCGTGAGCAACTGATGCGTGCTCACGTCGGCGACCTTCTTCCCCTTGATCTCGGTCACATACGTACCGATCGGTGCCTGTAGATCGAGTTTGCCCTCGGCGGCGAGTTGCGACAGCGTGGCCGCGGCGACCATCTTCGTGACCGAGCCCACGCGGAAGAGCGTCTGCGTCGTGACCGGGCGACCGGTCTCGATGTCGGCGACGCCGTAGCCCTTGGCGTAAGCGAGTTTGCCATCCACGACCACCGCGACCTGCGCACCTGGTGTCTTGGTGCGCGCCATCTCGGCGGTGATCAGCGAGTCGAGGCGCGTGGCGAAGGCGGGCGTGGTGCTCTGTGCTGCGAGCGCTGTCGTCGGAAGAGTGACGGCGACGCTGAGGATCGCGAGGCGGGCGGAGGTCGGCAGAGTCAGGCGCATGGTCGATCGCGGGATGTAGGTGGACTCGCGCCGAACGGACCGGAGTCCCGGGCACCTCGGCGGAGGCGGTTTACTGTCGTTCCCTTACGCACGCGGGCCGATGGCGTTTCGCAGGCGTGCCACCTCGGCGTCGGGATCCTCGACTTCGACGATGATCTCGTCGTAGTCAGCGCCCGTCGCACACTGGATGACGATCGCCTGTTCCGGCTTGCGCACCGACCAGAAGTCGGGTCGCATGTCGCTCTCGTAGAACGTCCCGGCGGCGTACAGGCCCGGGACTTCGGTGCCGGGGAACCGGATGCCCTTCCACCACCGCTTCGCGCGCTCGGGATCGAGGCGCACGTCGCGGATATCCCGCAACGGCAGGCTCAACGTGGACTTCATCGCCCAGAGTTTGTGGTGGCCCTGCATGGTGATGCGGAGGTGATCGCCTTCGATCTCGAGCGTGACCATGTCAGCGCACCCCGAGCGTCGTCACGACCCAGTCCGCGAGCACGCCGAGTACTTCACCGTCGACCTTCGGGTCCTTGAGATTGGCGTAGCCGGCAGGGTGCCCGCTGGCATCGCGCAGGAACAGATGGTTGCGGTCCGGCATGATCTTGAGCGTCACGCGGGTGTTGCCGGCCCCGCGCAGTGCAGCGTCGAGCATGCGCGCTTCCTCGGCGCGGACTTGTTGATCCGTCGCGCCCTGCAGGATGAGGACCGGTTGCTTCACCTTCTTCGCCGTGGGGATGGGATCGTACGTGACGAAGAACCGCATCCATGCGTTGCTCGCGACCTGCTTGCCGAGTTCGGCCTTCTGCGCTTTGATCATCGAGTCCTGTTGCGCGGCGGGCACGTTGCCCCCGCCGCGGATCCCGTTCTCGATCTGATACTCGATGATCTGCTGTCCGGTGTACGCCGTGCCCGCCAGCAGCGCGATGCCTGCGAGCTGCGGATCGGTGACCGCGATCATCGGCGCGATCATGCCGCCTTCGCTGTGCCCTACGAGCGCGATGCGCGCGGGGTCGATGTCGGCGCGGGTGCGGAGATACGCGATGGCCGCCCGGATGTCGTTGGCGAAGTCGGCACTCGTGCCGTTGACGTCGCCGCCCGACCCGCCGATGCCGCGATCGTCGAGTCGCAGCACCGCGACGCCGCGACGTGAGAGGGTATCGGCCACTTGGCGGAACAGGCGGAAGCCGCCCGCGACCGCGATGTACTCGTCGCGGTCCTGCTGGCCGGAGCCGGTGATGGTGACCACGGCGGGCAGCTTCCCGACCGCTCCGGAGGGTTTGGTGAGTGTGCCGGCGAGCATGTGACCTTCCGGCGTCTTCACCGTGACGTGTTCGGCGGTGTACGGCGCGCCGGCGGGCGCGTCGTAGTTGGGACGTCCTACCGAGATCCCCGCCATCGCGGGACCGGTGACGGCCGTGATGCGCAGGCCCGCGAACGGGATCGCGCCGCCGGTGACGTTACCCTCGGCGTCGACGGCGAGCTCGGTGACGTTGGTGAGGATGGTGAAGCGCGCGCTGTCCGCACCGATGAGTTCGACCGTCGCTTCCATCGTCTGCGCGTTGGAGAGCAGGAAGATCGGCTTCGTGAGCTTGGTGACCTTCTGTGCACGCGCCATGCGCACCATCTGTTCGGCGGTGACGAAGTCGTTGTTGGCGACCGGGAGCGCGCCGGCCTTGGTCGCCAGCCGGAGCGTTCGCTCCTGCCCCGCGGCCTTCATGGTGAGGATCGCGCTGTCGCCGACGAACGTGACCGTGCCTTCCTGCGCGGGTGCCGCATCCGGCGCCGCGTTGGGGAGTCGCACGGTGAAGCGCGCCACACTCACATCGTGCGTCGGCGTGAGTGTGTAGTCGAGCTCGATCGTCGGCTGGCCGCTCAAGCTCACCGTGGCGAGCGTGCGCGACGCGGTGCGCTGCAGGCGCTCGACGACGAGCGTATCATTGCCACGCGTGATGACGTAGGCCACGCTGCGCGGGGCAGACTGCGCGCGCGCGGGACGCGACATCACGAGCGACAGGACCGCCGCGGCGATGAGTCCCAGCACCGAAACGATGAGACGGAACATCGTGCGAGCGGGGGATGAATGGCGAAGGTGGAACAGCATCATGGGACCTCCGGGTCCGTCAGGAGAGACTCTTGCGAGGCGTCGCCGGTCTTCGGCGCACGCCCCGCGCGCTTGAGCGCGTCCCGCAGCAGGAACTCGACCTGCCCGTTCACACTGCGCAGATCATCGTTCGCCCACCGCTGGATGGCATCCAGCAGTTCGCGATCGACACGCATGAGGAAGGGCTTCTTCTCCGCCACGGGACGCGACCGATCAGGTGTAGAGCGAGCCGGCGTTCACCACCGGCTGCGTGGAACGTTCCGAGCAGAGCACGACCAGCAGATTGCTCACCATCGTCGCCTTCCGCTCCTCGTCCAGCGTGACGATGGACCGCTCACTCATCATCGTGAGCGCCATCTCGACCATGCCCACGGCGCCCTCGACGATCTTCTGTCGCGCCGCGATGATGGCACTGGCCTGCTGCCGCTGGAGCATCGCCGCGGCGATCTCCGGCGAGTAGGCGAGGTGCGAGATGCGCGCCTCGACCACCTCGACGCCGGCCTTCAGCAGTCGGTCCACCAACGCCTTCTCCAACGCCTGTGAGACTTCGGTGGTGTGCGTCGACAACGACTGCTCGCCCGCCGCGTGCGAGTCGTACGGGTACTGCGTCGCGACCGCGCGCAGCGCCGATTCCGACTGCACCGCGACGTACCGCGTGTAGTCATCGACCTCGAACAGCGCCTCGGCGGAGTCGATCACCTTCCACACCACGATCGCACCGATCTCGATCGGGTTGGAATGGTTGTCATTCACCTTGAGCTTGGCGGTCTCGAAGTTCCGCACGCGGAGCGAGATCGCCTTCTTGACCATGAAGGGGTTGGCGAACCAGAAGCCGTCCTTCTTCACGGTGCCCTTGTACGTGCCGAAGAGGGTGAGCGCCTTCGCCTCGTTGGGATTCACGATGAACAGGCCGGCCAGGGAGAACAGGCCGATGGTCATCACGAGGATGCAGCCCAGGATGAGCGGGACGTTCTTGTCGGGGTTCGAATCCGGGAGCTCGGTGACCATGAGCACGAAGGATCCGATGATCACGACGAGCAGGACGATGAGGGCGATGAGGCCGTTGGAGGCAGGGTATTGGGATTCGCGGTACACTTTGGTCTCCGGAGGGTGGTATCTCAATGATATCACTTCGTAATCACTACGGCAAGGCCCTCCGACCTGCGGTCGGAGGGCCTTGTGGGGAACGGCGATGCGGGTGGAAGGGCGGTGCGGGGCGCGGGGTAGGGGCGGGATGCGGGGGGAGGGGGCTGCGGGGCGGGAGGGGCGGGGGTGAACTACGGGGGAGCTAAGCGCCCTGAAGATCCTTCTCGGCGGCGCGGGCGATGCGTTCGCCCTCCTTTACGTCCACCATCAATAGAACGGCGGCGCCTACCACGAAGAATGCGATCACGCTCAGAATGGCCACGCGGCTGGACTGGAACTGATTGAGCGCGACGGCGAAGGCGAGGGGGCCGAGGATGCCACCGAACTTCTCGAACACGGAGAAGAAGCCGAAGAACTCGCCGCTCTTGTGCTTGGGGATCAGCGTCGCGAACAACGAGCGGCTCAGCGCTTGGGTGCCGCCCTGCACCAGGCCGATCAACATCGCGAGGATATAGAACTCGCGCGTCGTCTGCATGCGGTACGCGAAGACGCAGATCGCGGTGTAGACGAGTAGTCCGATGAAGATCGAACGCTTCGCGCCGAGTTTCCCGGCGACGGCGCCGAAGGCGAAAGCGAACGGCACACCGATGAACTGCACGATGAGGATCGCGGTGATCAGGTCCGCACGGCCGATGCCGATGGCGGAGCCGTAGACGCTCGCCATCTTGATGATCGTCTGGATGCCGTCGTTGTACACGGTGAAGGCGACCATCATCAGGAATGCCTGCTTGTACTGCCGGAGTTCGCGGACCGTCTCGCCCATGCGCACGAGCGCGATCTTGAACGGATTGATGCCGACGTGTTCGTCCTTCTCGAGCGCGCGCGGTGGTTCCGGAACACGGCGGAAGATCGGGATGGAGAACAGCAGCCACCACACCGCGACCGTGAGGAACGCGACGCGCACCGGGAGCGAGGCCTGTTCCGGGGTGAGGTCGGGACCGGTGGGGAAGCCGAACGTGCCCGGCGATTGGATCATGAACAGATTGACCGCGAGCAGCACGCCTCCGCCGATGTAGCCGAGCGCGTAACCGGCGGTCGACACGCGATCGATCTCGTCCTCGCTCGCGATGTGCGGGAGTAGCGACTCGTAGAACGTGGTACTGCCGGCCGCGCCCGCGAGCGAGAGCACGAACAGGATCGACGCGAGGGTGACGTCGCCCTGTCCGATGAAGTACATCGCACCGGTCGCCCCGACGCCGAGCAGCAGGAAGCCGGCCATGAAGGCCTTCTTCGCCGCCTTGTAGTCGGCGACCGCGCCGAGGAACGGCGCGATGAGCGCGATGAGGACGGCGTAGACGGTGTTCGCCACCGCGTACCGCTCTTCGCCCTGTGTGCCCTCGAGCCCGTGCGCCGCGTACGAGAGGAAGAACAGCGGGAAGACCGCCGTCATGATGACGGTCTGCATGCCGGAGAGACCCCAGTCGTACATCGCCCACGCGCGGAGTTCAGGGCGGTGGAGGCCGAGGTGGTTCAGCAGGCTACGCTTGGGCGTCATGCGATGGGGATGGAGTGGCGAGCGTGTGCTGGGCTCCCGGGAGAATGCGACGGCGATGCGGGGGGCGCAATGCGGGTGGTCGTATGTACCTTGTTACAATGACTCCCGCCATCCGACTCGGCGCGCAGGGCTGGAACTATCCGGCGTGGGTGGGGCTGTTCTATCCGTCGAAGACACGGGCGGCGGATTTTCTCACGACGTATGCGCGCGCGTTCGATACGGTCGAGGTGGACTCGACGTTCTATGCGGTGCCCGCGGTGAAGACCGTGCGCGGCTGGGCGGAACGCACGCCGGATCACTTCACGTTCGCACTCAAGTTGCCGCAGGAGATCACGCACGAACTGCGCTTCGTCGGTGCGCAGGACGTAGCGCAGCGCTTCTATGATGCCGCGCGGGAGCTGGGGCCCAAGCTCGGGCCCGTGCTGATCCAGTGCGGACCGGACTTCAGTCCAGTCGAGCGTGATGCACTCGAGGAGTTCCTGTTCACACTGCCCACGGACATCGCGTTCGCGATCGAGTTCCGGCAGAAGGAGTGGATCAACGAGGAGACACACGCGTTGCTCACGGCGCGCGGTGTGGCGCTCGCACTCGTGGATGCGCGATGGATCCCGCGCAAATGGATGCTCAAGCTCGCCGAGCGGCCGACGGCGCCGCACGCGTATGTGCGATGGATGGGGCCGGACCGCAGCATCACGGACTACTCGCATGTGCAGGTCGACCGCACGAGTGAGATCGAATCGTGGGCGGCGATCCTGCCGTCGTTGGCGAAGTCGGTGAAGGTATACGGTTACGTGAACAATCATTTCTCCGGGCATAGTCCGGCGAATGTGCGGATGCTGCAAACGCTGCTGGGCCAGGTCCCGAAGGACCCGGCCCAGCTGGCGGAACAGCTTGGGTTGTTTTGAGGCTGGATGGCGGACGGTGGATGGCGGACGGCAGATCGCAGATGGTGGAGACTCGGTCGCGGGCCTACGCTCGCTAGCCGATCGTGAAGACGCAGCCGCCCGGATTGAAGAGCAGCAACGTCGCGTTCCGCAGGAGGCTGCCGAGTCCCGAGCACGCGCCCACGGAGAAGCTCGAGTTCAGGCCGAGGGTCGTCGTGGTGCCGCTACTGTGAGAATAGTTGCCGGTGACCGTGAGTGCGCCCGTGTTCGGAGCGACTGCGAAGTTCCCCGTCACCACCTCTGCGTCCTCAGCGTGTGCTGCGGTGGCAAGTGTCACCGTCTGACCCGCAGCGCTCGAGAAGACCACCGACGAGAAGCGCGACTGGGCTGGCCCTGCGTTCGCGAATTGGATACTGCGCGGCACACTGCCACCGATCGTAGTCCGCTGCAGTCCCGTCGCCACGAATGCGAGTGGATTCGTGTTCTGGGTGAAGTCGCCACTGACGCTGATGGTCCCATTCGTGAGCAGCCCGCTCGTGCTCCCGCCCGCGAACAGCGCGTTGCCCGAAATGCTCAGCTCAGTGTCCGTCGAGGACATCTGCAACCGTCCGCCTGACACGGTCCGGAAGTCGCCGTTCACCACGACCGTCGTGAGTGAGTCCGTCTCGCCGAGTCGCAGCAACCCACCGGACACCTCGAGCCATCCGGCGATATTGAACCCGCCATCGTTCGCTGACATCAGCACATCGTTTCCGGTCACCCGCACGAAGTTGTACGCCACATCGCGCGGCACGCGCTGCGTCGTGCTGCCATTGAACACGACCGTGTCGAGTCCGAAGTCGCCCGCGTACGTCAGCGCACCTCCGACACGCATGGTGTGGAACTGGATCGAGGCCAAGGCACTCGGCACCGTCACGTCGCCTTTCACGTTCAGGAATCCCGACCCACCCATCGACACCGGGCCGGTGCCGATGAAGTTCCCCTCGACCGGGATCTCTGTGCCGACGCCACGGTCCCACGTGTCGACCTCCAGCGTGCCGAAGTGCGAGTTCACCGGTTCGCCGAAGCTGATCTGCTTGGTGGTGGCGAATCCGCTATCGATGTCGAACAAGTACGTCACGTGCGCCGGAGCCGCCGCATACGTGAACCCGCCAGACTGCGAGAAGTTGCCGCCCACTTCCACGCGACCCGCCTGCAGGTCCGTCGCCGAGCCGCCACCGGCGAAGGTCGCGCCTCGTGCGACGAGCAGTCGACCGAGCGCACTCGTCATGCGCAAGCGACCGCCACCCAGTGTGCTGAAGTTGTTCCCCACGCGCACCACACTCGTGCCAGGCTGCAGGATCGCACTGCCTTCGACCTGCAGGTCACTGCTCTCGATGCTGAGCGTATCGGTGATGTCCACCGTGCCCGCGAGCATGCGAGTGAAGCAGAGCACGCGACCTGCCATCCGCACCGGCGTGACACCGCCGCTCACATTCAGTGTGCCCGCGCTGCACGCGAGGCCGGTGGAGCGCGGTACGAGCAGTTGTTCGGTGATCGTCAGACCACCGGCCATGTTGATCGGCGTTTCGGTGCGGTCACTCACCAGCGCGCGCAGGGTCGTGCCGTCCGGGATCACCGGGCCGAACAAGGTCGCCGGGGGGATGTACACAGAGTCCGTCACACTCGGCACGACGCCATCGGACCAGTTGCCGGCGTTGGTCCACGTGGAGTTGCCGTCGGCGCCGGTCCAGCGGAACGTCGCGTTGGTCCAGCCGTTCACCACCGCGGGGGCGACCACCTGCAGGAACCCGCCGTTGCTGGACGGGAACACGCTGCTGATGTTCACGGTCACCACGCCGTTGGTGACTCCGTCGAGATCCACCACGCGCAGATAGCGGCCCGTGGTCGGGACGGTCTGGAACTCCAGTCGTGCGATATTCGCCGTCCCGCTGGAACGCGCGATCTCGAACTGCACGACGCCCGGGTTCTGCGACTCGAAGATCAGGGTGTCGAGCGCCGCCAGTGCGGCGCCGTCGTCGAGCCGCAGCCGTGTGTTCTCGAGGATGAGTCGGTCGAGGTCTGTGCCTTGAGCGCGAATGAGTTCTCCGGCACTCACGACCCGATGATTCGACGTTGCGATGGCGCCTGTCTCGAGTTGCCCTTCGACGAAGATCGGGGAGGTCAGCGACGTCGTTTGCACGCCGGTCTGTCCGAGATACAGCGTGCCGAAGTGCGAGTCCGCGACGCCGTAGCCTGGTGTCGCGAACGACACGGTCTGGGTGGCCGAACCGACCAGCCACGTCTCGTGCGGCGCGACGGCGTGGAACGAAGTGGCGGTGCCGGTCTGCGTGAAGTTGCCGCCGATCGCGAGGTGACCGGCGGTGAGTTGGTTCAGCGTCGAGGCGCCTTCGAACTGCGCGTTCCCGGAGATGAAGAGCGTGTCGGCCGGGCTCGTCATGCTCAGCGATCCGGCGAGCGTGGTGCGCAAGCTGCCGTTCACGTCGAGGCGGCGCCCATTGAGCGACAGCGTACCGCCGTTCACGGCGAGGTCACCGTTCACGGTGAGGGGCGCATCGAGCACCGCACCGAAGATGAAGGTCACATTGCCCAGGATGGACGGGGGGAGCTGCGGGTCAGGACCGGTGAATGTGGTGAACGCGACCTGCCAGAGCCCACCGGAGTTCTCGACCAGGTCACCGCCGATGCTGACCTCCTCCGAGCTGCTGACCACGCTGACACCGGACGCCACCGTCACGCTCCCGGTGACGCTGACCGGCGTGGTGAACGCGACGGACGACGTGCCGTCGATGAAGAGCTCCTGGAATCGGTTCACCGCCGCGTCCGCGAACGACACGGTGACGGTGTTGCCGACGAGGCGGACCCGATGTGTGCCTTCTGACAGAAAGCCTCGGTCGACACCGACCTGCGCGAAATCCCCGCCGATCACCATCACGCCAGCCGTCAGGATCCCCGACGGAGGGTCGTCATCGAACGTGGCCGACCCGCCGATGTTCAGCGAATCCGCTTCCTGCTGCATGAGCACGTAGCCGTTGCCACGCGATGTGAACGACCCAGTGACGTTGGCGGTGCCGTTGATGGTGAGCACGCCACCCGCGTCGACCACGAGATCCGCCGCGTGAGTCGCGGCCGCCGTGTACGCCCCGCGCACCACGGTCCGGATATTTTCGCTCTCGATCAGCGTGCCGCCGCCCCAGGCGATCAGCGAGTCGGCGCTGAAGTTCGCGCTGCGTGTGAACCCCGAACGCCAACCCACCGCGCCCACCGCGACCGTCGTCGCGTTGAGACTCGGTGTCCCCACCACCATCAGGGTGTACCCGGGTGCATTCAACGCATCACCGTTCACCGTGAGTCCGCCGAGGAACTTGGCGCTGCTGTTGAACTGCGTCGCCCCGCTTCCCGGCGACTTCGAACTCACGAACGTGCCGAAACACGAGGCCGCGCAGGTGAGCGTCGGGGCCGCGTCGCTGTTGAGCAGCGTGACGGACTGCGCCGCGATGCCGTTCAGCTGCACGATGAAGTTCGCGCCGGGATTGAACGCAGAGGGACTTCCGCCACCCTGCGTGAAGTCGCCGCCGAGTTGCAGCTCACCGCCGGTCAGCAGTCCCGTGGTGCTTCCGCCGGCCAGGATCACATCGCCGGCGACCTGAAGGATGCTACCCGGCGCCATCTGGAATCGGCCGCTGCCGGTCGTGGCGAAGTCACCCGAGACGATCGCGTTCTGCGAGTTGAGGGCGAAGAGACCGTTCCCCACCGACAGCAGCCCGCTCACGGTGATCGCGCCCGTGGCGGTCACCGTGGGTCCGGTGAGTTGGACGTTGGGCAGTGCGCCGCGGAGATCGCCGGATCCGGTCATCGCAAGCACACCGGTCGGCTGTGCGATGATGCTTCCCGTGACATCGACCTCGATGGATCCGTTGACGGCGAGCCCGAGCGTGTCGAGATCGAGGGTCGCCCCGTTCTCGACGACGAGCGCACCGATCACCGCGCTCGTGAAGAGGCGCGGTGAGAACAGGGTCCCGCTCGGGATCACGACGGTGTCGGCGATGCCCGGAAGCACACCGCCCTCCCAGTTGAGCGGGGCGTCCCAGTTGATGCTCGTCGAACCGAGCCACCGCACACCGCTGACCGCGGCCAAACCCGTCGCCGTGAAATCGATCGGACCGAGGGCGCCGCTGCTCGCCGAAACCGTCTGCACGCCAACGGTCGCGCCAAGCGTCCACGCCGTCCTTGCGATGCCGCCGTTGTCGGTCACGCTGGTCGTCGGTGACACGCTGCCGCTGCCGCCATCCGGCGACCAGTTCACCGTGGCGCCGACCACCCCGTTGCCGAACGCATCCTCCACGCGGACTTCAATGGAATTCGCCAAGAGCGTGGACACGAGCCCGGCCTGCGCGTCGCCGCCGATCGGGTAGATGAGCACCGCGGCGCCGGGGTTGATCGTGAACGGCGCACTCACGGCACTGTCGAGCCCGGTCGCACGGAACCGGAAGCGGTACTGCGACGCGGCGTCGAGCGTGAGCGTCGTGAAGCTCGCCACACCCGCCACCGCGAGCACGGTATCCGTACCGCCTAAGCTCCAGCCTTCGATCGGTCCGCTGTCGACGACGACATCGACGGCGCCATTGAACGTCGCGACGAGGTTGCCGAGCGCGTCCACGGCGCGGACGGACGTCGTGATGGGCGCTCCCGCGTCGGCGTCGTTGGGCTGTGTGACGAGTTCGAGGCGTGTGGCCGCCCCGGCGGTGGCCGTCGCGGTCATCGTGCGCGTCGCGCCGGCGATGCCCACCGCGGTGGCGATGATGCTCTGCGCCCCGAGCGCACCCACGGTCCACGTGGTGCTCACGAGGCCGTTGGCATCGGACGTATCCACCAGCACACCGAGCGAACCGCCACCGAGCGTCACCGCGAACGTCACCGGCACACCGGCGACGCCGATGCTGTCACTTGCGGCCACGCGCAGCACCAGCGGTTGGGCGAGCGCCGTGCCGGCGAGTGCCGTCTGTGCGTCGCCGGAGACCACGAGCACCTGTGACGCGGGGAGCGAGATGTCGAACGTCGCAGTGTCTGCCGGTCCGTTGAGCAGCGTCGCGATCACCGTGGCCGGGCCGCGCCGCGGACGCCACGTGGCGGAAAGGATCGCCGGATCCGCGACCGCCGCACGCGAGGTGTCGCCGCTCGAGAAGAACACCGGCGTGTTCGCGATGATGCTGCCTTGACCATCACGTGCGACGGCCGTGAATGAGGTACTCGTTCCGGCGACCGCGACGCCGCTCGCGGGCGTCAGCTCGACCGACGTCGCGCTCGCGCCGATGCCCGTGTACACCACTGGCGTCCCGACCGGCACATCACCGCCGGCGGCACCGACTGGCCGTGCGCGCACGGTGGTCGGCCCGCCACGGAAGACGGTGTCGCCCTGCGAATTGATGTACGCCAGATGGAGCGTGACCAAAATCCCGCTGTCCGGCGCCGAGAGCGGCAGCGGGAAGGTCGCGCCGAGTTCGATCGAATCCGCGCCCGCGGGGAACGGTACGGTCCGGTCGTAGATGGTGCGTGGAGTATTGTCGCCGGCATTGAGCTCGGTGAGCAGGATGCGCACCTCGCTGAACGGCACCACGTCGCTGAGTGCGTCCGCCGTGCCCGGGATGGTCGGGAACTGCGCCTCGAACTGCAGCGACGCGAAGCGCGACCGTCCGAGTGCGGTGCCGTTGGGCCCCGTGGCATCGCGCCCGCAGGAGAGGGCACCGAAGGCGAGGAGGCCGAGAGCGGCCACGAGACGACGCGAAGGACGGGTCACGGGGATCGGGTGACTGGTGGGCGGACCACAGGCAATGCGCGTGCGAGGGAACGGGTCAGCACACAGCCGACGCAGTTCCTCTCTGCAAAGCGCTCGCCAGAAGGACGATAGAACCCCGCCCCCGGTGACCTAGGTCACCGGGGGCGGGGAGACGGCATCAGAACATGATGCGGACTCAGCGCGGGATCCGCCGCACTGGTGGCGGGAATCGCACAAGCACGCCACCGCGTGTCGCGCAGCGCGTGGCGCTGGTATCGCTCACGACGAAGGTCCCGTCCTGACACTGGAGTGTCGCGTTCGCGGGCGGGCGCGGCGCGGGGATGAACTCCTTCGCTCGGCTGGTCATCGGCGGCTCGCGGAGGGCGGCCGCTGTCGCGGTATCCACCGGGGCGGCCGCGAGCGGTGGCGCGGCGACGACCGACGGGGCTGGCGCCGCGACGGGGAAGCGTCGGATGGGGAAGCGGACGAGGATTCCACCCTTGCCCTCGCAGGCGGAGTCCGGCGCGCCGACGGCCGGATACGAGCCATCGCGGCAGCGGAGGGTCGCCCCGTTCGGGCCGGCTCCTTCGATTCGCTCGGCTGGTGCAGCGGGGCGAGGGGTCGCGGCGCGCGCCGCGGCGGCCGGCTGCGTCGCCGGTGTCGATTGCGCCGCGACGGTGGATGCCGAGATCAGTAGGGCAGCGAGCACACTCGCTGCGCGCCACGGAGCATTGAGGTGGGTCAAGACGGATCGCATGGGCTACTCCGGACGGCTGATGACTTGTGTGCGGATCACGAGCGGCAGCATGCCCGGTGCACTGATCGTCACCGTGCCTTCGCCGACCGTTGTGGCGCTCAGGAAGAACGTGTACTGGAACTCACCGTCCGCCACGGTGGCACTGGTGAGTGGCGTACCATCCGTGAGTCGGCGTGCCAACATCTGGCCGGTGGACGAGAAGGTGAGCGGCAGCCCGTTCGGTCCGACGCTGGCCTGTCGCCCGCCCGCGTCGTGGAAGACGACGGTGAACTGGATGGACTCGTTCGCGAAGAAGCGCGGTGGGGGCGCGACGTTCGTGCGGAGCGTACCATCCGCGAGCCGCACCTGGATGGTGTCGGGGATGTAGCCCGGGGCAGAGAACACCACGGTGTCGAGCCCCGGGCTGACGCCACGCAGCGAGAAGCTCACTGTCGACCCGATGGTGAGACCGATCTCGATGGGGTCGGGCGTGACGACGACTCGTCCGCCGTTCGAGGTGGCGGTGACCACCGCGCTGTCACCGAAGTTCTCGGTGGTCAGGGATCCCACGAAATCCGAGGTCAACCCTGGGGTGATCGTGTAGAAGCTGCTGTTCGCCTCGAGGCGCGCCGGGAACACTTCGATCAGCCCGCGCGATCCGATGAGCTGGCGGAAGTTGCCGCTCCGCAGATCCTCCGTGGTGAAGAGCGACGAGCCGAGCGTGTTCCCGCGGAGCGGGCCGAACACCTGGAGTCCGGCGTTCACCGCCGTGAGATCCAGGATGGTGTCCGTGCCGACGCCGAGCACGCTCGGCTGATCCGAGCGGATCCGGACCGGGATGGTATCGAGCGGTTCATGCGTGTCGTACGTCGACGCGCTTCTGGTGTAGATGGCGATCCGACGTTCGTTGCCGACGCTCAGTCGATCCCCATCAGCGAACGGGACCAATTCGCCGCGGCTCACGCCGACATTCCACCGATACGGGAGGAAGCCCGACGCCGAGGCGGTGACGATCGCGCCGCCCACCGAATCGCCGGACTCAACTTGGAAGTACGCGAACGACTGGCCGCCCGGGATGAGCACGGAGTCGGGCACCGACACGAGCGACGGTGACGAACTCGCGAGCTGCACCCACAACGAGTCGGACGAACTGAAGTCGCGGAACACGTACATCTCGAACTCATCGCTCCGCTCGCGCATCGCGAGCGTGATCTCGACGTTGCTGCCGCGCAGTGTCTGCGCCTCCGCGGTCACGAACAACGAATCGGGCTGGAAGACGCCGAGCGGGTCGGACATGACGACGTAGCTCGTACCCGGCCGCCGCGCCCTGATGCGGCCGAAGCGGGACGGATTGGTGGTCGTCGGGACGAGTTCGACCGTGTCGGCGAGCACTGCGAGCACACTGGTGTCGCGCGCCGTGACGACGAAGCGTCGCACGATGTCCGGGAGCGAGGCCGAGAACGTCGCGACCGGCCGGACTTGCGCACCGACCTCGGCTTCGAGACCGACCAGCAGGGTGGAGACCGTGTTGGGAAGCACGCGAGACGCCCCGACGTTGAGCAGCACGGTGTCGGGGTTGAGGCCCGGGCTTCCGACGATCACCGTGTCCACGCCGATCACCGTGCCCGTATTCACGAGGTACTGATACGACGGGCTCCCCGCCGGGAGCGTGTCATTGACATTGACCGGAGTGACGTTCGCCGGTCCTTGGACGGTGACCGTGAGCGGTAGCGCGGTGCCAGGCGGTGCGCGACGGATCACCGAGATGACCTGACGCATGCCGGCGCCGGTCGAGATCGAAGGACTCGAGATCTCCAACCGTGGCGGACGCACCGTGATCGTTGCGCTCGTATCGGGGATCGCCCCAGGCGCGGTGACGACGAGCTGGGCGGTCCCCGGCGCGATCGCGCGGACACTGCCGTCGAACGCGGTGCCGTTCGCGTTGAACTGGATGATCGAGTCGGTGACCTGGAGCACGGCCGGGTTCGTCGACTGGACCAACCCGAAGAGGGTGTCCGCACTCGGACGCACGCTCCCGCTCGGATCCACGAGATTGGTCGAGAGTCCGATGGTCACGCTATCCGGGTTGATCGTCGACGGAGTGGCGAAGTTGGAAAGCACGACGCGCGCCGCCGAGACGGTGAACGTGCGTGTGAGCGACGCGAAGCCCGGGGCGCTGATCGTCACGATCGCCGTGCCCGCGCTGCGACCGACGAGGCGGACATTGTCTGTCTGGCCTGACGCGCTGACGCCGATCGTGGGAGTGGCCACCAGGAGCACGGTCGAGTCACTCGAGCTGATGCTCGCCTCTACCCACTGCGGGTCGTCGAACGTGCCTTCGTTGGTGCTCACGAACATGCTGCGATGCACCTGGCCGATGCCGACGGACGGGCCGTTCTGGACCGCGAAGAGTGATCCGCTCTGCACGGTGATCTGGGCCGAGTCGGCGCCGGCGCCGGGTGCGGACACAACGATCCACGTCGAGCCACCGCTCACCGCGCGCACGGTGAGCGATGCCGTGATCTGTCCCTGCGGGATGATGGAGCTGCCGACGTCGACCCGCGCGATCGCGGGATCACGCGAGATGATGGTGAGCGGCAGGTCGATGGCACGAGGCGGGAGGGCGCCGAAGAACGCGCCGAACGTGGTGTCCGCCAGCACGCCGGCGCTGAACGTGAACGCGGCACCGCGATTGGCGAGCGAGGTCGTGAGCGAGATCTGGGTGATCGGCGGAGCGCCGCGCACCAGGAACGAATCCACCGGCACGCCGGGGATCTCCACGACCACCCACGAGCTGTCCGGGGCGAGGATCTCGACGGGGATGTCACTCGAGCTGAAGTCGCCGCGACGGAGGATCGCCAGGCTGTCCACGCGGACGGACCCGGGCACGCGCGCCGTCACCCGCGCGACACGGTCGGAGGTGGGCGAGTCCGACAGCTGGAAGAACACCTCGTCTCGCGACCCCACCGGCAGCAACGTGCCGAACGTGCTGTAAGAACTGAAGAACTGAAGCGTCGGCCGACGGATCTCGAGTGAGATACCACCCGAGACGAAGCCCGGCGCCGTCACCGTGAGCGGGGCCGCGAGCGCCGTGTCCAGCAGGAAGACCGCGAGATGTCCGTCGATCCGCCCCTCAGGGATGATGATCAACGCGGAATCCGCCGGCGGTGCGAGGATCGTCGGACCGTCGGGCGACGCGCGGAGATTGTCGCAATAGAACTGACAGGCCTCGTCCGGCACGCCGAGCCCGGACCACGGCGAGACGAGCACGGCACCGGGCGATGTCGAACGCACGACCGCGGTGATGCCGCCCGGCGGTGCCGGCTCAGTGAGTCGCACCAGCGTGCGCAATGTGTCACCGACTGCCATCGTGCGGAACGGATCGATCTGCAGTCCGACACTCGCCGAGTCCACGGCCACGAGGACCGAGTCGGTGCCGATCGGCGAGGTGATCACCGCCCAGGTCGAGCCCTGGCTCCGACCGAGGATACTCGGCGAACGAAGCGTCGAACCGACGGTGAAGACCACGGAGTCCACCTGCCAACGCGCGATCGCCGTGTCGCGACTGACCAACTGCGCGACAACGGTGCTCGTCGCCGCCGGATTCACGAAGATCGGGACCGCACGCGAACCACCCACGGTCGTCGCGACGCTGCCGGCGCCGACGAACAACGTGGGCGAGCCTCCGCCGGCGAAGATCGTCGCGCTCACCGGCACGGGGTTGAGTCCACTCACGCCCGCGGTGATCTGCTGCGTGCCGTTGGCGCCCAGTGTCCAGCTCGTCGACGCAAAGCCCGCCGCATCCGTGACGCGGCTCGTCGGGGAGACCGTGCCACCACCGAGCGCGACGGTGAAGCTGACGGTCGCGCCGCCGACCGGGAATCCGAACACATCGGTCACGCGCACGCGGATGGAATCCGCCAACGCCGTGCTCGCCGGTGCGGTCTGGCCGCCGCCGCTGATGAGCGTCACGAACCGTGCCGGCGCGGCGCTCACATCGAACAGTGCAGACTGCGCGTTCGGTACGCCCGTGACTCGCGCGACCAACCGGTACCCAGTGCCCGCGCGATCGATCGTCAATCCGCTGAAGCTCGCGACACCGTTCACCGCTTCGGATACCACGGCGCCGACGAGGTTCGCATTGCCCGCGCCGCCCGTGAGTTCGAGCGAGACGAGCCCGGCGAATCCGGACACGGTGTCACTCGTCGCATCGAGGACGATCACGTTGAACGGCGGGATGGTATCACCCGCCGCGAAGTTGGACGGGGACGCCGAGAACTGCAGCGAGCTTGCGTTCGCCGAGAGCTGGTTGCCCGCGACATTGATGCCGATCGTGTTCGAGAGCACGGACGCGCGCAGCGTCCCGGTGCCCGCCACCGTGCCGGCGGTCCATGTCGCAGTGGCTTCGCCATTCACATCGGTGATCCCGGTGGCAGGGGTCACGCTTCCGCCACCCTGGGTCACCGAGAAATCGACCGCCACACCTTCCACGCCCTGTCCGTCCACCGCATTCACGCGCACGCGCACCGGCTGCGGGAACACCTCGCCCGCGCGCACGTTCTGCGCGCCACCGCTCACCAGCACCACGGCACTCGGCGTCGGCGTGATGGAGACGTCGGCGGTGTCCGCCTGGCCGGTAAGCGTCTGCGCGATGATGCGCGCGCTGCCGCGCGCGCCGATCAGGGTGGTCGCACCGGTGCGGATGTTCACGCGCACACGGTTGGAGTCGGTCGAGGTGAACGCGACCGGTGCGTTGGCGAGGACGCTGGCCTGGGCGTCACGCACGGTCGCGGTGAAGGTGTTGCCTTGTCCGATGGTGCCGACGAACGAGCGCGGCGCGATCTCGATCGCCGCCGCGTTCGCCCCGGGGCCCGTGTAGTCGAGCGGCACATCAGGCGCCGCACCGGGGTTGGACGCCGGACGTGCCAACACCGCGATAGGACCACCGGAGAACACCGTGTCGCCGGCGGCGTTGAGATACTTGAGCGTGGCGTCGAGCGGCTCTCCCTGCGAGGTCGCCCCTTCGCCGAGCGTGAGAGTGAACGCCAGACGCACCGTCGTCGATTCGGGCGGGAACGGCACGAGCTCGTCGACCGCCGTGTCGCCGTTGGCCCGCAGCAGCACCACGCGCACGCGATCGAAGTCGACAACCGAGCCGATGCTGAGCACCTCGCCGGTGCCAGCGAGTGTGACCGTGCCGAACACCGGGTTCAGCGCGACCGTTGCCGGGGTGCCACGGCCACCAGGACCGGTGACCTCACGACCACAACTGATCAGACCGACGATGAGCAGGAGAGCCGCCGCCAGAGCGGGGCGCAAACGGCGCAGGCGCAAGGACATTCGTGGGGTACGCAAGGGTTCGCCGACGAGCGTATACCGCCCGGAACGCAGCGGTATGACCGCATAAAACGTGGTCGTTCGCTACTATTGATGCAATCTCGGGGCCGGAGTACCGCCCCATATTGTGACGTTCGACACACTCCGGTGCCGGCGGCCGGACCACGCCCCCAGTCACACCTCTCCGTGCGCCTCAAGACCATCCTCGGCCTCGCCATTCCGATCGCGTTCGCGGCCCTCTTTGTCCGGTTCGGATTCTGGCAATTGAGCCGACACCGTGAGGTCGGGGCCCGGAACACGGCGCTCGCCGCTCGGCTCGCCGAGGCACCCGTCCTGTTCGATTCGCTGCGCGGCGACACCAGCGCGACCACCTGGGCACGCGTCACGCTGCGCGGACGCTTTCGTTATGACCTCGAGCAGGTGCTCGGACCGCGCGTCTCAGAGGGCTCGCCCGGCGTCTTCCTGCTCACGCCACTCGAACGCCCGGGCAACGACACCCTCGTGCTGGTCACGCGCGGCTGGGTGTACTCCGCCGATGGCGCCGCGATCGAGCGCGAGCGCTGGCGCGAGGCGGACACAGTCTCGCTCGCGGGCTATGTGCTCGCCGTACCTGCCGATGGTCCGCCCCCGCCCTCGGACACGCTCCGTCCGATTCGTGTCCTGTCTCAGAGTGCGGTGCGCGCACGCCTCACGGCGCCGTTCGCGTCGGTCCAAGTCGTGATGACCTCTGACTCCACGGCCCGCGCGGACTCGGTGCCGCGCCGACTCCCGCTGCCCATGATCGACGCCGGACCACACTTCTCGTACATGCTCCAGTGGTTCGCCTTCGCGATCATCGCCCTCATCGGCGGGGTCATCCTGACGCGCCGTGGGATTGTCGCCGAGCGCTCCGAGCGGTAGCTATAGAGACCTGCGGGAAGCCATGCGACCCGCCTTGTTGTACCCACATCCTGAGGAGCCCACCGTGGCCGATCACCAGAGCACCGCTCACGCCTCCGAGAAAGAGGCCCGCGACGTCGCCGAAGACGCACGCGAGACCGAGTGGGAGCACCCGAGTTTCGTCAAGGAACTCTTCCTGGGTCGCTTCCGATTCGACTTGGTCCATCCGCATCCTGTCGAGGACCCCGCCGCCGAAGCCGCGGCCAAGCCGTTCCTCGCCAAGCTCAAAGCATTCCTTGAGCGTTATGACGCCGACATGGTGGACCGCACCGGCGAGGTCCCCGAGGCGTACGTACAGGAACTGCGCGAGATGGGAGCCTTCGGCATCAAGATCCCCACAGAGTACGGCGGGCTCGGCCTCTCGCAGATGGCGTATGTGAAGGCCATGGAGCTCGTGACCTCCAAGTGCGGCTCGCTCTGCGCGCTGCTCTCCGCCTCGCAGTCCATCGGCGTGCCGCAGCCGCTCAAGCTCTTCGGCACCGAGGCGCAGAAGAAGAAGTTCTTCCCGCAGATCGCGAAGGGTGGCATCACGGCGTTCGCGCTCACCGAGGTGAACGCCGGCTCCGACCCCGCCAACATGACCACCTCCGCGACGCCCTCCGAGGACGGCACGCACTGGGTGATCAACGGCGAGAAGCTCTGGTGCACCAACGGCACCCGCGCCGATCTGTTCGTGGTGATGGCGCGCACGCCGGACCGCATGGTGAACGGCAAGCTGCGCAAGAAGCAGATCACGGCGTTCATCGTCGATGCGAAGACGCCGGGCATCACGGTGAAGCACCGCTGCCGCTTCATGGGCCTCAAGGCGATCGAGAACGGCTGGATGTCGTTCTCCAACGTAAAAGTCCCGAGCGAGAACATCCTCTGGGGCGAGGGCAAGGGCCTGAAGCTCGCACTCATCACGCTCAACACCGGCCGGCTCACCATCCCGGCATCGGTCGCCGGCGCGAGCAAGGCACTCGTGCGCGGTGTGCGTGCCTGGGCCGCCGAGCGCGTGCAGTGGGGTCAGCCGATCGCCAAGCACGAAGCGATCGCGCAGAAGATCGCACGGCTCACGGCCAACACCTTCGCGATGGAATCGGTCGCGCTGCTCTCCACGGCGCTCTACGAGCGCGGTGGCACGGACATCCGTCTCGAGGCCGCGATCGCGAAGCTCTTCAACACCGAGCTCGCGTGGAAGTCGGTCGACGATGCGCTGCAGATCCGCGGCGGCCGCGGCTACGAGACCGCCGATTCACTGCGTGCACGCGGCGAGACGCCGCTGCCGATCGAACGCGCGATGCGTGACAGTCGCATCAACCTGATCTTCGAAGGCTCGAGCGAGATCATGCGCCTCTTCATCGCGCGTGAGGCGGTCGACCAGCACTTCTCCATCGCCTTCCCGATCGTCGCGCCTGAGTCGTCGATGGGCACGCGCCTCTCGGCGGCGATGAAGGCGGCGCCGTTCTATCTGACGTGGTATCCGGGCACGTGGATCTCGTCGATGCGTTCGTACAACGGCTTCGGCAAGCTCGAGTCGCATCTGCACTACCTCGAGCGCACCACGCGCCGACTCGGCCGCGGGATGTTCCATGCGATGGTCCGTTTCGGCCCGGGACTCGAGCGCCGACAGATGGTGCTCTTCCGTGCGGTCGATATCGGCGCCGAGTGCTACGCGATGGCGGCGACCATCGCCCGCGCGAAGATGCTCGCCGACAAGGGCAACACCGAGGCGATGGAACTCGCCGAGGTGTTCTGCCGCGAGTCACGCGAGCGGATCGAGGCCAGCTTCAAGGCGCTCTACGGCAAGCACGATGCGGCGCTCTACAAGCTCGCGCAGCGCGTGGTGAAGGGTGAGCATGCGTGGCTCGAGCAGGGGATCGTCGATGAAACTGTGTTGGCGGCGCGGGTTGAGCCCGTGGTGGCGAGGGAGATGGTTGGGGTGTAGGGATCTCCTGCTGGTCACCACAGAGGGCACAGAGGGCACAGAGAACACAGAGAACTGCGTACTGCTACGGCTTCAACACAGGGACACAGGGGACGCAGGGGGATCTGTGGGTGACGAGTGGGGTCGGTGAAGGAGAGGGTTCTTTTCTTTTTCAACGGCAGCGCGCAATGACAAGGGGGAGTGCAGACGATTGGTCTGCACTCCCCCATGGTCTTTACGACACACGCTGCCTCGGTGTTGTCGCGAGTGCTGCTCCCCAGCAGTTCCCTGTGCGCCCTGTGTCCCCTGAGCCCCTGTGGTAAAGCCGTTGCCGTTCTCGCAGTCCCTCTGTGCCCTCTGTGTCCTCTGCGGTGAAACGCAGGAGAACTCTCCCTACGACCAAACTCAGGCCACCCGATCCCGCCGGAACTGCAACAACACCACCGCCCCGATGATCAGCACGCCGCCGAGCAACGTCGGCACGGTCAGCGCCTGCCCGAGCACCAACACACCGAGCAGCGCCGTGAGGAACGGCTCCACCGTCGAGATGATCGCGGTGCGCACCGGCCCCAACCGGATCAATCCCATCAGGAAGAACACACTCGGCAGCACCGTCGAGAAGATCGTCAGCGCCGCGATCGCCGCCCACGCGGTGCCGCTCAACTGCCACGTGAAGCTCTGATCGCTCACGCTCAAGACGAGGAACGCCAACGCCGCACCGATCTTCGAGTACGCCGAGGTCGGCGCGACCGGGTGGTCCTTCTGCAGCGCGCGCATCATCGGGATGTACGCGCCGTAGATGAGCGCCGCCGACAACGCGAGCACCACACCGCGATAGTCGATGGTGGCGGTGCCGGGCATCCCGACCATCACGCCGATGCCGGCGAACGAGAGTGCGAGCGCCATCGCGCGGCGGCTGTCGAGCCGTTCGGCGCCACGCACCGCTTGGGCGAGCGCGACCCACGCGGGATATGTGTAGAACAGGAACGCGAGCGTCGCCGCCGGGATGTATTTCAGCGACGACAACGCGAGATACACCAGCAGCGCTTGTCCGAACCCACCCAGCGTGACGAAGCGGATCATCTCGCGCGGCGGGATCCGCTTGTAGTTGCGACTACCGACGTACCCGGTGAGTACCACGGCCGAGAGTACATAGCGCCACGCGAGCACGGTCGCGAGTGTCGCCCCAGTGGCCGTCGCCTGTGACGTCAGGATGCTGACCGCAGCGAACCCGGTCGCAGCCAAGAGCGTGTACAACGTACCCGGCGCGATCTGTCCGGCGTCGGTCGTCTGCACTGCAGTTGCGGTCATCAGTCTGGGAGCGGGGCGTCAGGGATGGGGGGAGACGCCGAACGTTGCAGGAGCAGGATGGCGATGATGATGCACACGCCACCTGCGAGAGTCGACGCTCCGATCGCTTGCCCGAGAACGAGGGCTGCGAGGATCGCCGTGTAGAACGGTTCTGCGGTGGAAAGGATCGCCGTCCGCACCGGACCCAGTACTTCGAGTCCGCGCAGGAATACGATGAACGCCATCGCCGTGCTGAAGAATGCGAGCACGGCCACCAACATCCAAACCACCGGGCTGAGGCCCACGAACAGTACACCGGTGAACCACGCCCACGCCACGAACACGATCGCCGCGCCCGCGATCACGTAACTCGACGCGACCGCCGCCGAGAGCGGGCCACGCAACGTGTGTAACAACGGGATGTACGCCGCGTAGATCATCGCCGAGCCGAGCGCACGCGAAAGTCCGGCGAACGGCAACGTGGTGCTCCATGGCGTCCCGACCATCAACACGATACCGGACAATGCGAGGATCAGTGCGCCGACCCGAGTGCCTGACAACCGCTCGTGTCCACTCAGCGCGCCGAACACCGCGACCCACGCCGGATACGTATAGAACAGGAACCCGAGCTGTGCCGCGCTCAGCCACTCGAGCGACGACAACGACAGCCAGGTGACCAACGTCTGTCCACCACCGCCCAGCACCAATAGCGCCGCGGCGCGCCCCAGCGGAATGCGCAGCGCGCTCGGGCCGCCGGAGGCGATCACCAGCAGCGGCGCGGCGAGCGCATAGCGCCACGCCATCAAGGCTATCAGTGCGACGCCGACCCGCGATGTGAGCGTGGTCACCACCGAGAGCGTGCCGTACCCGCAGGCGGCGAGGACGATGAGTCCCGTCGCGCGACGCTCCGAGATCACAGCCGCCTCACAACAACGTGCCGCGCAGCAGGAGCAGGGCTACGGTGAAGTAGAGCACGACGCCGGTCACGTCGACGAGCGTCGCCACGAGCGGCGCCGACGCGCTCGCGGGGTCGAATCCCAGCCGCTTCAGCGCGAACGGCAACATCGCGCCGGTGAGTGTCCCGAACAGCACCACGCCCAACACGGTGGTGCCCACGGTCGTCGCGAGGAGCACATAGTGCTCACCGAACGGATACAATCCCATCCACTGCCACACGAGCACGCGCAGCAGACCCACGACACCGAGCATCGCACCGAGCATCAGGCCCAGCGCGACCTCCCGGCCCATCACCCGCGCCCAATCGCGCGCACCGAGTTCCTGCAGCGCGATGGCGCGGATGATCAGCGACGTCGCCTGCGAGCCCGAGTTGCCGCCCGAGCTGATCACCAGCGGCACGAACAACGCGAGAACCGTCGCGGCGTCGATCGCGCTCTGGAAATACGTCATCGCCGCCGCGGTGAACATCTGGCCCACGAACAGCACGAGCAACCATGGCGACCGCTTCTTGATGAGGTCCCAGAGGCTCGACTCGAGATACGGCTCCTCGAGCGCTTCCAAGCCGCCGAACTTCTGCACGTCCTCGGTCTGTTCTTCCTGGATCACGTCGATCACGTCATCGACCGTGACCACGCCGAGCAGTCGGCGGTCGGCGTCGACCACCGGGACGGCCACGAGGTCGTAGTTCGACGTGAGCTGCGCGACCTCCTCGCGATCGGCGGTGGCGAGCACGGTCACCACTTCGGTCCACGCGACGTCGACGATGCGCGCGCCCTCGGGAGCGGCGAGCAACTCGCGCAGCGACAGCACGCCGCGGAGTTCGCCTCGCGCGTCCACGGTGTACACCGTGCCCATCGCCTCACGACGTCCGCCGCGCGCGATCGCGCGCACCGCCGCCAACGCCTCCTCCACCGTCTGCGACTCCGGCACCGAGACGAACTCGGTGGTCATGAGACCGCCGGCCGTCGAGGGGTCGTACTGGAGCAGTCGCTCCGTCTCGGCGCGCTCCTTCGCCGGGATCGCCTCGAGGATCTCGTCGGCGACGTCCTCGTCCATCTCGTCGAGCGCGTCGGCACGCTCGTCGGGGGTCATCAGGGCGAGCAGCGGGCCGGCCTGCTCCGGGTCCATCGCCTCGAGGACCTCGGTGCGCACGTCCTCCTGCAGATACTCCAGCACGTTCGCGGCGCGAGAGGTCGGCAGCGACGTCAGGAAGCGCGGCAGCAACTCGCGCGGCAACAGCTCCGCCACGTCCGCGAGGTCGGCCGGGTGCATCTCCTCCGTCTCCGCCGCGACCGACGCCGCGTCGCTCTCGAGCAGGTCGAGGATGTCCGGCGCGACCAGAGCCGCGACCGACTGTTCCTTCTTCCGCGGATCTGAAGTCACGGGGTGCCTCCCCAGGTGACGAAGGGGGTCGCGTGCGCTCGCGCGCGCGCGTACCAGAGCGAAGTGCTCCGAAGCTAACGGGAAGCTGAGTCGCGCAACAAGGCGTGCAACAGAATCGTCACGGGCGCCGATCCACGGTAGCGGGCAACGCAACGCTTTCGGTTCGGCCGCTGTCGAACCGCCTGACAGACCCCCACCGGGACCCCGAACCCGGACTGTGCCGTGCTGCTGCCTCTCGTGCTCGCCCTGCAAGTGACCGTCGCGCAGGGACCCAAGCTTCCGTCCGACCCGACCGCACTCCCCGAGTCCGCCCCTCCACGTCTTCCCACGGCCATCGCCGCGACCGCAGCGCGGGCCGCCACGCCGCCGGTCCTCGACGGCCGTGACGACGATGATCTCTGGCGCGATGCGCCGGCGATCACGCAGTTCCGACAGCATGATCCCGTCGAAGACGCCGATCCGCGATATCGCACCGAAGCGCGTGTCGGCTACGACGCCAAGTACCTCTACGTCTTCGTGCGCTCCTTCGACCCCGCGCCGGACTCGGTGATGGCGTTCCTCTCGCGCCGCGATGCCCGGACGCAGAGTGACTACGTGCATCTCATGGTCGACGCGTACAACGACAAACGCACCGGCTTTCGCTTCTCGACCAACCCACTCGGGGTCAAACGCGACTTCTACATCTCCGGCGACGGGAATGAGGACGCGTCGTGGGATGGCGTCTGGGACGTCGCGTCCGCGATCGACTCGCTCGGCTGGACGGCGGAGTATCGGATCCCGTTCAGTCAGCTGCGCTTCCCCGCGGCCGAGACACATACGTTCGGCTTCGCCATCTGGCGCGATGTCGCACGTCACAACGAGCGCATCTCCTGGCCGCTGTATCGTCGCAGTCGTACCGGGTTCGTCTCCCAGTGGGGTGAGGTCGACGGCTTCGACGCCATCGATACCCCCCGACGGCTCGAGGTCTTGCCGTACTCGGTCGCGACCAACGCCGCGCGCCCGGCGGGTGGGGGATTCGAGCGACAGCAGCGGTTCGCATTCGGCGCCGATCTCAAGTACGGCGTCACCTCGAACCTCACGCTCGACGGCACCGTGAATCCGGACTTCGGTCAAGTCGAGGCCGATCCCGCGGTCCTCAATCTCTCCGCGTTCGAGCAGTTCTTCGAGGAGCGGCGTCCGTTCTTCCTCGAAGGCGCCGGCATCTTCTCCTTCGCGAACAATCTCTTCTACTCGCGTCGCATCGGGCGGAGCCCGCAACTGAGCGGCGTCTACTTCCAGGATGACAACGCACAGAACTCCACCATCCTCGGCGCTGCGAAGCTGACCGGGCGCACGGCGGGCGGACTGAACATCGGGTTCCTCAACGCCATGACCGAACGCGAGACCGGCGCGCTCGGTCGCACGATCGAGCCGCGGACCAACTACCTCGCGACCCGACTCCAGCAGGACCTCCGCGGTGGGAACTCCGGTGTCGGCATGATGTTCACGGCGACCAATCGGGCGCTCGACGACGACGCGCGCGAGTTCCTGCGCGAGAGCGCGTACGCTCTCGGCGTCGACGCACGCCATCGATTCCTCAAGAACAACTATCAGGTCACGGGGTCGGTCGTCGGGAGCTATGTGAACGGCTCTGAGCAGGCGATGATCGCCACCCAACGCAGTGCGGTGCACCAGTTCCAGCGCACCGATTCACGTCGCGACGTCGACACCTCCGCCACCTCGCTCGCCGGTTCGCGGATCGCGCTCGGAGTCGGGAAGACCGGCGGTGGCATCACGCGCTTCAACACGTCCGTGACCACGACCAGCGCCGGCTACGAGGTGAACGACGCCGGATTCCTCAGCCGCGCCGACATCACCAATCTGTCCAACTGGTTCGGCCTGCAGTACCAGACGCCGACCCGGATGTACCGACGGTTGTTCGTGAATATGAACCAGTGGATGGACTGGAACACGGAAGGGCTCGCCCTCAGCTCCGGCGTGAACGTGAATGTGAACGGCGAGCTGCCGAACCAATGGTGGTTCTGGGGCGGGGCCAATGTGAACGGGCTCGGCGCCGTGTATGACGATCGCGCGGCACGAGGCGGCCCGGCGGTGCGCCGCGTGCAGCGCCGCAGCGGGTTCCTCGGGTTCGAGACCGACGGGCGTAAATCCGTGAGTGGAACGATGCAGGGGTACTTCGCCCCGACGGACGAGTCCGGGAGTACCGAGTGGGGGATCGATCCGTCCGTGAACTTCCGCATCGCCAGTCGGTTGCAAGCCGAGATCGGAGCCCACTTGAGCGCCGCGACGCTCGGGCAGCAGTGGTACGGCAACATCACCGATGCACAGGGCACGCACTACACGTTCGCGCGCCTCGCGCAGCGGACCACGTCGCTGACCGCGCGCGTGGATTTCACCATGACCCCGACCCTCTCGCTCCAGGTATACGCACAGCCATTCATCACCGCCGGCGACTACTCGAATCTTCGGGAACTCGCCGACCCGCGCGCCGCCGACTTCAGCGACCGCTACCGTCCGTTCACGACCGTCTCGCCGCAGGATTTCAATGTCAAGCAGTTCCGGTCCAACACGGTGATGCGCTGGGAGTACCGGCCGGGTTCCGTACTGTTCTTCGTGTGGCAACAGGGGCGCGGCCAGTTCGACCGGAACCCTGGCTCGTTCGACGTGGGCCGCGACTACCGGGATCTGTTCGATACGCGTGCCGACAACACGTTCGTCATCAAGGGGTCGTACTGGTTCAGCATGTGATGGACGGCAGATGGTGGGCGGCGGGCTCGAGCGGATGATGTCGTGGTTTCCGCACGAATCTCGCACTCTCTCACTGGGAGCCAGCGCCCCACGATCCGTCGCTGAAACCCAGTAAACCTTTCGCCCGTAGTCAGTGTCAGAAGGGATGTACGACGACTTCGAGTAGACAGCGGGGCGCGGGTCGGTGCTGGTGGGGGGCCGGCCGGCCCCCTGTCCACTCAAGTCGGGTCTGCACCAACACAACCGATGGACAGTAGGAACCGAAGGCGGCGAGCCGGTGGATGACGTGAAGGGCATCCATCGGCTCGTCGTTCGTCCGTACCCTGCCTCAGATGGTGGGGAGTGTCCGCGGCAACACCCGCACGGCCAGCACCTCGAACCCCGCCGCCTCGACCGCCGCACGCACCGAGCCCTCCAGTTCCACCGGCGACGCGTGCCCGTCGTGCATCACCTCGGCGCGCCCCAGCTCCACCTCGGCGTGCACCAGCCCCTCCACCGCCGAGAGGGCGGTGAACACCGCGTGCTTGGCGTGCACCGAGAGCATACCGCCGATCGTGAGTTCGAGACGCATGGCGGGCAATCTACGCGGACCGCCGCTTTCGGTGTGCGGCCACTGGCGTCAGCGAACCGGTCGCGGCCACTTTCCACCGATGACAACCGTCGCATTCCTCGGACTCGGCGCCATCGGCACGCCGATGGCCCGCCATCTCGCCGCAGGGGCCTGGGGCCTCCGCGTGTGGAACCGCACTACTGCCCGCGCCGCGGAGTTCGCACGCGCCCACGACGTCACCCATGCCGCGTCGCCTGCCGTCGCCGCGCGCGGTGCCGATGTCATCATCACCTGCTTCCCTGTCTCCGGCGACGTCGAGTCACTGCTCGACGGGCCGGACGGGCTCCTCGCCGGCCTCACCAAGGGGAGCGTGCTCGTCGATTGCACCTCGGGCGACCCGGCCACGTCGCAGCGCATCGCCGCGCGCCTCGCGTCGCATGGCGTCGCGTTCCTCGATGCCCCGGTCTCCGGTGGTGTCGCCGGTGCCGACGCCGGCACACTCACGGTGATGGTCGGTGGCGACGCCGCGGTGCTCGAGCGGGTGCGGCCGGTGCTCGAGGTGTTCGGCAAGAAGATCGTCCACTGCGGTGCGATCGGCGCTGGCGACGCAGTGAAGGCGGTCAACAACGCGCTGCTGGCCCTGCATCTCTGGAGCACCGCGGAAGGCTTGATCGCCCTGCGCAAAGCCGGTGTCGCACCCGATGTCGCGCTCGATGTCATCAACACGTCGAGTGGTCGCTCCAACGCGTCGATGAACCTCTTCCCCGAGCGTGTGCTCACGCGTGCGTTCCCGCGCACGTTCCGTCTTGCGCTGCTCGATAAGGACGTCGGCATCGCCGCGCAGGTGGCCCGCGAGCAGAAGAGCCCCGCGCCACTGCTACAACTCACCGCGGAGCTCTTCCAGGCCGCGCACCGCGCGATGGGTGAAGAGGCAGACCACGTCGAAGTCGTGAAGTTCATCGAACAGCTCACCGGCACGGAGATCAAGTGACCGCGTCGCTCGCGCAGATCCGCGCCCAGTTCCCCGCGCTCGCGCGGCAGCATGAGGGATTCCCGGTCGCGTACTTCGACGGACCCGGCGGCACGCAGGTGCCGCAGCGTGTGGTCGATGCCATGGCCGACTATCTGCTGCATCACAATGCCAACACGCACTGGGCGTACCCCACCAGCGCCGAGACCGATGCCTTGATCCTCGGCGCGCGCGAAGCGCTCGCGGATTTCGTGAATGCCTGTCCGCGTGAGATCGCGTTCGCGAACAACATGACCACCGGGACGTTCCACCTCGCGCGTGCGCTCGGTCGTGGTTGGGGCGCCGGCGATGAGATCGTCATCACGGATCTCGATCACCATGCGAACGTCGCGCCGTGGCGCGCGCTCGAGCGCGAACGCGGCGTCACCATCCGCCGCGTCGATGTCGATCTCGCCAAGGGTCAGCTCGACTGGGCCTCGCTCAAGGCGTCGCTCTCGCCGCGCACCAAACTCCTCGCCATCGGCGCGGGGTCCAACGCGCTCGGCACCATCAACGACGTGGCCGAGGCGGCGCGACTCGCGCATGCGGTCGGGGCGCTCGTGTACGTGGACGCCGTGCACTACGCGCCCCACGCGCTCGTCGACGTGAAGGCGATGGACTGCGATTTCCTCGGCTGTTCGGCCTACAAGTTCTACGGGCCGCATGTGGGCGTGATCTACGGCAAGGAGCAGTTGCTGCAGTCGCTCGATGTGCCCAAGCTCGCACCGGCGCCGGACGAAGCGCCGGACCGCATGGAGACCGGGACGCAGAACCACGAGGGCATCGTCGGGGCGGGGGCGGCGGTCGATTTCCTGGCGACCATCGGCACGGGTCCGACGCGGCGCGCACGACTCGTCTCGGCGTTCCATGCGCTGCATGAGGCGGGGATGACGCACTTCACGCGGCTCTGGGACGGACTCGGCGCGGTTCCCGGCGTGACGCGGTTCGGACCGTCGCCCGACCAGCCCCGCACGCCGACCATCGCGTTCACGGTGAAGGGCCACACGAGCGAGGACGTGACGCGCGCCCTCGTGAAGCGCGGCGTGTTCACCAGCCACGGCGACTTCTACGCAGCGACCATCGTCGAGCGTCTCGGGCTCTCGGGTCCCGGGCTCGTGCGCGCTGGTGCCGCCTGCTACACGTCGGCGGACGAGATCGAGCGCCTCATCGCTGGCGTGTCGGAACTCGCTCGCGCGGGGTGATATATTCCAGCATGCGCGTGCGCCCCGTAGTCGTCGCTTTGGTCGCCCTCCTCGCGGCTTGCCGCGAGCCGGAGCCGGTCGCGCCGGCGCCGGCAGCGGAGTTCATCATCGCGGCGGGCGACTCGGTGTTCTGGGTGCGCTCCGAAGCCGAAGGCATCCGCGTGCGCGGCGCGCCGATGCTGCTCGCGCAGGTGGGCGGACGATTCGCCGAGCTCTACACCGCCGACGCCGACTACTCGTTCTACGACGCGGTGTATGTAGGGCAGCGGCTCTACAAGCGCGATCTCATCAGCGGCGACTCCGTCGCGCTCTTCGCGGACACACTCATGCCCACGCTCGCGCGGGCGTACGCTTCGGCCAACCCGGACGAGCGCCCGCTCGACGCCGATGAGCAGGGCAGCGAGAACCCGCGGACCGTCGGCACATCCGACGTCGAGGTTCTCGATGTGCACGGCAACTGGCTGTCGTTCGAGTACCGTACCGACGTCGACATCGTCGGCGGTGCGTCTTCACATGGTGCGCGGCGTGGCGTGATCGACCTGCGCACCGCGTCCGCTGCCTCACTCGATGCGCTCCTCGGTGTGCCCGCCGCGCGGAAGGTCGTGCAACAGGGCCGCGAACGCTGGACTGCGCTTCGCGATTCGTTGCTGAGCCTCGCTGCGGATTCGTTCAGTGCGCCTTTGGTGGACGTGGAGCGCCTGAGCTTCGAACCCCGGAGCTTCATCCTCGCGGCCATCGACGGACTGCCGCATGTGCGCTTCGCCGTCGCGCAGTCCGCAGCGACGGATCCCATCGGCGTCGTGGAGCTCGACCCCATGCCCGTCGCGCCGCCCTCCTGGTGGCCTGACGTGCGCTCGGAGTATCCCGAGTCGGGCAACAGCGACGAGCAGGTATGGAAGCGCGACGGCTACGATCTTGTCGGACGGCCCGCCGATTCGCCCACAGCGCGCACGACGTTCGTGCTGCGCAGCCCCGAAGGAAAGGAATGGCGACTCGGCTCCGTGCCCTCGCCGGTACTGCGCGTCATGTGGATGAGCGATTCCAGCGCGGTGCCCGGCACACGAGACGCGCTCACCAAGGCGTTCAACGAAGCCGCGTTCTACAGCGGTGAAGCGCGCATCGTCCGACACGATTCACGCAACATGCGCTCGCGCACGCTCGGTCCGGCAGCAGCAACGCTTCGCTACGCCAGCCGCTCGAACGTCCGCAAGCCGACTGCCCGTCCCAGCGCACACTCCCGTCGAGAGGCCAGCCAGTGACCGAGATCGCCTTGATGCCCTGGACCGTCGAGCGCGCCAACAAGGCGCTCCCGCTCGTGCGCCGTATTGCGGCGGACCTGGTGCGCGCCTACGGACAGTGGCGCGAACTCGTCGAGCGGTTCGAGGTGGTCTCCACCTCCAACACCACCGCGTCGGGCGAGGAAGCCGAGCGCCTGCAGCGCGAGGTGCAGCGCGTCGCCGCCGAGATCGAGGACTTCGTCGAGGAACTCCACGACCTCGGCGTGGAGTGCAAGTCGTTCGAGACGGGGTTGCTCGATTTCCCGGCAGAGCGCGACGGTCGGCCAGTGTACCTCTGCTGGCAGCACGGCGAGCCGAGGGTCGCGCACTGGCACGAGATCGATGCAGGTTTCGCAGGGAGACAACCTCTGCAGGAGTGACCGATGCCGAACGTGTCGTGGGTCCGGCTGTCCGTCCTTGTGGCGTGTGTGAGCGGCGCGGCGTGCGGAAGAGCGTCGTCGATCGACGAGCGACCAGACACGACCACGCGATCGGGGATCGTCGACCATCACGTGCATCTGCTTGGCCCGGACATCATGCGCGACTGGCGCGCGATGGGGGTCACGTTCTCGCGGGCGGACTCGGTGTACACGCAGCCGGTCTCGCTGAACCGCGGCGGAGCGGACTCCCTCGCTTTCGCCGTGCTGGTGCCGATGGGTCACCTGTACGCGACCGAAGACTTCGTATACGGGTTCAAGCTCGATCGTGCCGAGGAGTCCAAGCGGGTTGCACGCGAGAACGACCATGTCGCGGTGCAGGCCGCGCGCTACCCCGGGCGTGCCGTCGCACTCTGCTCCGCCCCCGCGCTGCGTGAATACGCCATGGCCGAGTTCGCGCGCTGTCGCGATTCGCTCGGCGTCGCCGGACTCAAGCTGCACTTGGCGAGTTCGCAGGTCGATTTCCGTGACACGTCGCACCTCGCCGCATTGTCGCGGATCGTCGGCTGGGCCGCCGAGTCGGGTCTGCCCCTGCTCATCCACGTCGACCCACAGCGCCGCGGACTCGATTCGCTCGACGTGAAGCGATTCGTGCGCGAGGTGATCGGGCCGCATCCGCAGGCGACGATCGTGATCGCGCATCTCGGCGGGAGTGGCGGGTACGGTGGCTGGACGCGCACCGTGTTCGGCGTGACCCGTCGCTGGCAGGACTCGGTGGAGCGCGCCGAGCAGCGGCCGCGTGCGCTGTACTACGATCTCTCTGCGGTGGTGCTCGAAGAGGAGTCGGAAGGCGTGCCGGCCACTACGCCCGAGCAGATCACACAGCTCGCCGCCGATCTGCGCGAAGCGGGGATGCAGCGATTGGTGTTCGGCAGTGACTACCCGGTCTTTGATGCGGTGCGAGGAGCACGAGTGCTGCGCGAGAACGTCGGCCTGAGTGAGGAAGAACTCGCGGGCATCTTGCACCCCCGCGACGGCTCCGTGTTCACTCGCGGTACGGCACGCCGATCTCCATCCCGTCCTTCGCCATGAGCAGCGTCCCCGCGAACGCCGCGCGCGCTTCCGCCGCGAGTTCGCTCGTGTCGCGGGAGTAACGCGCCGAGAAGTGCGTGAGCACCAGCGTCCGCACGCCGGCCATCTTCGCGACCGTCGCGGCTTCGCGCGCGGTGGAGTGCATGGTCTCGGCTGCGCGTGCCTGGTCTTCGTCGCCGAAGGTGGCTTCGTGGATGAGCAGGTCCGCGTCCTTCGCCGCTTCGATGGTCGCCGCGCAGGGCCGCGTGTCGCCGGTGATCACGATGGTGCGCCCTGAACGCGTCGGGCCCACGAGTACCGACGGCTCGATCACTTTGCCGTTCTCGAGCGTGATCGACTCGCCCTTGTGGATGCGACCCCAGAGCGGCCCCTCGGGGATCCCGAGCTCGCGCGCGAGATCGGGATCGAAGCGCCCGCGGCGATCGTGTTCAACCAGCGAGTAGCCCACGGCCGCACCGTTGCGGTGCTCCACTGTGAACGGGCGGATCTCGAAGTCCTTGCGCTTGATCGGCGTGCCCGGCTCGACCTCGGTGACGATGAGCGGGAACGTCAGCTTTTCGTTGCCGAGTCCTTCGGCCTTCTTGAACAGCGCCGTCGCGCCGCGCGGTCCCCAGATGTGCAGCGGCTCCGTGCGCGCTTGGAGCGCGAGCGTCTTGAGTAGCCCGAGTGCACCGAGGAAGTGATCGGTGTGGAAGTGCGTGAAGAAGATGTCGCCGAACGTGAAGCCCACCTGCCACCGCATCATCTGCCGCTGCGTGCCTTCGCCGCAGTCGAACAGCATGGTCTCACCTTCGCGGGTGACCGCGATGGACGAGAGACCACGTTCGACCGTGGGGCGGGAGGCGGAGGTGCCGAGGAAGCGGATGTGCAGGGACATGAAGGAAGATACAGATGACGGATGGGGGATGGTGGATGGCGGAGTGGTGCGGGATGCGGGATGCGGGGAACTGCGATGCCTATTTCCCCGCAACGATCTCGGCGTGTTTGGCGGGGTCGATGTTGGCGCCGCTCACGGTGATCGCGAGGGGGAATCCTCGTGGGTTCAATCGTCGCGCTCTGATCGCAGCGATGCCGACCGCGCCGGCGCCCTCCACCGTGAGGCCCATGCTGCGGTGCGCCCAGCGGATCGCGTCGGCGATCGCCGTCTCCTCCACCGTCACGATCGCGTCGAGTGCGGCGCGGCCCTGCGCGAACATTTCGTCGTCCACGAGGCCTGCGAGGCCGTCGGCGAGTGTGGGTTGGTCAGGGATGTCGGTCGCTTCGCCTTTGGCGAGAGCCAGCGCCATGGCGTTGGTGCGCACACTCTGCGCGCCGAGCACGCGTACGCCGGCAGCAGCGCCCTTCAAGTAGCCACCCATGCCGCCCACCAATCCGCCACCGCCAACACACACAACAACGCCGCGCAGTGTGGGCAGATCCTCGAGGATCTCGAGCGCCACGGTCCCCGCACCGGCGAGCAGCGGCTTGCCCGTGCACGGACTCACGAACGTCGCGCCCGTGCGCGCGGCGGCTTCGCGGGCCGCACGTTCGGCGTCGTCGTACGTGGGCTGCGTGGCATCGACGGTCGCCCCGCTCGCGGCGATCCCATCGCGCTTCACCGCCGGCGCCGTGCTCGGTACGAACACCGTCGCGCGGACACCGAGTTTCTGCGCGGCGATCGCGATGCCACGGCCGTGATTGCCGGCCGACGACGCGACCACACCACGCGCACGTTCTTCCTTCGTGAGCGAGAGCAGTGCGTTAAGCGCGCCGCGGATCTTGAACGACCCGCCCACCTGCAGGCATTCAAGCTTGAGGAACACCTCACCGCCGGCGAGCGCCGAGAGTTCAGCGGCAGGGACCAGCGGCGTGCGCGTCACCACACCCGCGATGCGGGCGGCGGCGTCGCGGACGTCTTTGGGTGTGGGCAGGATCGGGTCGGTCACCCCCGGAATCTAGCGTCAGACGATCGCGCGGTTCATGGCGATGTAGGCCTCCGCATCGAACTTCTCCCGCGCACGCGCCAGCGACATCGGCCGGATCACGCCCCACACCGGCTTGTCGAACCACGGGCGATCGAACTTCCCGAAGCACCACTGGATGCCGCCGAAGCTCGATGGGTCGCGGCCGTCGAGCCCGTACTTGTTGTTGAGCAGGATCAGGTGGTCGAGCGCATGCTTGTAGCGCTTGGTCCACGTGAGCACCGACTTGCCCCAGAGCATGCGCGTGACGTTGTGCATGTAGCCGGTGCGCACGAGCTCGCGCTGTGCGGCGTTCCAGAGTTCGTCGTGTGTCTCGCCGCGCTCGAGTTGCTCGAGTGAATAGACCGCCTCGCGCGGGTCGTCCTTGTGCGCGTCCATGGTGCGGTGCACCCAGTCCGGCAGACCGCGCAGCTTGCCGTAGTTCGGATTGCGCAGGCAGAAGTTGAACGCGAGTTCGCGCCACGTGACCAGCTCGTCCTCGAACTTCCGCGCCGACTCCGCGTGTCCCGCCGCGCGCACGGTGCGCAGCACTTCGGCGGCGGAGATCTGTCCGAAGTGCAGGTACGGGGAAAGGCGCGACGAGCCGTCGGTGTCGCTGGGTTCGTTGCGGCGTTCGGCGTAGTCGGCGAGGGCGCCTTTGCAGAAGGCCTTGAGTCGCGCCCGCGCGCCGTCGATGCCGCTCGCGAACGGAACCGGTGGCACCGTGTGGTCGATCTCGCACTTGGCAACTTCTGCGGCCACATCAATGCGATCGAGATCGAGCCGATCGACCTCGATTGAACGCCAGAGGGAATCGGAGAACTCGCGCGACGGCGCGCGGTCCTCGCAGGGCTCCATCGCGAGGTCGAGCACCTTGGCGATCTTCGGCCGGATGGTACGCGCCGCGTACTCCTCTTTCACGAAGTGGCCCGACGGGATGATCCCGTGTGATTCCACCGTGATCACGCGGCAGGGCGCACGCTCAGCGAAGCGCTTGGTGCGCTCCGCGATGCCCGCCGTGGGGAAGAGGTCCGTGATGACCTGCGCGGCGCGCGAAGCGAGGCGATCGACCACGCGGCGGTCGTCATCGCGACGGCGGCGCAGCACGAACTGGTAGCGGAACCCGAGTCGTTCGGCCCGCGCGTGCAGGGCTCTGGCGTTCTCGAGGATCACCGTGTGGATGCGGTCGTTGGCGTGCTCGTACGTGGGATCGAGCCCCTGATGGATGAGCAGCGGCTTGCCGAGTCGGTCGGCGGCGAGGACGGCGGCCCGGAGCGCCCAGTTGTCCTCGAACCGGTGCGTGCTCTGCATCCAGTAGAGGATGTACTCGCCTTCGGGCTGTGTGCGGACCTCGTTGGCGACGACCTTGCGGAGGGCGAGCTGGTCCCGGACGTGGTCGGACTCGAGGGGGTGGAGTTTCGGGCGCATGTGTCGATAATGCTAAGGTCAGGGGGTGGCGCCCGGTTCCCCGGCCGACTATTCTTCCCGAATCGGCGGCCCCGCCAAGACCCATCAGGCGGGGCCGTATGCGTGACCGGAACTTTTCTCGATCGTCCCGTGTATGTGTAGGCAGTAACGGGAGATGCGGGGACTGGCCGGAACGCGATGCGGGGCTGTAGCTCAGCTGGGAGAGCGCTGCAATCGCACTGCAGAGGTCAGGGGTTCGATCCCCCTCAGCTCCATACAAAGTGCTTCGCTGGTTCGCGACTGGGAGATTTGCCCGCCGCCGTTCGGTAGGACGTAGAGTTCCAATGACGGCGCGCGAGGCGACTCTGCTCACGCGGAACCAGCAATCTTCAAACGCCGCAGCCCTACGGGCCGCGGCGTTTTCGATTTTGGATAGTGGATTGTGGATGGTGGAGGGTGGACGAGCAGCGGGAGGCCGCGGCTCTCTCCAATCTCCCATCTCCCCTCTCACTTCTCCCCTCTCATTTGCGACGTCTCGTCGACACATCCGCGCGGCTCGCCCCGCAACGACGTCCGAGGCGCGGGGCCGGGTGACTGAGTCGGTGCACGGAACGAGGTGCGGGCGAGACACGCTCGTGCTGGGTTCCCCCGGCCCCGACCCCCATGCGCGCAACGTTGCTGCTCCCGACCGCCCTGCTGACGCTCGTCGCCTCGTCACCTCTTCGCGCGCAGGAAGCAGCGCCGCGAATCCTTCGCATCAACTCGGAGTTCGGTGAACCGTTCAGCGCGATGAATGGCCTCATCGAACTCACCGACGGTCGCCTGCTCGTCGCCGACCGCCGGGAGCAGGCGGTGCGTCTCGTCGATCTCGCGAAGGAGCGACTGCAGGATGCGGCGCGCTCGGGGAAAGGGCCGCTCGAGTACAACTCGCCCGGCGGCTTCTATCGCATGCGCAATGGCGAGATCCGCATGATCGACCAGACGCTGCGCCGCTACCTGGTGTTCTCGGCGCAGGGGCGGCCGCTGCGCACCGAGCCGTTCGCGGAGGTGTCGAGCGGCGTGCGGATGAGCAACGCGGGTGGTGATCCGCATGAACTCGATGAGACCGGCGCGGAAGTCGTGCGCCCCACGATGAACATGGGGCGCGAGTTCGCGCGCGATTCCGGGTGGGTGATCCGTCGCCACGGCACCAGCGTGGACAGCCTGATTCGGCTGCGGCTACCCGAATCGGTGACCAACTCCGCCGGCGGCGCGCGGGTCACGGCGATCAAGCGATTCTCGCCGGCGGACGGGATGGCGACGGCGGCGGATGGTCGAATCGCAGTCGTGCGCGCCGAGCCCTATCGTGTGGAGTGGTGGCGCGCCGGCCAGCGCCTCGCGCAGGGGCCGATCATCCCATACGACGCGCTCAAGGTGACCGATGCCGACCGCGCCGAGGCGGAGAAGGCCCGGGCGCAGGTCAGCATGCCCGGTGGCATTCGCGTGATGCAGAGTGATGGCAACGGTGGTCAGAAGCCGTTGGATGTCGGCTCGCTGGTGCCGCCGATGCAGATGGCGGAAACGAAGCCGGCGTTCGACCCCACGCAGCTGCGCGTCGATACACAGGGCCGCGTTTGGGTGCGGCGCTACACCGCACCGGGGGCGGACCACGTGTACGACATCTTCGACGGCGAAGGCCGCCGAGTGGATCGTGTACAGTTGCCGCAGGACAGCGCGCTCGCCGGCTTCGGGAAGGGCGTGGTGTACGTGGTGCGTACGGATGCGGACGAGTTGCTCTACCTCGGCCGCATCACGTACTAGACGCGTTTACCAGCCCGAGCGGCTACGCAGTGCGGTCACGTGGGCGGTGTGATGCCGCGAGTGCCAGGCGTAGAGGGCCGCCCACACGTCGATCGTTTGCGGACCGCCCGCCGGGTGCAGAAACGGGCGCGCGAACTGCGCCGGCGTGAGTGAGCGGAGCAGCGTGTCGAGTCGCGCGTGCACGTGATCGAGGATCGCGAGCGAGTGCTCGATCGGCAGCTTGGAGTCCGCGAGTTCGGCCCACTTCTCCTCGGCGTACGGCTTGATGACCGGGTTGTCCTCGGTGAGCGCGAGCTTCACGCGGCAGTAGCCGTTCATGTGCGAGTCGGCGACGTGGTGCACGAGCTGCCGGACCGTCCAGCCGCCGGGCCGATAGGGGGTGTCGATCTGGGCCTCGGTCAGCCCGCGGACGGCGCCGCGGAGGTTGACCGGGAGGGCGGCGAGGGTCGCGATATGCGCCTCGAGGTCGGCGGCGGTGAGCGACGTGGGCCGCTCGAACCGTCCGATGGGGTAGGAGAGGTCGGAGGTCATACCTGAACCTAATGCCCCGCGGGGTTGCCTCGGCCGGAGGGCTGGCCTAATTTCACGGACTGGCGTTGGTTGCCAGCCGGTACTGCCCCTTAGCTCAACTGGCAGAGCGTCTGACTCTGGATCAGAAGGTTCCTGGTTCGATTCCAGGAGGGGCAACTGCAAGGTAAGTGCTTCATTGGCAGCGAGTTGATGCGAGGGGGCGAATCCTGAGGATTCGCCCCCTCGCTCGTTCGTTTGCGACGCGATATCGTTCGGTCAGCGAGCAGAGCGAAGAGCCAAGCGCTCGTGGCGGTCACCTCCATTCTTGCGGCCATGAACTACCTGCCACTGCTCACTGCGATCGTCCTCGCTGGCGGCATCGGCGTCATGTGGCTGTCGTTCCGCCGTCCGCCGCACCGTCGCCTGAGTCTCTTCCTCGCCGGCTGCACGACCACACAGCTAGGCATGGCGATGCTCGCGAACACGGTCCTCGAGCCGGGCTTCCTGCAGACGACCACTGCGGTCGCATTCACGGTCGGTGCGATCCTCACGCTCGGGCTCGAAGTCCGGCGCGATCTCTCGGGGACGGACACCGCGCGCTAGCGCCGCGGCGAACGGCCGAAGCACATGGCCGGAGCTCATGCCCGATACGCAACGCATTCGCGGCACTGGGTGTCTTACGGCTGCCCTCCCACCTCGAGACTCACTTTGTCGCTTTGCTCTGCGCGCGTTCTCGTCGTTGCGTCCGCACTCTCCCTGACGCTCAGCGCCTGCTCGGCGCCATCCGAAAGCGCGACCAGCGTCGTCGTCGACACGCTGCCCGGCGGCATCGTGCGCACCATGTCGTCCGCGCCGGTCGACTCCGGCCACTGGTCACTGGTTCGCGCGCGCGACGTCATGCCGCCCGAGGGCGACAGCGCTGAACTCCTCAAGCCTGCGGACCTCGCGCTCGCGGACGACGGGTCGGTGCTCGTGGTGGAGTCCTCGCCGGCATCCATCCGCGTTTATGGTCCTGATGGTCGATGGCAGCGCACGATCTCGCGACCCGGCGACGGTCCCGGTGAGATCCAGTCGGGCTTCATCGCCGTGCGCGGTGACACGGTGGTGGTGCAGGATCCCGGCAACTCACGCTCGCAGTCGTTCAACTGGCGCACCGGCGCGTTGCTCTCGTCTCGTCGCACGGTGTGCTGCTACTGGAATCCCATCTGGATCGACGGCAGCGGGCGCGTCTATGTGCGCTCCATCGCCGATCACCCCGACAGCACCAAGCGGCACGCGATGGCCCTCGCGCGTTTCGCACTCAACGGGGACGCGGTCGACAGTCTGTTCGCCATCGAGCGACAGGACGCTGCGGCGCCAAAACCCTGGTTCATACGCCGCGGCACGCAGACGGTGGGCAGTGTGCTCGTGCCGCTGCAACCGCGCACGCACCTCGCCGTCGATCCCACCAAGGCGATCCTCACAGGATTCAGCAGCAGCTACGTGATCCGTGAGTCGAGCAATGGGCTCGACACCACCGCGCTGTTCGGGCGCAGCGGCGAGTCGGCCCGCGTGAGCGCCGCTGAGAAATCGGCGCTGGTGGAGGCGATGGTGAAGGGCATGCGCACAGCCAGTCCGACCGGCTCCACCGAACAAGAGCTGCGCATGGCGTTCGATGCGGCGCTCATCCCCGATGTACGACCCGCCTACGAAGGCCTCTACGCCGACCGCGCCGGCCGCCGTTGGGTGCGGCGTTCGATCGCCGATACCACGGCGGTGGAGTTCGACCTATTCGACTCCGACGGCAAGTGGCTCGACATCGTGCGAGTCCCGGCGTCGGACTGGCCGGAGAGCGCGTGGATGTCGGTCGCCTTCTCGGCGACTGAGGTGGCGGTGGTGATCGAGGATGAGGAGGGGCGGCCGTTCGTACGGGTGTATACCATCCGTCGGGGGTAGCTCCACGATGTTAACTTGTGTCGGTGCGCTCCACCTCTGGCCGACACCCGTGACCGACGCAAACGACGCTCCCGCCCCAGACTCCGTTCCGCGCCGCGACTTCATCCGTGAGATGGTCGCGGACGACGTCGCCACCGGCCGATTCGGCCGAGCGCCGGCGACGCGGTTCCCGCCAGAGCCCAATGGCTTCCTCCACATGGGCCACGCGAAGTCGATCTGCCTCAACTTCGGCATCGCGAAGGAGTACGGCGGCACCTGCAACCTGCGCTTCGACGACACGAACCCCTTCACGGAAGACGTGAAGTACGTCGAGTCGATCAAGCGCGACGTGCAGTGGCTCGGCTTCCAGTGGGACAACGAGTACTACGCCTCCGACTACTTCGAGCAGCTGTACGAGATCGCCGAGTCGCTCGTGAAGAAGGGCAAGGCGTACGTTGACTCGCAGACGGAAGAGGAGATCCGCACCAACCGCGGCACGGTGACCTCCGCCGGCACGGCGAGTCCGTATCGTTCGCGCTCGGTGGACGAGAACCTCGACCTGCTGCGCCGCATGCGCGCCGGCGAGTTCGCGGACGGCGCGCACGTGCTGCGCGCCAAGATCGACCTCGCGCATCCGAACATGATCATGCGCGACCCGCTGCTGCTGCGTATCCGTCGCGATGCGCATCACTATCGCCGCGGCAGCGACTGGAAGATCTACCCGCTCTACGATTTCGCCCACGGGCTCTCAGACGCGATCGAAGGCATCACGCGTTCGCTGTGCACGCTGGAGTTCAAGGACAACCGCGACATCTACGACTGGCTCGTCGCCGAGGCGGGGTTCACCAACCCGCCCACGCAGATCGAGTTCGCGCGTCTCGAGCTCGACTACACGGTGCTCAGCAAGCGCAAACTCCTGCGCCTGGTGAACGAAGGCCATGTGAGCGGCTGGGACGATCCGCGCATGCCGACCATCGCCGGCATGCGTCGGCGTGGCGTGCGTCCGGAGGCCATCCGCGCCTTCGCCGAGGTGATCGGCGTGGCGCGCAAGGATGCGCGCGTGGAGATCGCGACGTTCGAGCATGCGGTGCGCAACGAC
>JADYYN010000049.1 GCA_020853635.1 Gemmatimonadaceae bacterium
AGTCTCGACGTGTAGAGTTGAACGCGAGGGTCGCCCCGCTCGCCGGAAGGAACGCGATCACGTTGGCGGTGGCCCATCGCATCTTGGTGCTCATCCCCTCGCGGGGACGTCCTTCAGGTCCGAGGACCATGCGCGCGACACCGAGTCCGACGACGAAGCCGACCCCGCTGCCCAAGTACGTGGTGGCGAAGTCGCCGGACTGGTCCCCGATCGATCCGATCGCATGGACGACGCCCGCGGTCGCGAGTCCGCCGCCGAGCACGCCGCCCACGAATCCGATCCGACGCTGCGCGGCTTCGTTGTCGATCCCGACCACCGACGCGAGGCCCTTCGACGCGAACCGCCCGATCACGAACCCGCCGATGCCGGCATACGCCCCCACGAACACTTCGCCCGCGACACGAGCGGGCTCGAGGCGCGGGCGGTCAGCGGCTTGGGCACTGGCCGCGCATGGCGCGAGCGCGGCGAGCGTCATCAACGACCCGAGTGTCGCGCGGCGCGTACGACTCATGACGCCGCCCCTTCGGACGACGGCGTGAGCGCCCGCGTGCGCGTCTCCTCGAACAGCCGCGCGAGGAAGGCATCGACCGACACGATCTCCTGCTTCTTGCCCGCGCCGCGCACACGGATGGCCACCTGCCCCGTCTCCATCTCGCGCTTCCCCAACACCGCCATGTACGGGACCTTCATGATCTCTCCGTCACGGATCCGGTAGTTGAGCGTGTCGCTGCGATCGTCGCACACGGCACGCAGTCCGGCCGCCCGGAACTTGGCGGTGACTTCCTTCGCGTACCCCGACACGTCGTCGGAGATCGGAAGGATGCGCACCTGCTCTGGCGCCAACCACACCGGGAACGCGCCGGCGAAGTGTTCAATGAGAATCGCGAGGAAGCGCTCGAACGACCCGCTCACCGCACGGTGGATGACCACCGGACGATGCGCCGCGTTGTCCTCGCCGGTGTATTCGAGGTCGAACCGCTCCGGCGCGTTGTAGTCGAGCTGGATGGTGCCCAACTGCCACGCACGACCGATCGAGTCCATCACGTCGAAGTCGATCTTGGGGCCGTAGAACGCGCCGTCGCCTTCCTTCATCTCATACGGCCGACCGGTGCTCTCGAGTGCGGCACGCAACGCGTTCTCCGCCCGGTCCCACAGCTCATCGGAGCCGATCCGCTGTTCGGGCCGCGTCGCGAACTTGAGCCGCGCCGTGAGTCCGAACGTGTCGTAGTACGAGAGGATGAAGTCCATGAGGAACTTCACCTCACCCGCGATCTGATCCTCGCGCAGGTACACGTGGCAGTCGTCCTGCGAGAACTGCCGCACGCGCGTGAGGCCCGAGAGCGCGCCCGAGATCTCGTTGCGATGCAGCACGTCGAACGTGACGAACCGCTTGGGCAGCTCGCGGTACGAATGTTTGTCGGCGTGGAAGTACAGATGATGCGACGGACAGTTCATCGGCTTGAGCGACATGCTCAGCGATTCCTCGGGCGAAGAGCCCTGCTCGGCCTCTTCCTTGTCCCACACGAGGAACATGTTGTCCTTGTACTTGCCCCAGTGCCCCGACTGCTCCCACAACTTCTTGGTGTAGAGCAACGGCGTCTTAATCTCGAGGAAGTCCTCGCGCTGCCGCTCGCGGATGAAGGCTTCGAGCGTGTTCCAGAGCTGTGTGCCCTTGGGCGTCCAGAACGCGGCACCCGGCGCGTGCGGGAAGAACTGGAACAGATCCAGTTGCTTGCCGAGCACGCGATGGTCGCGCTTCTTGGCCTCTTCCATCTGGAACAGGCGCGCCTCGAGCTCCTCCTTTTTGAAGAAGGCGGTGGCGTAGATGCGCTGCAGCATCTGCCGCTTCTCGTCGCCGCGCCAATAGGCGCCCGCAGCGGAGAGCAGCTTGAAGTGCTTCAGGTACGAGGTGTCTGGCACGTGCGGGCCACGACACAAATCGGTGAACGGCCCGTCGGTGTACGTCGAGATGATCTCGTCCGAGCCTTCGAAGTCTTCGAGACGCTCGAGCTTGAGCGGATCGTCCGAGAACACCTGCTTCGCTTCCTTCTGCGACACTTCCGCACGCACGAACGGATACTTCTCCGCCACCACCTTCCGCATCTCGGCTTCGATCTGCTCGAGATCCTCGGGCGTGAACGGCTTGGCGACCTGGAAGTCGTAGTAGAAGCCGTCGTCGATCGCCGGACCGAAGCCGATCGCGGCCTCCGGACGCAGACGACGCACCGCCGTGGCGAGAATGTGTGCGCCCGAGTGCCGTAGCACGGCGAGCGCGCGCGGATCCTTGTCGGTGAGCACCTGGAACGCCCCGCCTTTGCGCAGCGGCGTCATGAGGTCCTGGATCTCGCCGTCCACCGCCACCGCGATGGCCGCGAGCAGCAGGCGCGGCCCGATCGACCCCACGACGTCCCGCGGCAGGGTGCCGTACGCGACTTCGCGTGTGGCACCATCCGGCAGCGTGAGCACCAACATCTGCGGCGCGGCGGCGGTCATCGGCCGAGCTCCGTGAGCACCACCGGCACCGTGCCGAGCGTCCACCACGCCAACCCGATCCCGACGACGGACAGCGCCATGAAGATCCCCCACACGACGAGGAGACTGGCGCGCACGGGTGCTTCGGGAGAGGTCGGGAACGCGGAACGCGGAGGCATAACGAGCGGAGGGGGGTATGGAAGGGTGTGCGGAGGACTGAACGAGCCACGCGATTCGCGCAACGGCTTGCTTGCGAGAGCGTAACGGTCCAGCCTTCAAGCTAGCCGGGCGCGATGGGCCTCGCCAACCATTCCACGAACCACGAACCGAATCCCGATGCGCACGATCCGATTGGACGATGATGGCGGTGACAACACCCTGCTCTGGGTGGGCGCGGGCGCAGCGGTCGGCGTGATCGCCGGCGTGCTCATCGCCGAGCGCATGAGCGGTCGGAAACTCTCGCTGAAGGACCTCGCCGCGGACGGCCAGCGGCTCGCCAAGCGCGCCATCAAACAATGGGGGCCGATCATGGAGACCGTGAGCTCGCTCAAGGACGTCTGGGCCGCGGGTCCGTTCGCCGCCGGGGTCGCCGCCGCCGTCCCCAAGGGCGCCTTTGACGACGACCCCGAGGACGAGCCGCCCGATCCCATCGAGGACGACGAGCTCGACGAGGACCTCGAGGAGGAGTCGGACGACGACGACTTTGACGAGGACGACGACGAGGACGATGAGGACTACGAGGACGAGGAGGAGGAGCTGCACTTCGACTCCTCCCACCTCGACGCCCGGGTCCTCGAGTGCTTCCAGAACGACCCCATCCTCGCCGAACGCGCCGTGGAGATCGAGTCCGAGCCGGCCGGGACCATCGTCCTCCACGGCCGCGTCCGCACGGCGCGCGAGGTCAAACACGCCGTGACCCTCGCGCGCGGCGTGCCGGGGGTCCGCACGGTCCGACAGCGCCTGGCCGTCCGCTCGCGGGCTTGAGCCGGGTCACTAGCTTTGTAGGATGAGCGACCCGACCGACGCCACGCCGTCCCCCGAATTCCCGACCCACTTCGACTTCGCCGCCGCCGAGCCTGCGCTCAGCGCCGCTTGGCAGTCCGCTGGGGTCTTCACCGCCAGTCCCACGCGCACCAAACGCCTCGGCGGTGACCGCGACCCGTTCACCATCCTGATCCCGCCGCCCAACGTCACGGCGGTGCTCCATGTGGGTCACGGTCTCAACAACACCGTGCAGGACGTGCTCGTGCGCTGGCGCCGCATGGCCGGCGACGAAGCGCTCTGGTTGCCCGGCACCGACCACGCCGGCATCGCCACGCAGAACGTGGTGGAGAAGCAGCTCGCCAAAGAAGGCAAGACACGCTTCGACCTGGGCCGCGATGCGTTCGTGAAGCGCACCGAGCAGTTCGTCGAGGAGACGGGCGGCCAAATCCTGCATCAGCTCAAGTCCATCGGCGCCTCGGCCGATTGGTCGCGCACGGCGTACACGTTCTCGCCCGCGTTGTCGCGTGCCGTGCGCGAAGCCTTCGTGCGCCTCTGGGAGAAGGACCTCGTGTACCGCGGCCACCGCGTGATCCACTGGTGCCCGCGCTGCCTCACGTCGCTCTCCGACGAAGAAGCCGAGTTCCATGACTCCGAGGGCAAGCTCTACCACATCCGCTACGCGCTCGCGAGTGATCCTTCGCAGGGCATCACCATCGCCACCACGCGGCCGGAGACCATGCTCGCCGACGTGGCGGTGGCCGTGCATCCCGACGACGAGCGCTACGCCGCACTCGTGGGCAAGACGCTCACGCTGCCGCTGGTCGGCATCGAGATCCCCGTTATCGCCGACAGCTACGTGGAGAAGGACTTCGGCACCGGCGCACTGAAGATCACACCGGCGCACGACGCCAACGACTACGAAGTGGGCAAGCGGCACAACCTCGCGATGCCGGTGGTCATCACGCCGAACGGCACCATCGGCGCGCTCAGCCCCGACGACCGCGCGCGTATCCCCGCCGAACTCGACGGACTCGACCGTTTCGCCGCCCGCAAGAAGGTCGCCGAGTTGCTCGAGGCCTCCGGCGCACTCGTGAAGGTCGCCGCGCATGCCAACAGCGTGCGCCGCTGCTATCGCTGCGACACGGTGGTGGAGCCGCGGCTCTCCATGCAGTGGTTCGTGCGCATGGCGCCGCTGGCCGAACCCGCACTCGCCGCAGTGAAGGACGGCACGGTTCGCCTGCTCCCCGAGAAGTGGGAGAAGGTGTACATCAACTGGCTCGACGGCATCCGCGACTGGAACATCTCGCGTCAGCTCTGGTGGGGACACCGCATCCCGGTGTTCACCTGCGAGAACGGGCACGAGCTCGCGTATCGCGAAGACCCGACCACCTGCTCCAAGTGTTCGGCCCGCATCGTCTCGCAGGACGAGGACGTGTTCGATACCTGGTTCTCGTCAGGCCTCTGGCCGTTCAGCACACTCGGCTGGCCCGACGAGAAGAGCGACGACCTCAAGGCCTTCTTCCCCAGCGACGTGCTCGTCACCGCGCCCGAGATCCTGTTCTTCTGGGTCGCGCGCATGATCATGACGAGCTACGCGTTCCTCGGGCAGGCACCGTTCCACACGGTGTACCTGCACGGCACGGTGCGCGACATGCAGCATCGCAAGATGTCCAAGTCGCTCGGCAATGGCATCGACCCGCTCGACGTGGTGAATCGCTACGGCGCCGACGCGCTGCGCTGGACGCTCGTACAGGGCATGGGGCTGGGTGTCGACGTGATGCTCGACCCCACCGACCTCGACAAGTCGTTCGCGCCCGGCCGCAACTTCGCGACCAAGCTATGGAACATCGGACGCTTCATCCTGCTACAGGTTGGGGATGAACCCGTCACGCCGCTCGAGCGGGTCGCTCCCGCGCAGCTCACCCTCGCCGACCGCTGGATCCTCGGTCGGCTCGACGCCGCCATCGCCGAGTGCGACGCGACGTTGGGCCCGGCGCGTCCGCGCGCAGGGAACTGGCCCGAGCAGGAACGCCAACTCGGACTGCGCCTCGACGCCTACGCCGAAGCCGCGCGGCGATTCGTGTGGAACGAACTCGCCGACTGGTACGTGGAAGCGGTCAAGACACGTCTCGCACAGCCCGGCGCCGATCGTGAGGTCGCGCGTGCGGTGCTCGTGCACGTGTTCGATCGCGGTCTTCGACTGCTGCACCCCATCATGCCGTTCGTGACCGAGTCGCTGTGGGGACGGTTGCCGGGCGCCGAGGCCGGGCACTTCCTCGCGACTGCCTCGTGGCCAGAGGCGCGTGCTGCGGCGGCGACCGCCGCCGCGCAGGCCGAGCAGAGTGGCAGCGCGTTCGAGGTCGTGCGTGAAGCCATCGACGCGATTCGCGGACTGCGCGCCGAGTACGGCGTGCAGCCGGGCAATCCCATCAAGGCCTTCGTGGGCACCGGCGGCAGCGGCGCGGCACTCGATGCCGCCGCGCAGACGCTGCTGGAGAACAGCGCACTCGTGCAGCGCCTCGCGCGCTGCGAACTCTCGCGCGACGCCGCGCCGAGTGGCGCGGCTGCGCACGCCGTGCTGCCGAGTGGTTTGGAGCTGGTGCTGCCACTCGCCGGCATGGTGGACGTCGCCAAGGAGCGCGCGCGTCTGCAGACCGAGCTCGATGGTCTGGTGAAGCAGCTCGACGCGCTGCGTGGTCGCCTCTCCAACGAGAAGTTCACCGCCAAGGCGCCCGCCGCGGTGGTCGACGCCGAACGCGCCAAGGAACGCGAGTGGACCGCACGCGCCGACCAACTGCGCGCGAAGGTCGCGGAACTCGCGTGAGTCGGTTCCTCGTCCTCGGCGCTGTCGCACTCGCCGGCACCATCGGCGCGTGTGCGCAGCCCGGCATGCCGCCCGGTGGTCCCATCGACAAGGAACCGCCGCAACTCATGGCCGTCACACCCGAGTCCGGCTCGGTGAACGTGCGCGCCAACTCCGTGCTGCTCCGCTTCGATGAAGTCGTGAACGAACGGTCGCAGCCGGTCAACATCACGCGGCCGAGCAGCAGCACAAACACCGGCGGACTGGGTGCGGGCAATGTCGGCGGCGGCGGCAACTTCGGCGGTGGCAACTTCGGTGGCGGCGGCAACTTCGGCGGCGGCGGCAGCTTCGGCGGGGGCGGTGCAACCAACCTTGGCGCGCTCGTGCTGCTCTCGCCCGGTGACGGCCGCGAACGCGTGAGCTGGCGTCGCCACGCCATCGAGATCGAACCGCGTGGTGGCTTCAAGCCCAACACGACGTATCGTGTCACGCTGCTGCCCGGCTTGAGCGATCTGCGCGGCAACGTGCTCAAGGAATCACGCGAGATCGTGTTCTCCACCGGCGCGAGTATCCCCAGCGGTGCGGTGAGTGGCGTGATCTTCGACTGGGCGCAGGGCGCACCCGCGCGCGGCGCACGTATAGAGATGTTCACACCCGACGACACCACCACCCGCTGGCGCGCCCGCTCCGACGAGATGGGACGCTTCGTCGTGCGTGATCTCGAGCCGGGCATGTACGTGCTCCGCGGCTGGCTCGATGAGAACAGCAACCGCGCGATCGACCCGCGCGAGATCTTCGACGGCGGTCCGCTGCGCCTCGACTCCCTCGCTGACGCCGAGTTGTACGCCTTCGCGCACGACACCATCGGCCCGCGACTCGAGGTGGTGGATGCGATAGACTCCACTGCATTGCGCGTGCGGTTCGATCGCCCCGTCGCACCCACGTTCACGCCCGACTCCACCACGCTCTACCTCATGACCGCCGACTCCGTGCGCATCCGCACGCGGCCCATGATGCCACTCGCGCAGTGGGACTCGCTCGCAAAGGCCGCACTCGCCGCACGCATCGCGGCCGAGGACAGCATTGCGCGCAGCGACACCACCGCGCGTGCCGATACGGCCGGCGGACGTCCCCCCGCCGCACGTCCCACCATGTCCGCCATCGACAGCGCGATCGCTGCCGCCACCCGCCAAGCCGCGGGCCTCGCGGCCGCCGACGCCGACACCACCACCGAGAAACCGCCCATGATGAAGCGGCCCGTCCCGGTGCAGGTGTGGGTGATGCCACTCGACACCGCACTCACGCCCGGCACGTACCGCGTGCGCGCCGTCAGCATCGAAGGACTCGCCGGCGCCAAACGCGGCTCCGAGCGCGAGTTCAGGATCCGTCCGCCCGTGAAGCCCGACTCCACCAAAGCCGACAGCACCGCGTCGCCCACGAGCCCCACGCGTCCACCGGCCGCATCACCCACGCGCCCGCCGGCCCGCCCCGAGTGACACGCCCCGCGCTGTTCTGCGACCGCGATGGCACCATCATCCGCGACGCGCACTACCTGCGCGATCCCGCGCTCGTTGAACTCCTGCCCGGCGCGAGCACCATGCTGCGCGCTTTCGCCGAGGCGGGCTACGCGCTCGTAGTCGTGACCAACCAGAGCGGCATCGCACGCGGCCTGCTCACCGAAGCTGACTACCAAGCCGTGCGCGAGCGACTCGACGCCGAGCTCGCACGCGACGGCGTGACGCTCGACGCCTCCATGCACTGCCCGCACGAGCCGAGCACCAGCGGCCCCTGCCGCTGCCGCAAACCCGGCACACTGCTGCACGAACATGCCGCCGCCGCACTCGATCTCGACGTCACCCGCTCCATCTACCTCGGTGATCGCTGGCGCGACGTCGCCCCCGCACTCGCACTCGGTGGCCGCGGCATCCTCGTCCCCGGCCCCGACACCCCCGCCGACGACGTCATGCGCGCCCGCGCCGAGGCCGAGGTCGCGCCCTCACTCGCGGACGTCACGCGACTGGTGTTCGGCTGATTAGAGAGAAATCCGCCACACGTCAACGGTGACGGTCGACACGAGCGACGGCTAGATTTCCCGCGTGACTGCGACCCCTGCACGCCTCGCCGTGTTCGCCTCCGGCGGCGGCAGCAACCTCCAGGCGATCATCGATCACGTGCACACACTCGGCGCGCATGCGCCGGTGGTGCTCGCACTCGTGGTGAGCGATCGTGTCGCGGCGGGTGCACTCGCGCGGGCACGTAGCGCCGAAGTCCCCGCCGTCTGGGTCGCGAAAGACCGCAGCCACGAACTCGGCGGCATCCTCGAGCGCCACGCCATCACCCACATCGCGCTCGCGGGCTATCTGCGATTGGTCCCCACCGCCGTGACCAGCGCGTATCGCGGCCGGATCGTGAACGTTCATCCCGCATTGCTGCCGGCGTTCGGCGGCCCCGGCATGTACGGCCATCACGTGCACGAAGCCGTGATCCAGCGCGGCGCGCGCGTGAGCGGTCCCACCGTGCACTTCGTCGATGCGCATTACGACGAAGGCCCCATCATCGCGCAGTGGCCCGTACCGGTGCTCGAGCAGGACACCGCGGAATCACTCGCCGCCCGCGTCCTCAAGGCCGAACACGCCCTATTCCCCCGTTGCATCGAAGCCCTCTGCGCCGGTCGCATCACACTCGGCGACGACGGCCGCGTGCACGGCGCCGACGCACTCGCCAGTCCGCAGTTGCCCGCCTAGCGCCATCCGCCTTCTGCCATCTGTATCCATCATGCCTTCTGCTCTGCTTTCCGTCTCCGACAAGACTGGCCTCATCGACTTCGCGACGGGCCTCCGCGACCTCGGCTTCACGCTGCTCTCCACCGGCGGCACGTCCAAAGCACTGCGCGCCGCCGGCCTGGCCGTCACCGATGTCGCTAACGTCACCAAGTTCCCGGAGATGCTCGACGGCCGCGTGAAGACGCTGCACCCCGCCGTGCACGGCGGCTTGCTCGCACGCCGCGACCTCCCCGAGCACATGGCCGCGATCGCCGAACACGGCATCGCGCCGATCGATCTCGTGTGCGTGAACCTGTATCCGTTCAAGGCGACCGCGGCCAAGGCCGGGCTCACGCCCGAGCACGTGATCGAGCAGATCGACATCGGCGGCCCGTCCATGCTGCGTAGCGCCGCGAAGAACTTCGCATCGGTCACGGTGGTGGTGGATCCCAACGATTATTCGCGTGTGCTCGCGGCCCTGCAGAACGGCGGCGACGCCGCCGAGATGCGCCGCGATCTCGCCGAGAAGGTGTACGCCCACACCGCGGCGTACGACGCGGCCATCAGCGGCTGGTTCGCACAGCAGCGCGGCGAGCGGTTCCCCGAGCAGTTGAGTCTCGCCTACGAGCGCGTGCAGTCGCTGCGCTACGGCGAGAACCCCGGCCAGGCCGCCGCGTTCTACACGGCGCAGCACGGCGCGGGCCTGAGCGGCCTCACGCAGCGTGGGGGCAAGGAACTCTCGTTCAACAACCTGCTCGACCTCGAGGGCGCGATGCTCGCCATCGAGCCTTACGCAGGCGAGGTGGCCTGCGCGATCGTGAAGCACACCACGCCGTGCGGCCACGCGCCGGGCGCCCCGCCCC
>JADYYN010000050.1 GCA_020853635.1 Gemmatimonadaceae bacterium
ACACGGCGATCGAGTTCACGGCGCGCATCGCCACGAGTGTCTCCTGCGACACCGTGAGCGGGGGATTAGTGTTGCCGCCCACCGGCCCGTACGGGCGCGGATTCTCGGCTATCGCGCAGGGTCTCGAGTACGGCGACGAGCTGCGGTGGAGGGACGCGGACACCCTGACCGGCCACGTCGCCTGGCGCGTGGAGCGAATCGATTCGGTCTCTGCGGTGAGTTCGGCCGTGGCATGTCCGAGCGGTGCCTTCGTCGACGCTGCGGATGCCGCACGTGCGCGCGTTGTGCTGCGGCTCGTGTCGCGGGCCATGCCGCCGACGGGCACACCGATCCGTGTGGGGCGGCGGGGGCGACTTGCGCTGTACGCCGCCGGAGGCGGTGAGTGGATGCTGGGCTGGCGTCGCTGTGACAACGGGGCCTGCGGCGCGGTGCAGCCCGTCGCGGGGCCACTGAGCAGTGCGGCGCGACGCGGGTTCCGAGTGACACTGGACGCGGCGGCGATCGATCTCGAGGTGCGGACCCGTGCGGCGCTCGCGCCAGCTACGGCGCCGCCGATCGTGCTCACGCAACGGATCCTGCGTGGCGATGCGTTCTGATCGGCGTGGGATGGCTCTCCCCACCGTGATCGCGGTGGTGACGGCGCTGGCGCTCCTCGGGGCCCTGGCCGTGTTCGACGCCGTGCAGGAGTCGCGGGTGGCGTCGTTGGCGGGCGACCGGGTGGAGGCACGGGCTGCCCTGCTGGAGGGGATCGCCGCCGCGTCGCATCCGCCGAGCGTGGTGGCGCTGTGCGTGCAGCCGCCACTCGCGGCGATGACCCGGTCGGGGGCCAGTGTGGGACGCGGTCGGTATGGGGTGGTCTGGCGACATCTGGGTCGCGGCCTGATGCTGGCAGAGGTCGAGGGGCGCGGGGTGCGCGGCGCTCGGGCGCGGCTCCGGTTGCTGCTGCGCCCGGACAGCGGGGCGGTGGTGTCGGGGCTCTACAGTTGCCCGGCAGCACAGCGGCTTTTGCCAGCAGAGCCCGAGGCCACGGAGTGGCACCCGGAGGGGTGAGTGACCCCGACCCGTTACTTCCTGTGACCGCCGTTCGTGTAGCTCTGGCAAGCGGTACGGAGACACGGAGTTCCGTCCTGTATTGACCCTGCTGGAGCCGCGCTGCACGTTGTACGGCCCTCAGCGCACACGACTCGCTGGCCGCCACACGGGTACCCTATGGCGCTCTTTGGACGCAAGAAGACATCGATCGGTCTCGACATCGGATCCGGCCTGATCAAGGTCGCGGTGATCGACCACGGCAAGTCGCAGCCCGAGCTGGTGCGGGTGGCGATGACGCCCCTCCTCGCCGACGCGATCGTCGAAGGCGAGATCATGGATCCCGGCATCGTCGCCGACGCGATCAGCTCCTGCCTGCAGCAGGCGGGCGTGAGCGCGAAGGCGGTGGTCACCGCGGTCGGTGGTCGCGACGTCATCATCAAGAAGATCCAGATCGAGCGCGTGAAGGAGCAGCAGGCGCGCGAACTGATGCGATGGGAAGCCGAGCAGCATGTGCCGTTCGACATGGAATCGGTGGAACTCGACTTCCAGATCCTCGATCCCAACGGCACCGACGACCAGATGAGCGTGCTCCTGGTCGCGGCCAAGCGTGAACTCGTGGAAGCGAAGGTGCGCGTGCTGACCGACGCCGGCTTGTCGGCTGCGGCGGTGGACGTGGACGCCTTCGCGCTGCACAACGCGTTCGAGCGCAACCATCCCGAAGCGATGAACGGGATCGTGGCGCTCGTGAACGTCGGCCACGAAGTGACCAACATCAACATCGTCGAGGACGGCGTGCCGATCCTCACCCGCGACCTGACGGTCGGCACGCGCCGGTTCCGTGAGGACCTGCAGCGTGACCGCGGGCTCGGTGCGGAAGAAGCGGCGGCGCTGCTCCAGGGCTACGACCAGTCCGAGCACCTCAACGCGGTGTTCGAGACCCGCGCAGAGGAGATCGCGGTGGGCGTGGAGCGTGCGGCGGCCTTCCTGGCCTCCTCGTCGCGCTCCGGCGCGCAGGTGAGTGCGGTGTATGTGTGCGGCGGCGGTTCGCGAGCCCCTGGCTTGCTGGACGCGCTGGCGGCGCGTTTGCGCCTCCCGGTGGAGCCGGCGAGTCCGCTGGCGAACCTCGTGGTGCGTGACGGCGCTTTCGAGTCGCTCGTCACAGATGAAGTCGCGCCTCTGATGATGTTGCCCATCGGCCTGGCGCTTCGCCAGCCGGCCTGAGCCCGGACCCCAGATGATCGAGATCAATCTCCTCCCCGGCGCGCGAAAGAAGACGAAATCCAGTGGATCGTCTTCGGTCGACGTGCGCGCGATGTTCGGCGGTCTCGCCGAACGCTTCAAGGATCCCTGGCTCGGCTTCGCCATCGGTGGTGCGGTGGTGGGTCTGGCCGTGATCGGCTGGCTCGAGTGGTCGCAGCGCCGTGAGCGCGCGGACCTCGTCGAGCAGGAACGCATCGCCGTCCAGGACAGCGCGAAGTACGACGTCCTCGTGAAGGACATGCGCAAGATCGAGGCGCAGCGCGATTCGATCGTCCGACAGATGGCGGTGATCGCCGCGATCGATGGCGAGCGGTTCGTGTGGCCGCACGTCATGGACGAGATCTCGCGCGCGCTGCCGACCTACACGTGGCTCAAGACGGTCAACCAGTCCAATGGTGGCGCCGTGATCACGCCGGAGCAGATCGCGGCGGGCCTCGCACCCAAGATGGCGATCCGCGTGATCGGCATCACGGTGGATGTGCAGGCGGTGACGATCTTCGCGAAGCAGCTCGAAGCGTCGCCGTTCCTCGAGGGCGTCGTGATCCAAGGCACCAAGACCGAACGGCTCGAGGGCAAGGACGTCATCGAGTTCACGTTCGACATGACCTACTCCAAGCCTGAAGCGTCCGCGATCCGCACCACTCCTCTGACGATCGCGGTGAGGTAACCCATGGCCGGACTTCCGACGAACCAGCGCGACCAGATCATGATGCTCATCGGCGCCATCGGCTTGATCGGCGCGGGAGCGTACTGGTATGCGATCACGAGCCCGAAGACCGCGGAACTCGCGACGCTCCGGGAGCGCGTGGAGAACCTGCAGGGCCAGAACCAGCGCGCGGCGTCCAGCGCGGCGCGCGGCACCAGCGACAAGCTCAAGGCCGAGTCGAAGAAGCTGAGCGACAACCTCGACCTGATGCGCACGCTCATCCCCACGGGGAACGAGGTGCCGGCGCTGCTCGACCAGATCCTCGGCGCGGCGCGTCGCACGGGCCTGGAGTTCACGAACTTCCAGCCGAACGCGACGGTGCAAGGCGAGACGTTCGACACGATGAAGTACCGCATCTCGATCCAAGGCCCGTACCACAAGGTCGGCGAGCTGCTCGCGTCGATCGGGTCGCTGCGTCGCATCATCGTGCCGACCAACGTGACCTTGGATGCGACGGGCACCGGCGGTCGCAACGCCGGCGGACCGGCCGCGAACACCGAAGCGCGCCGTCGTGCCGCCGAGGAACGCGTGCTGACCGCGAACTTCGACGTGCAGACGTACGTGCTGCGCACGGCGACGGAGGATGACAAGTGATGTCGCGTTTCCTACGCTCATTGCCGCTGCTCGCGCTCGTGTTCACCGCCACGGCGGTGGACGCGCAGGCGAAGAAGGCGGAGAAGAAGATCACGATCCCCAAGGTCGAGTTCCCCACGGACTCGTCGGGCAAGATCATCTTCGCGCGCGAAGTCTACGGGTATCCGCGTGACGGCCGACGCGATCCGTTCGCCTCGCTCATCGCGACGGGTGACATCCGCCCGCTGTTCGACGACCTGCGCGTGACCTCAGTGATGTACGACCCGTCGGGACGCACCTCGATGGCGATGTTGAAGGACGTCTCCACCAACGAGATCTACAAGGTGCGTGTAGGGTCGGTCGCCGGCCGCAATCGCATCACGTACATCCGGACCGGTGTGGTCGGTGTGGCGATCGATGAATTCGGATTCACCCGTCAGGAAGAGCTGACGCTCAACGTACCCAGCGGAGGAAGGACTCCATGAGGCGCAACATCTCGCTGATCGCGCTCGCGATCGGCACACTCCTGGTCGGCGCCCCGCGCGTCGACGCCACACCGGTCGAGCGCGACGTCGTGCGCGACGCGGCTCGCGAAGCGGCCGTGACCGCCGTGCGTGTGGTCCCGGGAGCCGGACGCGCCGACGTGGTGCTGTCATTCGACGGCGCCATCCAGGTGACCGACTTCACGCTGACCGGTCCGCACCGGATCGTGGTCGACATCGCCGGCGCGACGATGCAGTTGCGCGCTCCGGCGTACGACCGCGTCTCGCGCGCCGGCATCACCAACGTGCGACTGGCCCAGAACAAGGGCTACGTGCGTCTCGTGCTCGACCTCGACGCCGCCCGTGAATACACGGTCGTCTCGGGCGAGGGTGAGCTGCGCGTGAGCGTCACCGGTCCCGACGCCTTCGCCCACTGGGGCGGTGGTGCTGCGGCGGTCGTCGCCGACGCGCCGCCCGCTGATGTGGTGCGCCCGGAGCCCGCAGTCGAGTCGAAGGCTGCCGCGCCGCGCTTCGAGTCGAAGGCCCAGCCGTACATCGCCTCGCGTGAGATGGCGCCGCAGCAGTCGCAGGAGCCGCGCGTCAACTTCTCGTTCGTCGCCGTGCCGATCCGCGAAGTCCTCTCGTTCTTCTCGTCGGTGTCCGGCCGCTCGTTCGTGACCGGGTCGACGGTGACCGGCAGCGTCACCGCGGAGATCGTCGGGCAGCCGTGGGACATCGCGCTCTCCAAGATCCTCCAGTCCTACGGTCTCTCGGCCGTCGAGGACTCGACCGGCATCATCACGGTCGATAGCTACAAGAACCTGGCGGCGCGCGTCGCTTCAGAGCCGCTCGTCACCGAAGTCATCCCGATCAACTACGCCAAGGCGAGCGAGCTCGCCGTGACGATCCGGCAGATCATGGCCGCCTGCTCGTCGGGTGCCTCCGGTGGCTCGTCGGAGATCGTCGATGTGTCGGCGCCGCCGGCGGATGCCGGTGCGGCTCCGGCCGACGCTGGCGCAGCACCGGCCGGTAGCGGTGCCACCGGACCGACGACCAGCAACTGCGGTCGCGGTACGGTCGCGATCGACAGCAAGACCAACACGATCATCATCACCGAGTCGGTGTCGCGTCTGCCGGAGCTCGTCCGCTACGCCAAGGACCTCGATGTGCGCACGCCGCAGATCGCGATCCGCGCCAAGATCATCTCGGTGGACCGCACGGGCACGGAAGCGCTGGGCCTCTCGTACGACGTGGGTTCCAACTCCTCGGCGACGTCCAACGGCCGCTACTGCCGCCTCTTCATCTGCACCGATCCGAACACCGGTCAGCCGCTCCCGAACGTCGACGTCGTGGTCTTGGGCGGCGATGCGTTCTTCGGTGTCGCGAACGCCAACCGCCAGTTCGGTCAGACGGGCTCGCTCAACCTGGTCGCCAGCGTCATCGCCGGTGACTACCGCCTCTCCGCGTTCCTCGACGCGCTCTCCACGCAGGAACTCTCCGACGTGCAGGCCGAGCCGAGCACGACGACGATCGACAACCGCAAGGCGACGCTGTTCGCCGGTCAGGACTTCGGCTACCTGCTCACGCCGCCGCCGGTCCCTGGCCAGATCCAGCAGATGGCCGCGACGATCGCGCGTCAGGAAGTGGGTATCACGCTCGAGGTGACGCCGCACGTGACCGCCAACCGACAGATCTCCATGGAGATCATGGCGGTGCAGCAGTCGCTCATCGGCATCACGCAGGCCGGTCCGTCGATCAACGAGCGCCGTGCACAGAACGAAGTGCTCGTCGCCGATGGCGAGACGGCGGTCATCGCCGGCCTCACGCAGACGCAGGTGATCCGCACCAGGAGCGGCATCCCCTACCTCATGAACCTGCCGTACGTCGGCCGCCTGTTCAGCCAGACGCGCACGGAAGAGCGCAAGCAGGACCTGCTCATCCTCGTTACGCCGCACATCGTCGATGAAGGCGAAGTGGTGCGCGCGGTGCGGCCGTAAGCGACACAGATCCAGCGTTCGGCCGAGTGATCGGCAGAGCGGACCGGGCGGTGCACGGGTGATCCCGCGCACCGCCCGCGTCGTTTCAGTCGGTGTTTGAGTTGGTGCGTCGTTCGGTACTTCCTTCGGTGTTCTGCGCGGTGACCTCAGCGGTCGTTCCCGTTAGCTTCCCCAGTCCATGCCGCACTTCACGTTCCGCACCGCCGGCGAATCGCACGGCCCCGCCCTCGTCGCCCTCGTCGAGGGCGTGCCGGCCGGGCTGCCGCTCCTCGCCGAACACGTCGACACGCAACTCGTCCGCCGGCAGCAGGGCTACGGGCGCGGGCGGCGCATGCAGATCGAGCAGGACCGCATGGAGTTCCTCTCCGGTGTACGCGCCGGTGAGACCTTGGGATCGCCGATCGCGATGCTGATCCGCAATCGCGATTGGACGGCGTGGCAGGAGATCATGGATCCGGCGCCGCGGCCGGAAGACTCAACCGACGCGGGTCGCAAACGCCAGCTCACGCGCGTGCGACCCGGGCACGCGGATCTCACGGGTCTGCTCAAGTACGACCGCGACGACGCGCGTGACATCCTCGAACGCGCCTCGGCGCGCGAGACCACGGCGCGAGTGGCGGCCGGAGCGGTCGCACGGTGTCTGCTCGAGGTGCTCGGTGTGCGCATCGGAAGTCATCTCGTGCACTTGGGCGGTGTCGAGGTCGCGGCGCGCGCTGACTGGCCTGAGGACATCAACGCCGCGGCGGATGCGTCGCCGCTGCGCTGCCTCGATGCCAAGGCCGAGGCGGAGATGATCGCGCGGATCGATGCAGCCAAGGCGGATGGTGACACCCTCGGCGGGATCTGCGAGGTGGTCGTGCGCGGGTTGCCGGTGGGCCTCGGGGCGCACGTGGCGTGGGACCGCAAACTCGATGGGCGACTCGCGCAGGCGATCTGTTCTATCCCGGCGGTGAAGGGCGTGGAGATGGGCATCGGCTTCGCGGCGGCGCGCCTCAAAGGGTCGCAGGTGCACGATGCCATCGCACCGATCAGTGCGGAGGTCGACATCGCGACCGCGGCGCGTCGCGGTTTCGTGGAACGAGCGACGAACCGCGCGGGCGGACTCGAAGGCGGCATGACCACTGGTGAGCCGCTGCTCCTGCGCGTGGCGATGAAGCCGATCGCCACGCTGATGCGGCCGCTCGAGACGGTGGACGTGCGCACCGGCCAGCGCGCTGATGCGGCGGCGGAGCGCAGCGATGTGACCGCGGTGCCGGCCATGGGCGTGATCGCCGAGGCGATGACGGCGCTGGTGCTCGCCGACGCCATGTGCGAGAAGTTCGGCGGAGATTCGCTCGAGGAGATGCGGCGCAACATGGACGCGTATCTCGCGCGGATCGCGTCGCGCGCGGCGAGTCGTGATGCCTGAGCGCCACCTGGTCCTCGTGGGGTTGCCGGGGGCAGGGAAGAGCACGGTCGGGCCGCGGGTGGCGCAGGCGCTCGGGCGCGAGTTCGTGGACTTGGACGCGGAGATCGAGCGGGCGGCAGGCCGGACGATCCCCGAGATCTTCGCACGGGACGGCGAGGCGGCGTTCCGGGCATTGGAGCGCGCGGAATCGCGGGCCCTCCTGGCACCCGGCGGCCGTCCGGTGGTGTTGGCGCCTGGGGGTGGCTGGATCGAGGATGCCGCGAACCGGGCACTGCTGGGCAGGGAGGCGACGGGGGTGTACCTGGCGGTTTCGGCGGGGGTGGCGCTGGCCCGGATGGGGGCCGCCGTTGAGGGTCGCCCGCTGCTGGCAGGGGACGATCCGGCGAAAAAACTGTCAGAATTGGCGCATCGCAGAAATCCGCTGTATCTGCAATGCCAGCATACGGTTAGCGTCGATTCGATGACACCTGACCAGGTGGTATCCTCTATAGTTGCGCTTGCCTCACAGGAAATCGGGGACTAGGATAGCCGTCCTTATGGCCACAGCAAAGAAAAAGGTCGCCAAGAAGGCGGCAAAGAAGACCCCCGCGACGTCCGCGGCGAAAAAGACGGCCCGCGCCAAGAAGGTCTTGGTGGAGCCGGAGCTGCCGCATGACGAGGAGGCGGCCCGGTCGGCGGCTGGCAAGTCGCTCGTCATCGTCGAGTCGCCGGCCAAGGCGAAGACCATCGGCAAGTATCTCGGGAACGCGTACGCGGTGAAGGCCACGGTGGGCCACATCCGCGACCTCCCGGTGAAGAACATCGGAATCGACACCGAACACGGCTTCGAGCCGCAGTACGTGACGATCCCGGGCAAGGAGAAGACGGTCGCCGAACTCAAGAGTGCGGCGAAGACGGCCAAGGCCGTATTCATCGCGACCGACCCTGACCGCGAGGGTGAGGCGATCGCGTGGCACGTGGAGCAGCAGATCAATGGGAAGAACGCGCCGCCGATCAAGCGCGCACTGTTCTTCGAGATCACGAAGGACGCGGTGGCGAAGGCGCTGAAGGAGGCGAAGGACATCGACAACAAGAAGGTCGATGCCCAGCAGGCGCGTCGTGTGCTCGACCGGCTCGTGGGTTACAAGGCGAGCCCGGTGCTCTGGAAGACGGTCAAGAAGGGTCTCTCGGCCGGGCGTGTGCAGACGGTCGCGCTGCGTCTCCTCGTGGAGCGCGAGCGTGAGATCCGTGCGTTCGTGCCGCGGGAGTACTGGACCATCGCGGCGGCGCTGGAGCATCAGGGCCAGGGCTTCACGGCCAAGTTGCATCATCTCGACGGCGAGAAGCCGGAGATCGCCAACGCGGCGCAGGCCAAGGCGATCATCGACGATCTGAAGGGCCGCAAGCACTTCGACGTCACCGACATCAAGCGTCGTGAGCGTCGCAAGAACCCCGAAGCCCCGTTCAAGACGAGCACGCTGCAGCAGGAAGCCGCGAAGAAGCTCGGCTTCGGCTCCAAGCGCACCATGCGGCTCGCGCAGAACCTCTACGAAGGTGTGGAGCTCGGGAAGTCCGAAGGCTCGGTGGGTCTCATCACGTACATGCGCACCGACCACGTGCGTGTCGCCGACTCGGCGGCCGCGGCGGCGCGCGAGTACCTGGGTGCGCACTATCCGAAGGAGTTCCTCGCCGACGGCCCGCGGCTCTATCCGGCGGGCAAGGACGACGCCGCACAGGGTGCGCACGAAGGCATCCGTCCGACCGATCCGTCGCGTTCGCCGGAGTCGGTGGCGAAGTACCTGTCGCCCGAGCAGCTCAAGCTCTATACGCTCATCTGGCAGCGCTTCATGGCGTCGCAGATGGCGCCGGCCGTGTTCGATACCACCACGGTCGACTTCGATCTCGGGCGCTATTTGTTCCGCGCCACCGGCTCGGTGGTGAAGTTCAAGGGCTTCCTCGCGCTGTACAAGGAAGCGCGCGAAGAAGGCGACTCCAAGGCGCTCGAGGACGAGCAGGCGCTGCCAGCGATCGAGGCAGGGGAGCGCGTGCCGGTGCGTTCGGTGGATCCCACGCAGCACTTCACCGAGCCGCCGCCGCGTTATTCCGAAGCGTCGCTCGTGAAGGAGCTCGAAAAGCGCGGCATCGGCCGTCCGTCCACGTACGCGAGCATCATCTCCACGCTCACGGAGCGGCATTACGCCGAACTGATGCAGCGTCGCTTCTTCCCCACCTCGCTCGGCGAGTCGGTGGAGAAGGTGATGGTGAAGCAGTTCCCGCGGGAGTTCGACGTGGGCTTCACGGCATCGATGGAAGAAGAGCTCGACAAGGTCGAGGAGGGCACGCTCAAGTGGCGTGATGTGTTGGCCGAGTTCTGGGCGCCGTTCGAGAAGAAGATCGCGTCGGTGGATGCCGAGGCGCTCATCCGCGAGGCGCACGATCTCTCCGCGCTCGAGACGGAGCGCTGTCCGTTGGATGGTGGCAAGCTCATCCCGAAGGGCGGCTTCTTCGGGCCGTTCGTGGCCTGCGAGAACCATCCGAAGACCTGCAAGTACACGCGTCCGCTCAAGGGCGAGCGTGTGCCGCCGCAGCTCACGGACTATCCGTGCCCTGAGTGCGGCAAGCCGATGGTGGTGCGTCGTTCGCGCTCGGGTGAGTTCCTGGGCTGCTCGACGTTCCCGAAGTGCCGCGGCACCAAGTCCATGCCGACCGGGGTGAAGTGCCCCAAGGACGGCGGGGACATCGCGGCGCGGCGCTCCAAGAAGCGCGGCAAGGCGTTCTTCGGTTGCGAGAACTATCCCAACTGCGACTTCGTGTGCTGGGACAAGCCGGTGAAGGACAAGTGTCCGGAGTGCGGGTTCGAGGGCGCCGAGGCCAAGAGCAACAAGACGCGCGGTCATTATCGGAAGTGCCTCAAGTGCCAGAACGAGTGGGATGTGGAGGCACCGGAAGGGGCGGACGCCGAGGCGGAGGCCGCATCTCTCGCGGGGTGAGCTGATGGCTGACGTCCATGTCGTCGGAGGCGGCCTCGCCGGAAGCGAGGCCGCCTTTCAGTTGGCCGAGCGCGGCCACCGCGTGGTGCTGCACGAGATGCGTCCCGTGCAGCGCACGGCCGCGCATCAGACCGACCGACTCGCCGAGTTGGTCTGCTCCAACACGTTCAAGAGCACCGAGGTCACCAACGCGCACGGGCTGCTGAAGGCCGAGATGCGTGCGCTGGGCTGCTTGATCCTCGAGGGTGCGGATGCGGCGCGTGTGCCGGCGGGCTCCGCGCTCGCGGTGGATCGCGATGTGTTCAGCACGTTCGTGCACGAGCGGGTCATGGGACATCCGAACATCCGCGTGGAGCGCGGTGAGGTCACGACGCTTCCCGACCCGGGCATCATCGCCACCGGACCGCTCACGAGTTCGGCGCTCGCCGAGTCCATCCGTGGGCGGCTCGGGATCGACGCGCTCGCGTTCTACGACGCCATCGCGCCCATCGTGTCGATCGAGTCGGTCGATCAATCGATCGCGTTCCGCGCCGCGCGCTGGGACAAGGAGACGATGGAAGGCGGCGACGCTGACGGCGGTGCGTACCTGAACTGCCCGATGGACAAGGCGGAGTACGAGGCGTTCATGGCGGCGCTCACGACCGCCGACCAGTTCACGGCGCACGAGTTCGACGCGGTGCCGTACTTCGAGGGCTGCATGCCGGCGGAGGAGATGGCGCGCCGCGGGCACGACACGCTGCGCTTCGGGCCGATGAAGCCGGTGGGGCTCAAGGATCCGCGCACGGGCCGGCGGCCGTGGGCCGTGGTGCAGCTCCGGCGCGAGGACCGCGCGGGGCGGATGTGGAATCTCGTGGGCTTCCAGACGCGGCTCCGGATGCCGGAGCAGGCGCGGGTGTTCCGGCTCATCCCGGGCTTGGCGAACGCCGAGTTCCTGCGGTTCGGGAGCATCCACCGGAACTCGTATCTGAACGCGCCGGCCACCTTGGCGCCGCACCTGGCACTTCGTGACGCCCCGACGACCCTGTTCGCGGGGCAGCTGACGGGGGTGGAGGGCTACACCGAGAGCACCGCCACCGGGCTGCTGGCGGCCATCAACCTCGACCGGCTGCTCAGGGGTCAGGAGGCCGTGGTTCCGCCGCCTACGACCATGCTGGGGGCCCTCTACCGGTACCTGCGGGAGGCCGACCCGGCGCACTTCCAGCCGATGAACGCCAACTTCGGGCTCCTCGAGGAGCTGGCCGATCCGCCCCGGGACAAGCAGGTCAAGCGCGAGCGCTACGCCGAACGGTCGTTACAGGAGCTGGAGGACTGGCGTCAGAGGTATGACGTGGTCCGTCCCCCTGTTCGCTGAGGCTGTCCTGTGGGGGTCCTCAAGAAGCTGATCATCCTCGCCGTGGTGTTGGGCGGCGGGGCGTTCTTCTATGGCCGCGGGCTCCCACGTGAGAGCACCGCGCGCAGCAGCATCGTGCTCACCGCGCGCCCGGATTCGGTGTTCCGCGTGGTGCGCTCGATCGAAGGGTATCCCGCGTGGTGGAGCGACGTGAAGTCGGTGCGCCCGCTGCGTGGCAAGCGCCGCGAGTCGTGGGAGCAGAACATGGGCGCCGATGGTCTGGTGGCCGTCGAGGTGACGCAGTCGATCCCGCCGCGGGAGGTGCAGTTGCGGGTGATCAACAGCGAAGGTGACGCGCCGCTCAAATGGGGCGGGACGCTCTCCATCGACGTGCTCGAAGGTTCGGCCGGCACTGAGGTACGGCTGGCGGAGGAGCGGTTCGTGGAGTCGCCGTTCCTGCGGATCTTCTTCAAGCTGCGCGGGTCGCACCGCACCGTCGACTCGTACCTGTCGTCGCTCGGTGCGGCGTTCGGCGAGACCGTCACCCCGCGTCACGGTCGGTAGAGGATGGTGCGCGCGGTGGAGGATCACGTCGCGGAGTTCCTTCGGCATCTCGAGAAGGAGCGTGACGTCTCGCCGCACACGGTGAGCGCGTACGGTCGCGATCTCGCGGGGTTCCAGGCGTTCCTCACGCAGCACCTGGGCACCGAGACCGTCGCGTGGGAGAAAGTCGATCGGCTCGCCATGCGCGCATGGCTGGCGCATCTCGCGCGGCGGGGGCTTTCCAAGCGTTCGAGTGCGCGTGCGTTGTCGGCGGTGCGGAGCTTCTATCGCTTTCTGCACCGCGCTGACCTCGTGGAGACCAACCCGGCGCGTGCGGTGGGCGCCCCCAAACTCGAGAAGTACCTGCCGGGACATCTCGACGTGAAGCAGACGCACACGATGCTTCAGGCGGCGGAGACGCGGGCGCAGTCGGGACGGTTCACCGATGTGCGGGACCGCGCGATCCTCGAGCTGTTCTACACCGCGGGGCTGCGTCGCGCGGAACTCCTGGGCATCAATCGCAGCGACCTCGATCTGCTCGGCGGACTGGTGAAGGTGCGTGGCAAGGGACGCAAGGAGCGCATCGTGCCGGTGGGCGGTCCCGCGCAACGTGCGCTGCGCGAATACGAACGCGCGCGTGAGTCGCTGATGGCGCAGGTGGGGCTCGGCGGCGATCGCACCGCGCTGTTCCTTAGTTCGCGCGGCAAACGATTGAGTCCCAAGGCCCTGCACACCGCCGTGGTCGCGCGACTGCGCGAGGTGGACGAAGGGGCGGGCTTGAGTGCCCACGCGCTGCGGCATACGTTCGCGACGCATCTGCTCGACCAGGGTGCCGATCTGCGCGCGGTGCAGGAGTTGCTCGGTCATGCGAGCATCTCCAGCACGCAGATCTACACGCACACGTCGGTGGAGCGACTCAAACACGTTCATCGCGCGAGTCACCCGCGCGCGTGACCTGCGCGGACGCGGCGCGTGGTCGACGCGCTGCCGACGGTCTCGCCTTACGACGGAGTGATTCGATGGATTCGGAACTCGTACTCGCGGTGGCCGTGCTGGTGGCGGTGCAGGTGGCGCTCGCGTACTGGCTGCGCACTGCGCTGCTTTCCTCCGTGCGCGGTGATCGCGCCGCCGCGGTGGCGTCGCCATCGGTCGTCGGGACCGGCGCGAGCGGAGGGCGCGAGGGATTGCGCCGCGCCGACGACTTCCGCTCGTATCAGGCCGTCGCGGCCGAGGTCGCGAAGCGGCAGGTACAGGTGCTCGCCGAGATGGACAGCGAGATCCAGGCGTACGAGCGCGCCTGCCTCGCCCACGCACGTCGTTTGTGCGAGTTGTTGATCGCCGAAGGACGTCGGGCGGGACACGGCGGACTGCCGGACAGCGCGCCCAACGACCTCGAGTCGGCGATGCAGGCCTTGCTGACGGTGAGTGCAGCGCCGGTGGACGCGGCGGCGCAGCAGCGGATCCGGAAGGACATGGAGCCCAACGCCACCGTGCTGCTCACCTACGCCGAGCAGACGCGGAGCGTGCTTGAGGAGCATCGGTTCTGGCTCGGCATGGCGATGGAGCAGGAACTGCGCGCGTACGTGACCGGAATGGGTCGCACGTTCGCGGAGTTGGTGCCGGAGTCCCGGGCGCTGCAGGCGAGCGAACAGCGATATCGCGCACTGATGACGTCGCACCCCGAGGCGTCGCGTGCGATCGAACGGTTGAGCGCGATCTCAGTCGCGGGCGTCGGGGCGGGGCGGCCAGCGTAGTCGGCGGATATCCACAGCGGGTCGGGCCTCGGTGAGCGAACGTCCGGCGCCAACGACGGCCCCGGCCTGAATGAGTCCCTGGAGTGACGCCACCGTCTCGGCGCGCAGGATGGCCCGATCACCGCGGCGCTGTGCCGCGCAGTCCCGGAAGTCGAGCACCGTGAGCGGCACCGCCTCGCGGACGGCGTGATACCGCAGTGGGAGCGCGACGTACGATTCGTTGGTACAGACCGTCGCGGGAGCCTCGCCGGCAAGTGAGCGAACGATGCGCGTCCAGTCCGGCTTGAGAGCCCGGGCGGCGGCATCGTGCGTCCCGCCGAGCAGCGCCCACGCCGCGAGCGCGGTGGTCGCGGCCGCGCGTGCGAGGCGCGCGGGCATGTCCGTGAGTGCGGCCAGCAGTATGCAGAGTGCGGGCAGCACGACGATCAGATACCGCGGCACCCAGAGCGAGCGGGGGCCGAGCGAGCTCGCGACGAACACGAGTCCGAGCGGGAGCACGCCGAGCGCGAGCAGCCAGCGGGCGCGCGCGTGTGCATCCGTGCCAGCCGCGGTCGACGGACTTTCGTCCGCGGGTGCTCCGACCGACGCGGCGGTGAGCGCCTGCCATGCGGCGAGCACGATCGCCGCGGCGAGGAGCGTCGTGGACAGGATGCTGCCGGCAGGCAGGCCGAGCGTGCCGAGCACACTGGGTGCGAATCCGCGCAGGCGCGCGAAGTCGGCTGGCTCGATCCACGTCGCATTCCCGCCGACGACGGCGTCGCCCGCACGGCTCAACACGAGCGCAACCCACGCGACGGCGATGAGCGCGGCCGGGAGCGCCGTGAGTACCGCGCGGAAGAGGCGCCGCCGGTCGGTCCACCACAACGCCGCGCACTGCCCCACCACCACGAGGGCGCCGAAGTAGTGCAGTGACACCAACGCCAACTGCGTGAGGGCGAGCGGCGCGGCGGTGCGCAGCGACTCGCGCGGGCGCGCGGCTTGCCGCAATGCGAGTGCGGAGGAGACCGCCGCGAGCAGCGCGAGCGGTGCATACGCGCGCAATTCGAGCGACATCGCGAGCAGCAGCGGGCTCGCGTTCGCGATCACGGCGGCCAGGAGCGCGCCCCGCCAGTGCACGCCGAGCTGTCGGGCGAGCATCGCGACGGCAGGCACCACGAGCGTCCCAGCGAGCGCCGGGAGTGTCCGCAGCCACTCGAGATCGAATCCGCCGAGCCGCGTCCAGACCCACGCGAGGAGGTAGAAGCCCGGTGGGTTGGTCTGGTCTGCGAGTGCGCGGTCGATCAGTGCCGGGTGATCCTGCACCGCGAGGACGACCGTGAAGACCTCGTCGAACCAGAGGCCTTCGTGCGTGCGCGCGGGGAACCGCTGCAGGGCGGCGAGGACGGTGAGCAGCGCCAGCAGGGGCAAGGCCCAGGTGGCGTCGCGGCGCGGTCCGTCCCGCTCTGTGGAGGTCGTCACGCCTATATATTACGCGAATGCCGCTCCCGACCTTCCATGCCACCACCATCCTCGCCGTCCGCCGCGACGGCCGCGTCGCCATCGGCGGCGACGGCCAAGTGTCGGTGGGCGACACCGTGATGAAGTCCGGCGCCGTGAAGGTGCGGGCCCTCAAGGGCGGGCGTGTGCTCGCCGGGTTCGCCGGGGCGGCGGCCGACGCGCTGACGTTGTTCGAGAAGTTTGAGGAGAAGCTCGAGCGGCATCCGGGGAATCTGCCGAAGGCCGCCGTGGAACTCGCTAAGGAGTGGCGCTCGGACCGCGCGCTGCGCCGGCTCGAAGCGCTGCTGATCGTGGTGGACCGCGACCACGGTTTCGTGCTCTCGGGCAACGGCGAACTCATCGAGCCGGATGACGGCATTCTGGCGATCGGGTCCGGCGGTTCGTACGCGCTGGCGGCCGCGCGGGCGCTGGCGCGCGAGACCACGCTCCCGCCCGCCGAGATCGTGAAGCGGGCGATGACCATCGCGGGCGAGATCTGCGTGTACACCAACACGCAGATCACCGTCGTCGAACCCACGGGCTGATGGCGTCTCCTCGTACCGAACAGGCGCTCGCGCGCCTCGCGGACCTGTCACCGCGCAAGATCGTCGCCGAACTCGATCGCCACATCGTGGGCCAGGCCGAGGCGAAGAAGTCGGTCGCGATCGCGCTGCGCAATCGCTGGCGGCGGCAGCGCGCGCCGGACGGCCTGCGCGAGGAGATGACGCCGAACAACATCATCCTCATCGGCCCGACGGGCGTGGGGAAGACGGAGATCGCGCGTCGCTTGGCCAAGTTGTCGGGCGCGCCGTTCATCAAGGTGGAGGCGTCGAAGTTCACCGAGGTGGGCTACGTGGGGCGCGACGTCGAGGGCATGGTCCGCGATCTCGTGGAGAGCGCGATCGACATGATGCGCACGGAGCGCGAGACGGAGGTGGAGGATCTCGCCAACGACCGCGTCGACGAACGGTTGCTCGACCTGCTGTTGCCGGCGCCCGCGCCGGAGCCGGCAGCCGGTGTGTCGCCCGGCGGTGATGCGCAGCGCGTGTTCGTCGCGAGTGCCGAGGGCAACGTGACGCAGGAGCAGGAGCTCGCGCGCGAGCGGCACAAACGCACGCGCGAGAAGCTCAAGCAGCTGCTGCGCGACGGCCAGCTCGAGCAGCGCGAAGTGGAAGTGGAAGTGCAGCAGCCTGCGCCCATGATGGATGCGATGGGTCAGCAGGGCGCGCCCGAAGGGATGAACAACTTCGCGGAGATGCTCTCGGAGCTGCTGCCCAAGAAGACCAAGAAGCGCACGGTGCCGGTGTCCGAGGCGCGGCGCATCCTGCTCGACCAGGAGTTCGACAAGCTCATCAACCTCGATGACGTGGTCGCCGACGCGCTCGAGCGCGTGGAGTCGATGGGCATCATCTTCCTAGATGAGATCGACAAGATCGCGGGTGGGAAGGGCGACTTCGGAGGACCCGATGTCTCGCGCGAAGGCGTGCAGCGCGACCTGCTGCCGATCGTCGAAGGGTCGAACGTGCAGACCAAGTACGGCATGGTGAAGACGGACCATGTGCTCTTCATCGCGGCCGGTGCGTTCCATGTGTCGAAGCCGAGTGATCTGATCCCGGAGCTGCAGGGTCGTTTCCCGATCCGCGTGGAGCTCAAGCCGCTCACCGAGGGCGACTTCGTGCGGATCATGACGGAGCCGGAGCACGCGCTCACCAAGCAGTACGCGGCGCTGGTGGCGGCCGAGGGCGCGACGCTGACGTTCACGCCGGACGGCATCGAGGAGATCGCGCGGATCGCTGCGCGCGTGAACTCGCGGATGGAGAACATCGGTGCACGACGTCTGCACACTGTGATGACGACGTTGCTCGAAGAGGTCCTCTACGAACTCCCGGAGCGTGGCACCGCCGCCGAGGTGGTGGACGCGAAGGTGGTGCGGGCGCGCTTGAGCGCGATCGCCGAGGACGAGGACCTCCGGAAGTACATCCTCTGAACGAGGGCATGGGATGACCGGGACGCGAGCCGTGATGATCGGTGGGGTGCTGGTGATGACTCTGGGATGCAGCGACCGACGCGACGCCGCCGACTTGGCGGTGGGTATCGCGCCGTTCGAGGAGCTTCGCGGCATCAATGTCGCCGCCCTGCGCTCTGGTGGCGTGCGCGCGTTCCGCAAACAGGCGCAACCGGCGCCGTTCGAGGGACTTCGGGAGACCATCGGTTCGTTCGACGTGCTCTACGCGCTCGTGGGCTTCGATGGCAGCGACGGCGCGTGGCCGGACGAAGACGCGCCGGTGCAGTACATCGAAGCCTCGCGTGGGTGGCCAAGTGATTCGTCTGCGTTGTTGGCGTGGCGTAGCGCGCTCCGTGAGATCAAGGCGGGCCTTGCGGTCGATGCCTCGTGCGTGCGGCTCGAGGGCCCGGGCTTCTCGCTGCTCGTCGCCGAGTGGGATCGCGGCGAGGGCTGGTCGCTGTCGGCTTCGCTCGCCCGGGCGTCGATCATGGGCAAGGACACCCTCCTCAGCGCGCGCCACAGTATCGCCGTCCGACGCCAAGCACTCTCGAGACAGTTCCCCGAGGCCAGCGCGGCGAACCCTGATAAACTCCCCACCTGGACGCGTAGCGCCTGCGCGCCGGAGTCGACATGACCGAAGGCCGCGACTTCCTCGCGATCCCTGATTTCTCCGAACGCGAACTGCACGGCCTGCTGCGTCTGGCGGACCGCATGCGGCGCGGGGAGTACACGGCGAAGCCGCTCACCGGCAAGTCGTTCGCGATGATCTTCATGAAGTCGTCGACGCGCACGCGTGTGAGCTTCGAGGTGGGCGCGTGGCAGCTCGGCGCGCACCCGTTGTTCCTCACGCCGCGCGACGTCCAGCTCGGGCGCGGCGAAGCGGTGAACGACACCGCACGGGTGCTCGACCGCATGGTGGACGGCATCATGATCCGCACGTTCGCGCATGCCGACGTGGAGGAGTTCGCGCGGTACTCACGCGCGCCCGTGATCAACGGACTCACCGACCTGCAGCATCCCTGTCAGATCCTCGCGGACCTGCTCACGGTGCAGCAACACCTCGGCACGTTCGAGGGCAAGTGCATCACGTGGATCGGCGACGGCAACAACATGGCCAACAGCTGGTGTGATGCCGCGTACCGACTCGGGTTCGAGCTGCGGCTCGCGTGCCCGGTGGGATACGATCCCGATCCGGAGATCCTCGCGCGAGCGCAGTCGACCGGACGGGTCACGCTGTTGCGCGATCCGCTCGAGGCGGCGGCGGGCGCTGATGTCGTGACGACCGATGTGTGGGCGTCGATGGGGCAGGAGGAAGAGCACGCCGTGCGCGCGGCGGCGTTCAAGGACTTCCAGGTGAACACCCCGCTGATGCAGCGCGCGCGCAAGGACGCGATCTTCCTGCATTGTCTGCCGGCGCATCGTGGGGAAGAGGTCACCGCCGATGTGATCGATGGCGCGCAGAGCCGCGTGTGGGATGAGGCCGAGAACCGTCTGCATGTGCAGAAAGCGGTGATGGCCGCGCTGATGGGCGGCGAACCACTCGGCTGACGCGATGTACGCCGTGATCGGCGCGGGACCGATGGGGCTCGCGACCGCGCGGGCCCTGCAGCAGGCCGGGCTCCCGTTCCGGGTGTACGAGTCGCACCGCGATGTGGGCGGACTCTGGGACATCGAGAATCCGCACAGCACGGTCTACGAGAGTGCGCACTTGATCTCGTCCAAGCGGATGACCGAGTTTGCGGAGTACCCGATGCGTGACACGGTCGCGCCGTATCCGCATCACCGGGAGCTGCGCGACTACTTCCGCGGGTTCGCCGATCGTTTCGCGCTGCGACCGCACATCGCGTTCGACACGCGCGTGCTGCGAGTGGAGCCGGATGGTGACGGCTGGTTCGTTGATGTAGAGCACGCCGGTGTGCGCCGTCGTGATCGCGTGGACGGTGTGCTGATCGCGAGCGGGACGCTGCATCATCCGCATCGACCGGCGTTGCCAGGCGTGTTCGCCGGTCGCGTGTTGCACTCGGCCGAGTATAAGTCGCCGAGCGTGTTCGCGGGGCAGCGGGTGTTGGTGGTGGGGTGCGGGAACTCCGGTGCGGACATCGCGGTGGACGCAGTGCATCACGCGGCGTCGGTCGATCTCTCCGTACGACGCGGCTACTGGTTCGTCCCGAAGTTCGTGCGCGGCCGTCCGGCCGACGCGATCGGCGGAAGGATCAAGCTCCCGCGCGCGATCAAGCAGCGCGTCGATGCGCTGCTCATCCGTCTGCTGATGGGGAAACCGTCGGACTACGGCCTGCCCGACCCGGACTACCGACTCTACGAATCGCATCCGGTCGTGAACTCGCTCGTGTTGCATCATCTCGGGCATGGCGACATCCGCGCACGCGGTGACGTGCGTGCGGTCGACGGACATCGCGTGACGTTCGCCGATGGGTCGTCGGCGGAGTACGATGTGATCCTGCAAGCGACCGGGTACGATCTCGACTATCCGTACATCGATCGGGCGTGGCTCAACTGGCCGCAGGACAAGGCTGCGCCGCAGCTCTATCTCAAGGTGTTCACGCCGAGGTCGCCGTCGCTGTTCGTGATGGGCATGGTGGAAGCCGCCGGGCTCGGGTGGGAGGGGCGCGCGGAGCAGGCGCGTCTGGTGGCGACGTACCTGCGTGGAGTGCGTGAGGGTTCTGCAACCGCGTTGGAGTTGCAGCGGGTGGTGTCGGCGCGTGCGGGTGAGCGGCTCGATGGCGGCATGCGATACCTCAAGCTCGACCGCATGGCGTACTACGTGCACAAGGACAGCTATCGCCGTGCGGTGACCGAGCTGACGGCGGCGCTAGGTCGCGAGCTGCGTCCGCTCGTGGTGTCGCCCGGCCAGCCGTCCTCGCAGTGAACGACGCACTCCCGCTCGCGTTCGACCCGTCGGGGCTGGTGGTGCTGAACGCGATCATCGCGTTCATGATGTTCGGCGTGTCGTTGGACCTGCGGGCTGCCGACTTCGTGCGCGTATGGCGACAGCCTGCGGGTGCGGTCGCGGGGTTGTCCGCGCAGGCCGTGCTGACGCCGGCGCTCACCTGCCTGCTGACGTGGGTGCTGCAGGTCGATCCGGCGCTCTCGCTCGGCATGATCCTGGTGGCGGCGTGTCCGAGTGGTGCGTTGTCGAACGTGCTCACGTGGCGTGCGCGCGGGACGGTGGCACTGTCGGTGAGTCTCACGGCGGTATCGAGTCTCGCCGCGACCGTGCTGACCCCGTTCAACTTCGCGTTGTACGGCTGGCTCAATCCGCGCACCCGCGAGTTGCTGTCCGATATCGCGATCCCGGTGGGCGGGATCCTCGCGCAGGTCGCGCTGGTGCTCGCGTTGCCGATGCTGGCGGGGATGCTCGTGGGCATGCGTGCGCCGGGGTTCGTGGCGCGCGCCGAACGGCCGCTCCGAACGCTCTCGCTGCTCATCCTCCTCGCGTTCATCGGAGGCGCGTTCTGGGAGAACCGGGCGCTGTTCGTCGAGCGGTTCGGCGACTTCTTCTGGTTGGTGGTGGGACAGAACGCGATGGCGCTGGGCATCGGTTGGGCGGTGGCGCGCGCGGCGAAACTCGCGGACGCGGACCGTCGGGCGGTGATCATCGAGGTGGGCATCCATAACTCTGCGCTCGGACTCGCGATCCTGTTCACATTCTTCCCGACGGCGGGGTCGATGATGCTGATCACGGCGTTCTGGGGTGTGTGGCACTTGGTGTCCGGGCTGCTCCTCACGACGTGGTGGGGACGGCGTCCGCCGGTGGTCGCATGAGCGCCGCGCCGCGTGTGCTGATCACCGGAGGTGGCGGGTACATCGGTGGGCATGTGGGCGCGCAGCTGGTGGCGCAGGGTGCGTTCGTGATCGGCACCGACCTGCGCGCGCGGAGCGACCGGGCGTTCCCGGTGCTCGCGCTCGACGTGCGTGACCGTGCCCTCGAGGACGTCCTGCGTGAGCATCAGATCACCCACGTGGTGCACCTCGCGTCGGTGCTCGAGAGCACGCGCGACCGTGCGCGTGACTACGACATCGACGTGAACGGGACGCGGACCGTGGTGGAGAGCTGCCTGGCCGCCAGAGTGCGTCATCTCACCGTGTCGAGCTCGGGCGCCGCGTACGGGTATCATGCGGACAACCCCGAGTGGATCGATGAGGATGATCCGCTGCGCGCGACCGATTCGTTCGCGTATGCGCATCACAAGCGGGTGGTCGAGGAGATGCTCGCGGCGTACCGCGTGTCACATCCGCAGCTGGCGCAGCTCGTTTTGCGCATCGGCACCGTGCTGGGCGAGACGACGCGCAACCAGATCACGGCGCTGTTCGAACGCCGACGGATGATCGTGGTGCGCGGCAGCGACTCCCCGTTCGTGTTCGTATGGGACCGCGATGTCGCGGCGATCATCACGCACGGTGTGCTTGGCTCCGCAGCAGGGGTCTTCAATGTGGCGGGCAGTGGTCGGCTCACGGTGCACGAACTCGCACGCCGTCTGGGAAAGCCGACCATCACCATCCCGGCGTGGGCGCTCAAGGCGGGGCTCGGGCTGGCACGGATGCTGGGCGTGGGGCGTTATGGACCGGAGCAGGTCGACTTCCTGCGCTATCGTCCGGTGTTGTCGAACAGGCGGTTGATCACGGAGTTCGGCTACACGCCGCAGAAGACGACGGCGGAGGTGTTCGAGGTGTGGGTGAACACGCAACGGGGAGTGCAGGGGTGAGTGTGAAGAAGACGGGAACGAAGGCGGCGGCGAAGCCTGCGGCGAAGCCTGCGGCGAAACCTCCGACGAAGCCTGCGGCGAAGAAGTCGGCCAAGCCTCCACACGCCTCGAAGATCGTACCCGGCGTGAAGGCGCCGCCGTTCTCGCTGCTCGACGAGACCGCGGCGCCGGTCTCGCTCGCGGATTTCGCCGGCCGACGTGTGGTGTTGTTCTTCTTCCAGAAGGCGAGCACGCCGGGATGCACCGTGGAGGCATGCGAGTTCCGCGACCTCGCGCCGCGCTTCAAGGCCGCGGGTGCGGCCGTGCTCGGTATCTCGCCCGACACGTGGCGTCGGCACGCGAAGTTCAAGTCGTTACAATCGCTGCCGTACCCGCTGCTCGCCGACAAGGACGCGCTGATCGCGCAAGCGTACGACGTCTGGCATCAGAAGCTCTTCTGGGGGAAGCACTACATGGGCGTGGTCCGGTCCACCTTCGTCATCGGGCCGGATGGGCGGATCGAACAGGTGTGGCGCGACGTCCACCACGAGGGGCACGCCGAGGCGGTGCGCGCGTGGCTCGCATCGCGCACGGATTGACGGTAGCTTCACGTCGATGACCGAGGATCTGATCGGCCGGCTGCAGGAGGCTATCGGCTCCGCCTACGAAGTCGAACGCGAGTTCGCGTCGGGCGGGCAGAGTCGGCTGTTCATCGCGCAGGACGCCGCGGCGCCGCGCAAAGTCGTGATCAAGCTGCTGCCGCCCGATCTCGCCGGCGCGATCGAGTCCGAGCGGTTCCGGCGCGAGATCCAGGTGCTGGGCGTGCTGCAGCATCCGCACATCGTGCCGCTGCTCGGATCCGGTCACGTGGGTGACCTGCTGTGGTACGTCATGCCGTTCATCCGTGGCGACTCACTCGCCGCGCGATTGAAGGCGCAGGGTGCGCTGCCGGTGCAGGACGCACTGCGGGCCCTGTACGAGATCGCCGACGCGCTCGCGATGGCGCACCGCGAGGGGATCGTGCACCGCGATCTGAAGCCGGAGAACGTGCTGTTCCAGTCGGAGCATGCGATGCTCGCCGACTTCGGCGTGGCGCATGCGCGGCTGGAGAGCCTGCGTCGCAGCTCCGGCGTCTCGATGGGCGAGATGCGGCGCAGCATCGCGATGAGCAACGGGCGGCTGACGCAACACGGGTTCGCCGTCGGGACGCCGGGATATATGGCGCCGGAACAGTTCATCGGGGACGATCCGGCGGATGCCCGCGCCGACGTCTACTCGCTGGCGATGCTCGGCTACGAGATGCTCACCGGGAAGGCGCCGTTCTCGCAGTACCGCGGCGCGCGACTCATGGTCGCACATTTCACCGAGCATCCGCCGCTCGCGAGTTCGATCCGCGGCGAGGTGTCGGTGGGGATCGCACAGGTGCTGGACCAAGGACTGGCGAAGGAACCGCAGGACCGCTGGCGCGACGCCGGTGCGTTCCGTGATGCGCTTGGGGTGCGGTTCTAGCCGCTAGGGCATCCGAAACGAGAAGCGCATGGTGACCCGGCGAGGCAATGCACACTCTCCGATGTAGCCGGGACTGAAGGCGAGCTTGGGCACTGACTTCCGGAGTGTCTCGAAGAACGACGCGCGCTCGGTCGCCGTCGCCGGATGCGGATTGAAGCGTGTCGTGGCTTCGTTGATGCTGATGGCGCCGGCCACCACCGTGATATCGAACGGACCGAGTTCATCCCGGCCGGAGGGTGCAACCTCCACGAGGCTGTTGGCGATCGGTCGGCCGCGTGCGTCGAAGTTGAAGCGGACGAGCACGTCGGCGAACGCACCGGCACGACGAGCTTCGCGCGGATAGGGCGGCAGGTCCTTGATGTTGGCGATGTCCACATTGACTGGACGCTGGCGCGGGGCGCGCAAGCCGAACACGGGCACGTTGACGCGCGCGATCGCGATGAATCTCTCGAACTGCGGCTGGTCGATCGCTCCAGGGAATTCGAACGTGATGAGGACCGTGTCTCGCACGAACAACAGCGCGTCGTACGGCCATACCGAGCCCGAATCCACGAGTTGCTGCAGTGCACGTCGAAGCAGGGCGGAGCCCGGTTCGGCGAGCGAGTCCTCTGCCGCGAGGATCACCCGTGGAATCGCCTGCGCGCGCCCCGACGGCTCAAGCACCACCATCATCGAACCCCAGAGAGCCGTCCACGGGAGTTGTCCGCGGAGTTGCGGGACCTGTCCTTCGCTCGCACCGAGTTGCCGACGGACCTCGTTCCCGAGGTCCTCAACCATCAAGAACGCCGCGGTGTTCGCGCCGGTGCTGGCGTTCCGCCGTTCCATGGTCATGAGCGATACGACCTGCGATTCGAACCGCGAGCTGTCGAGCGTGGCCACGCACGCTCTCGTGGTGGGGTCCGAGAGATCAGGCAGGAACGGATTGCGCATGTTCTGCGCAGCTGCGGAGTCGGTGATGCCGCCGACGAGCAGGACGACTCGTACGAGCCGTGACACGAGGTGCGCTCGACGGCGAGGACTGCCAGGATCCCGAGGACTCGTAGGAATCATCGGCTGAATCCTGCGCGCGGTTGTCCGAGCGCGCTAGGCCTCAGCGCAGCCGGAGCACCGCGAGCTGCGCACCGGACTCCTGACTGAACGGCGCCCCGTCTGCGCCGACGAAGCGCACGAGCGCCACGGGTGTGTCGGACGTGGTGCGCAGACGATACGCGGCGTACGACCCCGGCCGCATGCTGCCCGTGACAGCCGCACCTGGCGCGAGTGGCAGCGGTTCGATGGGGAACGGTCGCCCCACGCCGCCGCCGATCCCGTACGCTTCGAACAGCGCGCGGTAGAGTTTGCGCAGGTTCCGTGAGGAGAAGCGCAGATCCGGCGGCGCGAGGTCGCGGGGCCGTCCTTCCATGCTGTCGGCGTTGACCGCGAGCGCGAAGTCGCCGAGCCATGCCGCGGTACTGCGGCCCGTGACGGCCTCGAGATTCGCGCGACCCGAGAGCGGACTCTCCACCAGACGCTTGAGCACCGCGTCGCCTTGTTGGTCCGCGATGAAACGCAGCAAGAGCCAACTGCCGCCGCGCTCCGCCAGTGAGCAGAAGGTGCCTGGTGCACACGTGGTGAGCGAGTAGAAGGTGCTCGTGAGCAGGTAGCGGTACGAGTAGAGGAGATTGGGCGTGATGTAGGGCGACGCGGAGTCAGGGAATATCTGCGTCGGATTCGTGCGTCCGCTCGGCGCCGGGTAGCGCGCTTCAAAGAGCTTCGCGCCGAGTTCCTCGGCGATGTGGCTCAGGCCTTCGTTGAGCCACGGCTCCTCGGAGACGCCGTTGCGTTCGATCGCGTGCTCGCCGAACGAGATCATGTGCTGGAGCTCGTGCATGAACGTCGGGGCGAGGTTCGCATCGACGTCGGCTTTGGTGTGCGCGCAACTCCAGCGGCCGGTCGGGTCCGGGACGAACGCGTAGAAGACCTCGCCCTGGTTGGAGGTCGCGGCCTGGCTCGTGAGGTCATGGCTGTAGAAGAAGCCGCGGACGTAGCCGGTGACCGCGCACTGCGACGCCGGCACCATCGCGTTCACTGTGGGCGAGAGCACGAAAAGGACGCGGCCGTTGCCGTCGATGTCGGACCCGGTGCCGAACTGGGCGTACATGGCCGGCACGAGGGCATCGTCGTAGAGCGCGCCCATCGCCGCGAGCTCGGGCGCCGTGAAGGCCGTGCCGGCGAGTGTGTCGACGTAGAGCAGGACGTTGTCGCCCGCGTAGGCGAGTGCCGCCCCGATGGTGGAGAAGCTCGGCGTGGCGGCGAGCGTGTTGAGCACGCTGAAGGCGCGGACACTGTCCGGGTCGCCGATCGCGTGCGCGGTACGCGCATCAGTCACGCCGCGGGACTTCGCGCCGGACCTCCACGCGCCGCGCGGCGCCGCCGACTCATGCGCACGCATACGGCCGTGGAGCGTCGCCTGCGCGTTGTCCTCCGCGAGACCTGCGCCGAACATCTCGCGCGCGTCCACCTGGGGCGCGATCGCCATAATAGCCGACGCGGACGCTTCCATCATCGCCGGGTCGCCGAGGCGGAAGCTGTAGCCTCCGTACGGGAGCGAACTGCCGGTGAGTTGTGGCATCACGACGTACTCCGCTCCCGCACCGGCCAGCGCGACGCACGCCACGTCGGCGCCGGTGATCGTCACGCCGTCGCCGAGCGCCAATGTGCGGACGTCGATCGTCGAGCCGTCGCAGGCGGCCGTGGCCGGCGGTGGCGTCGGGCCGTCCCCGCTACAGGCGCCGAGCGCCACCGCCGAGAGTGCCAGGCACCGTCGCAGGAGTTGCATCCGGCCGCGCTCACCTGAAGACATCGGAGTCCTCCACGCGCAGGACGTTCCCGTTCTTGTCGATGAGGTACACGATCACGGCGTAGACGTCGTCCCACTTGATGCGTCCCGTCGTCGGGATATCGACCACCGAAGTGCCAAGGTATCCGAGCGGGTCCATGATCCCGAGGTCGGGCGTGCCGTCGGGTTGACCGCCCAACGCGCCATCGCGGAGCCGCACCGCGACGAAGTGCCCGACGATATCCTGTTCCGGGTCACTGGCTTCGAGGATACTGCGCACGAGAAGGGTGCCTTCGAGTCGTGCATTGAAGAAGCGCACCGACGGCGCGAACCCGGTCGCGCTCCCGATGCGGTGCGTGACGATCTCGCTGATGTTGGCTTGCGAGTCGAACACGCGGACCTCCGTGCACGCGTTGGCGACCTCGGCGGAGGAGAGGCCGACTTCGAACGCGCCGACGACCGTGAGCGTGTCGCTCAGTGCGCCGCGACCACCGCGCAATCCGCGGCGTGTACGCTCGCGCTTCTCCGGCAGGATGCTGTTACCGAGGCAGTCGGTGATGTCCCAAACGTAGCCATCGAGGTCCGAGTCGGGATCGATCACGCGGAACGTGAAGATGCTGGAGCCGAACGAGTACCCGCTGACGAGCGAGAGGATACGCGGTCGGCGGGCCTGCGCTGAGCACGCGATGCGGAACACGAGCGCGGCTCCGCCGATCGGGTCGAGATCCACCGAGAGACGCGACCCACCGTCGTTGATCGCCTGGCAGTTCGGTGCGATTCCAGCGAGCTGGATCTCGAGCGCACCGCTACTCACATCATTGAGCACGATGGTGTCGTTGGCCGGCACGACGCCTGTCCACTCGCCGCCGTTCTCGTTGCGGACGCGGTAGATGAAACTGTTGTCCGCATCCCACCCATCGGTGAGCGCGGCGATGCTGAGGAGGCCGCGGCACGTGATGGAATAGCGCACGAGACCCGTGTTGTCGTCGGGGCCGAGCACGATGCCGCGGTCGGTCCCGTTGCGTGGGATGCAGTTGGCCGGCAGGTCCACCGCTTCGATGAGATACGAGGCAGGAGGGACGGAGATGATGACGGTATCGGTCGGTGTGATCCGAAGTCGGCGGTCGATGCCGATGGTGCCCGAGAGTTCTCGCACCCGATACGACACGCGAGTCGGCGCAGCGGCGCCGGGCCACGTGGTGAGGTCCGTGACGATCGCCAGATACGGCGGGCCCGGAGGCGCATTCGTGTCCTTACAGGACGCCACGAACGCGGTACTGCACAGCAAGACCGCCGCCGCGCGAATCCGCGCGGCGGCGATCAGGGACCGGAGGGACGTCGTCGCGAGACGACGTCCGTTCAGGTCAGGTGCTGACATTACGGCACGATCGCAGACTGGAAGGGACGCGTCCAGCCCGAGTACCACGGGATGTCGCCGGCAGTGTTCACCGGAGCCACTGCGCCGCGGTAGTTCGTCGCCACAGCACCGTTGGTCGCGGCGAAGGTGTTGCCCTCGGCCGGCTGACCACCGACGAGCAGCATGCGCCAGTCGGGGAGGTTGGTGTCGAAGCCGTTCACGAGCACGCTGGCGATGCCAGTGATCTCGCGGTTGGAGGCGAACGAGCGGACGTACTGTTCCTCGCCCTCTGTCGTGCTGGTGGCCGTGCCGCAGAGCGGGTCAGAGCCGTCGTTCTGTCCGAGGTTCGGCACGTCGATGAACGTGGTGTTGCTGATCACCGGGATGCCGCTGTCGAACGAATCGCAGGTGAGCACGTCGTCGAAGTCGACGCCGATCTCGTAGCCCGCGACGAGCGAGTTGTAGAGCTTGAGGCCGTTCGCGCGGCGGATGTGGATCGCCGCGTTCTGCGTGCGCGAGGCCAGGTTACCGATGATGGTGAAGTTCCAGAGGCGCGGCGCCGTGCGCGGCAGGTCCGCGAAGCCCGGGGCCGGCTCGTTGCCGTCGGCTTCGATGGCCTTCGAGTCATTGCTGGCCGCACCGACATCCGACTGCAGGATCACGAACTGGTGGTCGCCGCGGAGGCCGAACGAGACGTCGAACTGGTCGTCGTCGTTGCCGGTCGCCACGAGGTAGCGGGTGGAGAGGTCGCCACCGAAGAACTCGATGCCGTCATCCGAGCCACCGTGCGCCTGGACGTACTCGACCACGGTGCCGGAGCCCACGCCGCCGAGCGTCAGGTTGTTGAGCTCGTTGTCGGAGCCGATGATCTTGCCGCCGTACTCGACGATGGCGTAGCGGATCACGCCAGAGTTGTCGGCCGGGTTGCAGCCACCGTAGCGCGGCGCGTTGCCTTCGCCGACGCGCTGGTTGCAGCCGTCGGGCGAGGGTCCGATGGCCGCGTCACCGCGGTTCACCGTGCCGCGACCGGCGACGAAGATGCCGCCCCAGCAGCCCTTGAACTTGGGCTCGGCGGTGCAGGTGAACACGATCGGCTGGTGCAGCGTGCCGTTCGCGAAGATCTGACCACCGCGCTCGATGAAGATCGCCTGCGTCTCGGCCGCATTGGTGAGGCCCTCGACGCGGGTGCCGGCCTGGATGTTCAGGATGCCGCCGTCCTGCACGCGGAGGATGCCTTCGAGCTGCCACACGCGGTCGTTCGTGAGCGTGAGCGTCTCGCCCGCACCGACGATGAGGTCGGGCGACGAGGTGGCGGTGAGGCTCTGACGCGTGGTCGGGAGCGCGCCACGGCCCGGGATCACGTCGCCGACGCAGGCTTCATTGAGGCCCACGGCTTCGTTCGCGATCGCGAGGTAGTCGAACAGGTCGAGCACGCGGCTGCCGTCGGCTTCCGTGCCGCAGGCGCCCGCGGTGTTCTCCGGGAACACGTTGCCGGCGATGACGAGGTCCACATCCGTCGCCGGGCCATCGGTGTTCACGATGATCGGGTCATTGCCCACCGCGGCGTTCGCGACGCCGAGGTAGTCGAACAGGCCGACCGACGCGTCGAAATCGACGTCACCGTAGACCAGGTTGAGGCGGTACTCGCCCGGACGCAGCGCGATCGGCGCGCCGGTGCCTTCGGCGCCGACGAGCACGGCCCAGTCGGCGATGGAGAGGTCACGCGCATCGGACGGCACGCTGAGCGAGCCGTCGGCGATCACGTCGCGACGGACCTGCACGTTGAGCTTGCGCAGATCGCCGTTGCCGGCGACCGCGAGCTTGTGCTCGTAGCTGAGCGACGAGGCGTAATCCGCGCTCTTCGTCTCGAACACGAACATCGCGACGCGACCATCGACGCCGCGCGGGTTGAACGACGTGAAGACGAGCTCGCCGTTGGCGGCGGCCTTGTCGTTCACGATGGTGATGGCGTCGCCGACCGGCGACTGCCCGATGTACGTGAGGCGCGACGGATCGAACTCGAGGTCGCCCTGGATGCCGCCGGTCGAGCCGACGACGTCGCCGAGCGTGACGGCGACGGCGACGCGGCTACCGACCG
>JADYYN010000051.1 GCA_020853635.1 Gemmatimonadaceae bacterium
CGCCGCTTCGATCGCTTCCCAGCGCTCGTCGAGCGGCGAGAGGTTCCACTGGCGGCAGTTCGGGCACACGACCCAGAGCCGGCCCTTGGCCGCGTCGAACGCCAAGCGCTTCCCCACGGGGAAGTGCTCGAGCATCTCGTTCGCGCCGAGTGGGGCGTGGCAGTGGAGGCAGGTGGCGTACACGGGATCAGAGCCGGAGACGCAGGCGATTCAGACGTTCGAGCACGGCGGGAGGCAGCGTCAATGTGTCGGAGATCGCCGCGATCTCCTCGGCTTCCTTCCAACGTTCCTGCAACTCGGAGAGTTCGCCTTCGAGCGCGGCGCGCTCGAGTTCCTCGTGCGCTGCCATCTCGGCGGCCAGCTTGAGTGGCGTGCGGAGCCGGGAGAACGCGGAGGTGATCTCGCCCTCCTCCGCGCGTTGTTCGAGTGCGAGACGATCCTCATGCCGAAGCCGTCCGCTGTCGGGGTCGTGTCGGCTGGCCAGACGGAACACCGCATCCGGCGTTCCGACCTCGTCGAGGATGCGCACCGCGTCGGCGACGACCTCGCGCTGGCCACCCGTTCGATTCATGCGCGGCAGGAGCCTCGACGCGACACGCCGTGCGTCGGCACCGCGGAAGACCACTTCCGGGTCATCCGGCTTGAACGCGCGCGGGAGCCGTCCGAGCGGGCGATGACGAACGCGCAGCTGCCAGCCTTGCTCGTGCTCACGATCCGCGATGATTCGCATCGACTCCACGTGCGCCTGCGTCAGGTCCGCGCGCGGCCCACCCGGCAGCTCTAGCATCGTCACCTTCTTCTGCATGTGCAGTGCGTCGGACAGGATCTTCGCACCTGCGACGGCGAGCGCTGGCGGCAAGGCGAGCTTGATCAGCAAGGCACCGCCGATACCCGTGTACAACGCGAGCACACCCCCGGCGGCCGCGGTCAATCGTCCCCGCAGCGCCCACCGGGCGCGGAACCGCTCCCCGTACCGCCACGCCGCGAACTCCGGCCGCTGGGGGGCGCCGATCCGGATGAGTTCGGTCCCATCGCGCAGTCGCGCCAGGCCAATCTGATCCGTGGAAACGCGAAGGCGCGTGTCGCGGAAAAGCCGTTCGCCTTCCTCGATCGCTTCCCATCGCTCATCAAGCGGCGAAAGGTTCCACTGTCGGCACACCCCGCACACGACCCAGAGCCGCCCGTTCGCCTGGTCGAACGCCAAGCGCTTCCCCACCGGGAAGTGCTCGATCATCTCGTTCGCGCCGAGTGGGGCGTGGCAGTGGAGGCAGGTGGCGTACACGCCTCCAATCTAGAGTCGGTGCACGGCGCGGCAGAGGGACCCGGCGGACGCGCGTGCGCGCAGCCGAGCGAGGCTACGCCGGCCTGTACTCACTCCATACATCTCGCAGCACGTTCGAGATCTCCCCGACCGTCGCGCGGGCGCGTTCCGCGTCGATGACGAGCGGCATGAGCGGGCTGCGCGAGGCGCCGGGCGCGGCGTACGCCCGCGCGGCCGCCTTGATGGCCGCGAGTGTGCGCTGCACGTCCGCGGCGACACGTTTGGCCTTCACCGCCGCCAGACGTTCCTTCTGGCCCTGCTCCAAGGCCGCGAAGTCCGGCGCGGGGATGATCGGCGGCGCCTCGCCATCGGAGAACTTGTTCACGCCCACGACGACCGTCTGCCCTGCTTCAACCGACAGCTGATACTCGTACGCCGAACGACCGATCTCGTCCTGGAAGAACCCGGCCTCGATGGCCGGTGACGAACCGCCCAGTGCCTCGACGCGCGCAAGCAACTCGAGCGCACGACGCTCCACCTCATCGGTGAGTTGCTCCACGTAGTAGCTGCCGGCGAGCGGATCGACCGTCTGCGCCAAGCCACTTTCGTACGCGACGATCTGCTGCGTGCGGAGCGCGAGGGTCGCAGCCTCCGCGGTGGGCAGCGCCAGCGCCTCGTCGTACCCGTTGGTGTGCAACGACTGCGTGCCGCCGAGTGTGGCGGCCAAGGTCTGCACGGCTACACGCACCACATTGTTGAGCGGCTGCTGCGCCTGCAGCGTCACCCCGCCCGTCTGCGTGTGGAAGCGCAGCTTGCAGCTCGCGTCGTTGGCACCGAAGCGCTCACGCATGAGCGTCGCCCACATGCGGCGCGCGGCGCGGAACTTGGCGACTTCCTCGAACAGATCGTTGTGGCAGGCGAAGAAGAAGCTCAGTCGCGGAGCGAACGTGTCGACCGCCAAACCGGCGTCGACCGCACGCTGCACGTACGCGAGTGCGTTGGCGAACGTGAACGCGAGCTCCTGCACCGCCGTCGCACCGGCCTCGCGGATGTGATACCCCGAGATGGAGATCGGATTGAAGCTCGGCACCTCGGCCGCGCAGAATCGGAACGTCTCGGCGATGAGCGCGAGCGAGGGCTCCGGCGGGTACACGTACGTCCCGCGCGCGATGTACTCCTTGAGGATGTCGTTCTGGATGGTGCCACTGAGTTTGGCGCGCGGGATTCCGCGCTCCTCGGCGACGACCACGTACATCGCGAGCAGCACCGCAGCCGTCGCGTTGATGGTCATCGACGTGGAGACCTTGTCGAGCGGCAGGTCGGCGAGGAGGAGATGCAGATCCTCCACGGTGTCGATCGCCACGCCCACGCGCCCCACTTCACCCAAGGCGCGCGGCGAGTCGGAGTCGAGTCCCATCTGCGTGGGAAGGTCGAACGCGGTGGAGAGGCCGGTCTGCCCTGCCGCCAGCAGGAGCTTGAAGCGGGTGTTGGTCTCCTGTGCGGTGCCGAAGCCCGCGTACTGGCGCATCGTCCAGAAACGACCGCGGTACATCGACGGCTGCACACCGCGCGTGAACGGGAACGCGCCCGGCTCGCCGAGCGTGGGCGGCACGTCACCGGTGAGCGGGCGATACACCGGCGCGATCGGGATTCCCGACGGCGACAACCGCTCGTCGGACTCAGTCGCCACGAAGCAGCTCTTCCGCGATCGCCACGTCGTTCTTGGAGCCCACGAAGTACGGCGAGCGCTGATGCAACTCACTGGGCTCGATATCGAGGATGCGACGCTTGCCGTCCGTGGCGGCACCACCGGCCTGCTCGCAGATGAAGGCGAGCGGATTGCACTCATACAGGAGACGTAGCTTGCCCTGCGGGCTCTTGGTGTTCGCCGGATACGCGAACAACCCGCCGCCGAGCAGATTACGATGGAAGTCTGCGACGAGCGATCCGATGTACCGACCGTTCATCGCCTGCCGCTTGCCATCCATGCCGCGGTAGCGACGGATGAGCGCACGCACCGGCTCGGTCCAGTTCTGCTCGTAGGCTTCGTTCACGGAGAGATACCGACCGCTGGGCGGGATCCGCATGTCCGGGTGCGAGAGCAGGAACTCGCCGATGGACGGATCGAGCGTGAAGCCGTGCACACCCTGGCCCGTGGTGTACACGAGCATGGTGCTGGAGCCGTAGATCACGTAGCCCGCGGCGACCTGCTTGTATCCGGGCTGAAGCATGTCACTCATCTTCGCCTCTACACCGGGCGAGGTCTTCTTGAGCACCGAGAAGATGGTACCGACGGGAACGTTCACGTCGATGTTGGACGATCCGTCGAGTGGATCGAACAGCAGGCAATACTTCCCGCGCTTGAAGCGATCCGGGATGAGGATCATGTCGTCCTCTTCCTCCGACGCCATGGCGCACAAGCGACCGCCGTGGTCGACGGCCTTCTTGATGATGTCGTTGGAGATGACGTCGAGCTTCTGCTGCGCCTCGCCCTGCACGTTGTCGGTGCCCTGCGCGCCGAGGATGTCGGCGAGTCCGGCGAGTCGGACCTTGTTCGCGATCATCTTGCTCGCCAAGGCCAGATCATAGAGCACGCCCGACAGCTCGCCGGTGGCCTCGGGATAGAGGCGCTCCTGCTCGATGATGTAGCGCTCGATGGTGACGACCGACGTGGCGGTATTCTTGACCACGGAACGACTCCGTTGCTTGCGTGGGACAGCGACCCCGGAAAGGTGGCCGGGTCACTGCAACCCGGGCAATGCCCGTGCCACGGGCCAGCGGACCCCGGCGGCCTCCACTTCTATATAAGAGCCGTCCGTTCGGACGATGACACTGCCCAGCTGGTCGGTCCGGAGCACGCTGGCCCCCTGCCCGACCAGACGGGCCATGACCTCGGCGCTGGGGTGGCGATAGGTGTTCCCCGCCCCCACCGAGACCAGGGCGAGCCGGGGGGTCACCGCGTCGAGGAAGTCGGCGGTCGAACTCGTCGCGGAGCCGTGGTGGCCGACCTTGAGGACGTCGACATCCAGGGCACCGGCATCGCGGTCGAGGAGCCAGCGCTCCTCGCCCGACTCGGCGTCGCCAGTCAGGAGGAAGCGGACAGACCCGTAGCGCACGCGCACCACCGTACTGGCCTCGTTGGGATCGCGGAGCGAGACCGTCCACGCCGAGTCGGGGGCGAGGAACTCGAGCCCCATGCCGTCGATGTCGATGCGTTCACCCGGACGGACGCGCTGCCACCGCGTGCCGACATCCTGCGTGGTGCGGAGCAACTCGCGGTAGATCGTACTGCCCTCCACGAACGCCGCATCACGCAACTCGGCGGGTTTGAGTGCGCGCACGATGCTCGCGGCACCGCCGATATGATCCGCGTGCGGGTGTGTGAGCACGAAGAGTGCGAGTGGCCCGCCAAGGCGGCGGAGATACGGGATCACCGTCGCACGACCGGCGTCGCCAGTGGTCCACGCGCGTCCGGCATCAACGAGCACCCAACGACCCCGCGGCGAACGCAGCGCGATGGCATCGCCTTGACCGACGTCGATCATGTGTAGCTCCATCTGCGGTGCTTCACGCGACGGGAGTCGTGCGCCGTCTGGCATCCACGCGAGCACGGCGATGCACGCACACGCGACGGTGAGCGGTGGCGCCCAATGTCGCTTCCACGCGGCGACCAGCACCGCGATCGACGCCGCGCCGGCGAGCAATGCGCTCCACGCGCTCGGTGTCACGACGATATCGGCGCCGGGCGTGGACGCTGCGATGTTCGCGACGGCATCCATCGCGCGGAGCATCGGCGTGGCAGCGTCGGCGACGAAGCGCGCGGCCGGGCCCTCCGGCGTGAGCATCGCGAGGAAGAGCGTGGGCTGCAGCAGCGAGACCACCGGTCCGGCGGCGAGATTGCTCACGGGCGCGATGAGACTCAGGCGCCCGAAATGCCAGGCGACGAGCGGCGCCGTGACAGCCGTGGTGAGCACGCCTGCGATGAGTTCCTTGGCCAGTGTGCGTCGCCATCCGCGCCACGTCTCCGGTAGCCGCCGGCCAAGTCGCCCCGAGACGACGATCGCCGCGTATCCACCGACCGAGAGTTGCCAGCCGAGGTCGAGGACGGTGCGCGGCTCGAGCAGCGGCAACATGGCGCCGAGCGAGAACGTGGCCCACGGAGACACCGGACGTTGCAGGAGTCGCGTGAGCGTGGTGGCAGCGAAAAGTGTGGCACTGCGCACCGCCGGCGGTGGTGCGCCGATCGCGAGGACGTAGAGCGCCGTGACGGTCACGGCACCGACGGCCGCCGCGTTGGCGGGCACCCGGGCAGACTGCATCAGGAGCAGCAGCGCCCCGCCGACGATGGCGACGTGCAGGCCTGAAATGGAGAGCATGTGCACGAGCCCGGCGTCGGCGTAGCGCTCTCGGAGTTCAGGTGACAGCCCACGCGTGTCGGCGATGAGCAACGCCCGCACCATCGGCGCGTCGGAGCCGAAGGTGCGATCGAGAGAAGTGGCGATGTGGTCACGCCAGCGCGCGAGCGGGCCGGGTGCCGTACGCTGGGTGAGTCGCGCTTCGCGCAGCAGGAGACCGCGGTCGTTGCCGCTGGGCTCCGCGCGAGTGATCGCGACGCGGGCGCCGGTGCCGGCGGTCCCGCCGCGCACGGCGATGGCGATGGGGAGATCGCACGCGGTCTCGCCAGCGCGATGCATGGTGGCGCGCACGTAGGAGCCCGGTGCGGCCGGTGCGAGGAGCGTGGCCTCCCATTGTGTTGCGCGCGCTGCGATCGCGCGGCAGCGTTGATCGGCGCGGCGGAGGTCCGCGCCCAGATAGAGCGCCGTGAGCGCGATGAGCAGTAACGCGGCGCTGGTGGACTGCCGACCTGCAGCGATGAACGCCAGCGCCGCGATCGCACCGGCGATGCTCGCAAGTGCAACGGGCGCGCCGGCCAGTCCGGCGAGCGAGCCGGCGATCCAGGCGAGCGTGGCAGCGAGCAGCAGGGGCACGCCCGAGGATACGCGGTGCACCGCGCACCGCGCGCAGCATCATCGTGCTGCGCGGCGCGGATTCATGCGCAGCGGCGGCGCGGATTCATGCGCAGCGGCTGCGCGGGCGCGGCGCGGCTACAGCGCGGCTATTGCCCGTTATTGCGCGACGGCTCGCGGATTGTGGACGATGCGACCGGCGGCGAAGCGCATGGCGACCGTCGCACCCGTAGGATCGTAGGCCCGCGTGGTGGTAGTGTCGAATCGCAGCGCCGTCTCGAAGGCGACCGCCGATGTCCGTCGCACTCGCACCGTGCCGAGCACGCCGCTGCCACCGACGCCGGGTACGAGCGAGTCGAGTGCGACGACGCCGACCCAGCGGTTGGCGCCAACACTCGCGAACTCCAGCACCGTGACGCGGTCCGCCGGCACGAAGAACGCGCCATCGCGGAGTGTGTCGAGTGAGACGACCGGGCCGTCGAGCACGAGTTCGAAGGCGAGTGCTGCGACTCGTGGTGCGTCGCGCAGGCGCAGATCGACATCAAGCGCACTGTCCCCGAACACGGCGCCAGGGGTCAGGGCCGTGAGCGGTACGCCGTCGGCGCCGCCGGCGAGGAAGCGGAACACGCGGTCGTCACGTGAGGGATCGAAGGGCTCGAAGGGGCCTTCGACGCAGGAGATGCCGAGGAAGATCACACTGAACGCGACGATGAGCCGCGACAGTCGTGCGCGGAGACGCGTGAGCGTGCCGGTCGGGATGCGCGCCCACATGGCCGCCGACGATTCGAGTACTCTCATGGGACACTCCTGAGCGCGACCGGCACCGTCGTCCCGAACGCAGCGCGCACGAGCGCGACGTCCGTACGATCGACGCGCCCGTCGCCGTTGACGTCGGCGCGGAGATCCTGCGTGGTCATCGCGCGAAGCACGAAGACGACATCATGACCGTCGACGCGCGTGGCGCTGCCGGGGCTGGTGACATCGACGTTCGCGCCGCGTCCGGCCACCTGCACGATCACCGTATCCTCGGCGAACGCACCGGATGGGTCGGTCGCGCGGACGATGACGTTGAACGTCCCCGCCGCCAGGAATCGGCGGTTCGGGACCGTCGTGGCGCGCACCGTGTCGCCGGGCGCGAAAGTCCAGCGCACGATGAGCAGGTCGCCGTCGGGGTCCGTCGCTGTGGCGGCGAAGGACACGCTGTCCCCGACCGCGATCACGGCAGTGCCCGCGGGCTGCGTGATGGTAACGGACGGCGCGCGGTTGGCTTGTGCGTTCACGGTGACAACGACGGTGTCGACATCGAACGCACCGAAGCTGTCGGTGGCGCGGAGCGTGACGACGAAGGTTCCCGCGGTCGCGTAGGTCACCGCGGGTGGTGTCAGCGTAGTCGCCGTGCGGCCGTCGCCGAAGTTCCAGAGCACGGTGGGCACGGGGCCATCCTGATCCGTCGCGGTGCCGACGAACGTGATGGCGGCGCCTGCGAGCACGGTGGTATCGACCGCCGGTGCGGTGATGGTCGCCACCGGTGCCAGGTTCGCCGCGACGCTGAAGACCACCGTCGTCGAGTCACTGAAGCCGAAGGCATCCGTCACAGCCAGGCGCAGCGAGTTCGCTGGGCCGGGCTGTGTCCAGTCGACGGCGGCGAACGTGAAGCTGCTGTCTCCCGCCGCGACACGGGTGGAGTCGAGCTTGGAGCAGCTCGTGCACGCGGTAAGTCGCACCGTCGCGCCGGGTGAGGCGCGCCCCGTGATGTCGAAGCGCTGCGGTTGTGTACTCTGCCCGGCTGGCGAGATGACATGCACCACCGGGCGCGCACGCACCGTGACGATGACGGTGTCGACATCGAACGCGCCAAAGCTGTCCGTCGCACGCAACGTGACCGTGAACGTGCCGGCGGTCGCGTAGGTCACCGCCGGCGGCGTGAGTGTTGTCGCCGTACGGCCGTCGCCGAAGTTCCAGAGCACGGTGGGCGCGGGACCGTCCTGATCCGTCGCGGTGCCGGCGAACGTGATCGCAGCGCCGACGAGCACGGTGGTGTCGACCGCAGGCGCCGTGATCGTGGCGACCGGCGCGAGATTGGCCGCCACGCTGAACACGACCGTAGTCGAGTCACTAAAGCCGAACGCATCGGTCACGCGCGCGCGCAACGAGTTCGCGGGCCCGGGCTGCGACCAGTCGACGGCGGCGAACGTGAAGCTGCTGTCACCAGCGGCGACACGCGTGGAGTCGAGCTTCGAACAGCCGGTGCATGCGGCGATGCGCACGGTTGTGCCTGGCGTCGCGCGACCGCTGACGTCGAAGCGCTGCGGTTGTGTGCTCTGCCCCGCCGGCGTGATGAGACGGACCACCGGACGGGCGCGCACCGTGAGAATCAACGTGTCGACATCGAACCGCCCGAACTCGTCGGTGGCGCGGAGTGTCACCGTGTACACACCAGGCACCGGATACGAGATCGGCTGCGGCGACGGCGCCTGCGACGTGCGCCCGTCGCCGTAGTTCCACAGGAGACTCGCGACACCATCCGGGTCGTTCACCACGCCTTGGATCGAGACGAGATCACCCACCGCGATGGTCGTGTCGACCGACGGAGACGTGATCGTCGCCGTGGGCGGCGCATTCGGAACCACGCGCACGACGTACCGTGTGACGGTGCTGTCGCCGACGTTGTCCACCGCACGGAACCCCAGCACGTTGTTGCCGGTGTCCGGGAACACGCGCCACCCGAGCGTGTCGGCCGTGCCGAGCACGAGGATACTGCGCCGCCATTGGCGCGACGCGATACTGCCGTCGGGGTCGGTGGAGTTCACCGCGAAGAACACGGAGTCGCCCTGTGCGATGCGCACGGAGTCCGCACTCGGCGAGAGGCGCGTGACCACGGGCGCCTGGTTCGCCACCACGGTCACGCGCACCGTGTCGGCGCTGGTCAACGTGGTGGTATCACTTACGGTGGTGATGATCGACTGGAGCTGCGCCGCCGGAGGGAAGTTCACCGCGCTGAAGCGCCACGTGGAATCGCCGGCTGCCACACGTGTGGTTCCCTGCGCCGAACACCCGAAGCAACTCGAGAGCGTCACAGTCGCGCCCGGTGTCGCACGACCGGCGACGTCGAAGCGCTGGATGGTGCTCGCGTTGTCCGAGGGTTCGGTGATCCGCACCACCGGCCGGACGCGCACGTTCACGATCAGGGTGTCGCGGTTGGAGAAGAGGCCGAGGTCGTCGGCGGCTCGCATGGTGACGATGTACCGCCCCGGTGCAGCGTAGCTGCGTGCCCCCGGGTTCTGCAGCGTGGACGTCGTCTGATTGCCGAAGTCCCAACTCCATGTGGTGATGGTCCCATCGGCATCGGTGCCGGTGGCGGCGAACGAGAGCGACTCGCCCACGCCGACGCGCAGCGAGTCGCGCCCGGGTCCCGGCGGTGCCACGGCCGGCGAGGTGATCTGCACGACCGGCGCGGCGTTCGCGGCAACCTGGAAGCTCACCGAGACGGAATCGGTGAAGCCTTCACTGTCGCGCCCGACGATGGACAGCGTGTTCGTCCCCGCCGTGGGCCAACCCACCGCCGGAATGATCCACGAACTGTCCGCGGCCACGAGCACCGAGTCACCCAGGGCGTCGCAGCCGGAGCAGGCGGCGATGCGGACATACATTCCGGCGATGGCGCGACCGAAGAGATCGAAGCGCGGCGCGTACGGTTGGTTCGCCGCCACGAACGGCTGCTGGATGATCGTCGATGCCGGTACGACACCCGCCCGCACGAACGCGCGATCGCGACCGCGCGCGAGTCCGGTGACGGAGTCAGTGTAGACATCGTAGCGGAGCAGCGTGGGGCCGTTGAGCAGCGGCGAATCGAAGATGACGGTCTGCGTCTGGTCGGTGGTACGGAGTGTGTCGCCCGAACTCGCATTGAACCCCACGCCGCCGACGCGTTGTTTGCCTCGGATCGACGTATAGATGTCCTGTCCCGGTCCGAGATCGTGCTGCACACTGAGCTGATGCACCTGCGTGGTGGTGCGCACCGAGTCGCCTGTGATCGTGATGACCGCTGCGCTCGGGAATATGTGGATGGGTGTGACGAAGCGGCTGCGCTGCCCGGCGAACACGGGCGGCGTGTTGTTGGGGTTCGGCGTGAACGCGAAGCGGATCGTCGCCGCGATGCTGGCCTCGTAGCTGCCTTTCTCCTGAACGGTCGCGGTGTCGCCGATCACGCTCGATCCGCCCGTGGCCGCGCCGCACTGGTTCACCTGCGCGAACGCGCCGCGGGACCCAAAGTACAGGAACGACTGCGGCGGGGCCTGCACGACGATCGACGCCGAGTCAACGCGCGTCGTGCCACTCGGCTGCGACCCACCGAATGGCGTGTAGCGGATGCACCAGCGGAACTGGATCCCGGGCGTGACGGGATCGATGTCGAGCAGGCGCTCACCGGGACCCGGACGGACGCTGTCGACCCGGATGGAGTCGAACTGCGCGCCCACGCTGCGCAAGGGCGCGAGCAGCCCGAGCACGAGCAGTCCGGCCGCGGTGAGTTCCGTGAAGCGCTGCGTCAGGCGTCGCATCTCACCAACTCCGCGCGAAGGAGAGTGTCGCAACCTGTTCCTGGAACGCGACCTGCGGCCCGAACGCGGCGTAGCGGCTCGCCCGCATGGCGAGGTTCATGCGAACGTCGCCCGGCAGGTCCCACGTGGCGCTGGCGTTGACGGCATTGACGTCGCGCCCCTGCGTGGTGCGCGCATTGGTCACCGCCGCCTGGAGGCGCAACGAATTCTCGAAGAGCGAGCCGGAGGCACGGAAGCCGAGCTGCACGTTCCGGTTCTTCGGTTGTCCGACCAGCTCACTCGTCACCGCGGCGAACGACGGCGTGACCGAGAAGCGTTCGGTGAGGAAGAGCTGCAGACTCAGCGAGACGTTCTGCGCCTTCACGTCCGGTACGCCGAGGATGGTGTTCCCGTCGACCGAGTTCTGGAAGGCGTGCGCCACGCTCACCACGGTCCGAAGACCGAGGATCTGTTGCTGGGACGAGAGCGACGAGGTCACGGCGAGCGCGCGCACGTCGACGGCGAACGTATCGACGACGGCGTCGTTGGTCACAACGTTATTCATCACGTTGACACTGCCGGTGAGACTCTGCGTCAACCGCAGCATGAGTCCACCACCATAGGTGTCGCGCGCGGTCGTGAACGTGCGTTGCCCGAGCAGGTTGTCACCCATGCGGCGCAGGTTGCCCTGTAGCACGATGCGGTCGCCCGGCACCTGCCACGAACCGTCGAACGCCAGAGCGCGGCGATCCCCGATGAGGTACGCGAGCCCGAGCGAGGTGTAGCCCGGCCCCACGTACTCGTAGGCGCTGCGCAGTCGCACGCGCTTCACGTTGGCCGTGGCTTCGAGGTTGTACGCGAAGTCGCCGGAGGTACTCAGCCGCACGTCCTGGAAGTCCCCAAGTGCCGATGCGGGTCCGGTGAGCGCCGAGTCGGCGATCAGTGGTGCGGTGAGGTCGTTGGTGACGAGCGCGGCGGCGACCTCGCCTTTCACACTGAGCGCGCGACGGAACAGGTTGAGCTGTCCCGTGAGCCCGGCCACGAGGTTCTCCTGCGGTCGCGTGCCGATCTGTGGGCGGAATGCGCCGCCGGGCAAGGTGTCGATGAACGTGCTGTCGATGATCAAGAGCGCGAGTTCGCGGCGCGTGATGTCATCGCGCGCTTTCACGACGTTGAGGTCGAGGAAGCTGCCGCCTTCACGACCGAATCCCACCGTCGCGGCCACGAGGTTGCGCTGGAACACGGTGCCTTGCGAACCCGCGAACACCGGTCGCTGCGTGCGACCACCCTGCAGCGAGAACCGGAACAGACCGGGGCGCATGTCGACACCCGCGCCGCGGACCCGCACGCCCTGCACGGTATACGGCGTCATCGGCTGCGAGAAGTCACCCAGATGCAGCGTCATCCAGCGCCATTTGGGATGCAGCCCCACCTGATTCACGTTCTGCCGGAACTCGTTGCCCTCGTTGGTGAGCAGCAGGTCCATGCTGGCGCTCAACTCACCGAACAGCGTGATGGTGGGCCGCATGGCGACGCGCCAGGAGCTGCCGGGCCGGCGGTTGTCGATGCCGCTGGCGCCATAGGCTTCGCCGGTGATTTCGGTATTGCCGCTGATGCGGACGCCGGGGATACCGAAGGTGCCGCGGGGGCCGGCCTCGGGGGGGAGACCGGTACCTTGGGCGCTGAGCGACACGCCGCCGAACGTGAACGCGGCGACCGCGAGTGCGCCGACGAGCGATCGTGCGCACGCGACGCGCAGTCGGTTCGATGTTGTGCTCATGCGTCGCCTCCACCATTGGGCGTTACGCTGGGCTTCACACCGCGCTCCTCGCGTAGCGTCTCGAGCTCCTTCACCACCCGGGCCGCATCAGCCGTGCGCCCTTGCCGGTGCAGGACTTCGATCAATCGGTCCGCGAGCACCAGCGACTTCGGCAGACGAAGTCGCAGTCGGATGATCTGCTGCTCGAGCGACTGCAGGCCCTCGGGCGACCGATCGAGTGCCAGCAACGAGCGGAACGGTGCTTCGCTCTCGGGAGCGGCTTCAAGGGCGTGCGTGTAGAGCGCGCGCGCGTCGGCGATGCGGCCGACGCGCGTGTAGAAGTCGCCCACCTCCAGCTGCAGTGCCGGGTCGGCCGTCCGCAGGACCATGAGCGAGTCGTAGCGCGCCGTCGCGGCCTCAAGGCGTCCGTACTTCACGTCCGCCCGAGCGAGCGCGCGCGTGATCACGGCGACACCGCGCCAGGCACGCGCCGCCTCCACCACTTCGGCCTTCCCCCACGCCTCGTCCGCCGCCAACGAATCGACGATGGGCTCCAGTGCGGCGATGATGCGTTCACGTTCAGCCAGGTCGGGGCGGGCGCGCGCGAGTGCCTCGGCCGACGTGCCGCCTTCGAGCACGCCGAGGGCGCGCTGCTCCGCGCCGGCGAGCGCTTCGAGTCCTCGCCACATCGCACGGCGCGTCCACCGGCGCCACTCGTCCACCGGCACGTCGCGACGCAGTGCCAAGGCCGGCCACGGACCACTCGGCGCGAACGGTTCCGCCTTCAGCCACAGGACGCGGGCGGCCGCTCGATCGCCCGCCGCATCGAGTGACTCAGCCAATCCCACCATGGCAGCGGCATCGGCGGTGTCCACGTCCATGCGGGCGCGCCACGCGGTTATCGCCGAAGCGGTGTCCACCAACTCGCGCAGCCGCAGCGCCGCGCGATGCACGACGACCGCCGGCCGTTCCACGTCGGCGAGCGGGCGGAGTTGCGCGCGCGCACTCGCCGTGTCGCCCGCCAGCACATACGTCTCCGCGAGTTCGAACTCGAGTGGCACGCGGTCCCGCGCACGATCGATCGCGCGCAACCAGGCCTGCGAGCTCAGGCGCCACTCCTTCGCGTCGCGATGCACGATCGCCTCGTCAGCAAAGAGCATCGCATCACGCGGGTGGATTCCCTGCCCGCGGCCGAGTACCTGCAGCGCGATGGCGCGATCGCCACGCCGACGTCGCACATCAGCGGCGAGTCGGAACACCTCGCGGCCCGGCGTCGCCGGCATGAGCAACGTGTCGATGAGCGAGAGCAATCCGGTTGCATCCCCCTGCTGGCGAAGCAGCGACGCGAGCGCGAGCCCGTTCTCCTCGGTCGCCTGCACCCGACGCGCGCCTCGCAACCCGGCAACCGCCGCGGCGACGCTCTCGTCGGTCTTCAGCAGCGAAGCCTGCATCGAAAGCAATCGTGCGTCGGTGGGATTGAATCGCAGGCCACGTGAGACGATGGCCGCGGCCGAGTCGACATCGTTGCGCGTGGCCGCCAGCGCCGCCAGACCGTTCCATCCCTCCACCAGCGTCGGATCCAACTGCACGGCCTGCTCCCAGAGCCGACTCGCGTCGTCGGTACGCCCGGCGCGTGCCCCGGCGACGAGGAGCAGGCGGCCGCGCAAACGTCGCACCGTGCTATCGGCGGTGAACGGGCGCAGGAGCTGGTCCCCTTCGACGTAGCGGCCGCGCACACCGAGCAGTTCACCGAGCGCGAGGGCGACGCGCTGGCGATCGATGCCCGACGTCTGCATCGCATTCCGCAGTTCCGACTCGGCGCGTGCCGTATCGCCGGCCTGCAGCAGCAATGCCGCGAATCCCACGCGCGTCTCGGCGTCGCTCGGACGGGCGCGCACGATGCGCTCGATCGCGACGAGGTCGGGTTTGCCATCCGGCGTCCGAGGCACGGCGCGCAGCGTCGGTTGCTGCGCATGAGAGACCGACGCACTCATCAGCAGTGCGATGCCCACCACGGCGCGGCCCCCCATGCGACAGCAGACCGCACGCCACAACGCGCGAGACCGGATGCTCACGGAAGACCTCGCACCGGCCGGCTCGCCGAGGACTCGTTGCCGGATGCGTCGACCGCCCGCACCACGTACCACCAGGTGCCGTCCGCCCCGGCATCGAGGAACTCGAGGACGTTCACCGGACGCGCCGTACGGCGCTCGAAGTTCCCGGTCGGGATCTTCGACCGGTACACGTGGTAGCCCGCGAGTTCGCGATCGACCACGCGTTCCCAGCGCACACGCACGCCGGCGCCGTTGGGCAGCAGCGTCGCGGCCGCGAACCGCACCGAGGGCGGTGCGACCTTCTCGGCGAAGCTCATGCGCGCGATGGCCGGCTTCCCGACGTTGCCCGCCGTGTCGATCGGCGTGGCCGCATACAGGTACGTCCGACCATGCACCTTGGGCAGCGTATCGCGGAGCGACCATGGCGATCCGGTGCGCCCGTCCACTCGTGCGATGAGGACGCTGTCCGCGGCGCGGACCGCAGCGGAGTCCCGTCGCGTGATCACGTACCACCGCACGTCGGGCGACGGGCTCGCCGACCACGTGAGTTCCATGTAGCGTCCCTGCTCGTCACGCGCCGAGAAGCCGCTCGGCGGGTCTGGCGCTTCATCGTCAGGCACGAAGACACGCACGGTCACCGGCGCACTCTCGTTGAGCGTGCTGTCGACCGACGAGACCCGCACGGTGTAGCCGCCGCCCGGGCGCAGGCCGCGGCCGTCGGTGGTGGAGTCGATGAACGACCGGCCGACGAACGGCACACGCGTGAGCCGCACCATGCGCGTGGAGTCATCACCGCGGTAGATGTGATAGCCACGCAAGTCACGCGCGGCCACCGGCGTCCAGTTGATCACGAGGCGTCGCTGCACAGCACGCGCGGTGACATTCGTCGGCGGCGGCGGGGGCACGTTGTCCTCCGCCAGTCCGGTCGCACTGCTCGAGGGCGTACTCGCATTGCCAGCGGAGTCGATAGCGATGATCCGCCAGAAGTGTTGTTCACGCAGCGGTACCGCGGAATCGACGTACACCAGCGAATCCCGTGGGATCGCCCGCGGGGTGAGTCGCACGTAGCGCTTGTTCAGACCGGGGGCGCGTTCGATCACATATCCCGCAACGTCCGGACTGGTGGACGGCGCCCACGAGACGCGGACCCGACCGATCTCGTTCACCGCCACCAAGTCGCGCGGCTGATCCGGCGCGCTGCGATCACGCACGGTGAGCGACTCCGGCAGCGACGCGGCCCCTTCCCGTCCCGCGAGGTCCACCGCACGCACGGTGTAGCGGTACGTCGCCCCTTGCTGCACCTCGCGATCCTCGAAGAACGGCACCCGCGCATCGAGGCGCACCACCGGCATCTCCGTGATCCGTTCCTCGCGACCGGCACCGATGCGGCGATACACATGGTACGCCACGTGCAACTCGTCCGCGGCCCTGGTCTCAGCCCATGTGAGACGAAGCCGCACGGCGTTGGCCTCGAGACGCAGCCGCGTCGGGACCGGAATCGTGCGGACACCCGCATCCACGGCGGGGGCGCGACCAGTCAGCGTGCGCTCACGATCGGCCGCTGCGCCACCCGCGCGCGAGATCTGCACGCGATACACGACCTCGACACCCCGTGGGGCCGCGGCGTCGATGACGAGTCGACCGAGCACGGTCGCGGCTGGCCGTGAGACGAGCGTGGTCATCGTCTGCGAGAACGCATCCATGGAAACACGCCGCGCCAGTTCAACTTCGTCCGCGGCGCGCAGGCTGCGCCGGAGCGCGTCGTAGCCGTCGCCGAGGGCCGTACGCAGATCATTCGGTGCCACGAACGAGGCGAGCCGCATCGTCGCGACGGTATCGGTGCCGGCCGCGCCGCGTGTGATCGTGACCGTGCCGCTCCGCGGGAGTTCGCCGAGCAGGTAGAGCAGCACGGTGTCCGGTGCGATGCGCATGGGCACCAGGCGGACGGTGGTCGCAGCGGCCGGCGCCGGCGCTCCCTGCGCACGCACGGCCTCCGGCACAACGGCCGCGCCGATGCAGAGCGCAAGGCCGAGTGCACGGCCGAGTGCAGAGGACGAACGGTCGAAACGAAAGCCGATCACGGTGCTCATGGTCCCACCACTCGGAAGCGTGCGATCCCGCTCGGAAGTCCTGCGCCGTTCACCGCGCGAACGGAGATGTACAGCGTACGATCCGTGAGCGACGCCACTCTCGCGCCCGGCACGGCATGGTACGCACGATAGGTCGTCCCACCGGCGGCCCAGCTCGGTACCGCACTCCACGCCTTCACGTCGTCCGCGCCTTCACGACTGCCGATGGCGAACTCGATGCGTTGCACCGTCGATTGCGGATCCACCGCGACCGTCCCTTCGATCGTCACGAAGTAGTTCGCGCCGACGGGGGAGATGCGCGCGCTGCCAGTCGGCGTGCTCGGGGGCGTCACGTCATGCACGGCGACGCCCGACCCGATCGGCGTGCTGACCCGATCGTGCCCGTTCACCGTGCGAAGCTGCACCGTCACCCGCCCGCCTTGCGGCACCGTGATGCCGTTCAAGCGCGCGCTCCCGGTGCGCATCACGCTGGTCGTGAGGTCGATCGCACCGCCGGCCGGGAACGCGCGCACCGTGGCCCCGTTGATCTGCACGCTGTACTGGTAGCCGCGCACCCCCGTCTCCGGGTCACCGCCGAGCGTATCGACTTCAAGCTGGATCGTTCCGGTCGTGTTCACCCGAGCGCAGAAACGCGGCGCCAGCGGCGCCGTCGGGTCATCGACGCGGAACG
>JADYYN010000052.1 GCA_020853635.1 Gemmatimonadaceae bacterium
GAAGCCGACGTAGCCCGGGGGCGCGCCGATGAGCCGCGCGACGGCATGCTTCTCCATGTACTCGGACATGTCGATGCGCACCATCGCGTGCTCATCATCGAACAGGAAATGCTCGAGCGCACGCGCAGTCTCGGTCTTGCCGACGCCCGTGGGGCCGAGGAAGATGAAGGAGCCGATGGGGCGATTGGGGTCCTGGAGCCCCGCGCGCGAACGGCGCACGGCGTTGGCGACGGCGGTGACCGCTTCGGTCTGCCCGACGACACGCTTGGCGAGTTCCTGGTCGAGCTTGGCCAAGCGCTCGCGCTCGGACTCGAGCATGCGCGTAACGGGAATACCGGTCCACCGCGCGACGATCTCGGCGATGTCGTCGGCGGTGACCTCTTCCTTGAGGAACTGGGCGCTGCCGGTCTTCTGCGACGACAGGCGCTCCTCGACCTTCTTGAGCTCGCCTTCGAGCTGCGGGACCTTGCCGTACTGGATCTCTGCCGCCTTGCCCAAGTCGCCGGAGCGCGTGGCGCGTTCGGCTTCATGGCGGGCTTCCTCGATCTGCTGCTTGAGCTTGCCTACGCTGCCCAACGCGTCCTTCTCGAGCTGCCACTGCGCCTTCATGCCACCGGACTTCTCGCGCAGCTCGGCGAGCTGATGTTCGATCGCCGTGCGACGCTCGACGGTGGCCTTGTCCTTCTCCTGCGCGAGCGCTTGGCGCTCGATCTCCAACTGCACGATGCGACGCTCGACCTCGTCGATCTCCTGCGGCAACGAGTCAATCTCGATGCGCAGCCGCGACGCGGCCTCGTCCATGAGGTCGATGGCCTTGTCCGGCAGGAAGCGGTCGCCGATGTAGCGATTGGACAGCGTGGCCGCCGCGACAACGGCGCCGTCGGTGATGCGCACGCCGTGATGCGACTCGTAGCGCTCCTTCAAGCCGCGGAGGATCGCGATGGTGCTTTCGACACTGGGCTCACCGACGAACACGGGCTGGAAGCGCCGCTCGAGCGCCGGATCCTTCTCGACGTGCTTGCGATACTCGTCGAGCGTGGTCGCACCGACGACGCGCAACTCGCCGCGCGCGAGCATGGGCTTGAGCATGTTGCCGGCGTCCATCGACCCTTCAGCTTTGCCAGCGCCCACCAGGGTGTGCAGCTCGTCGATGAACATGACGAACTGGCCCTCACCGGCCGTGATCTCCTTGAGCACGGCCTTCAATCGCTCCTCGAACTCGCCGCGGAACTTGGCACCCGCGATCAACGCGCCGAGGTCGAGTGAGACGAGTTGCTTGTTGCGCAGGGACTCCGGCACGTCGCCGTTGACGATGCGCTGCGCGAGGCCTTCGGCGATGGCGGTCTTGCCGACGCCGGGTTCGCCGATGAGCACCGGGTTGTTCTTGGTGCGCCGCGAGAGCACCTGCACCACGCGTCGGATCTCCTCGTCGCGTCCGATGACGGGGTCGAGTTTGCCCTTGCGCGCGTCCGCCGTGAGGTCGCGCGTGAACTTCTGCAACGCCTGGTACTGGTTCTCGGGCGACTGGTCGGTGACGCGATGCGCGCCACGCACGGCCTGCAACGCCTCGAGCAGATCCTTCTTGGTGACGCGCTGAGCCTTGAGCAGATTCGCGGTCTCGGCGCCCTTCACATCGGCGAGGGCGAGCAACAAGTGCTCGGTCGAGATGTACTCGTCGCCGAGGGACTTGGCGTCCTTCTCGGCCTGATCGAGCACCGCGGTGAGTTCGCGCGCGAGGCTGGGCTGCGCGTCGGACTGCTTGGGGTAGCGGGCGATCTCGCGCTCGAGCGCCTCTCGAAGAGCCGGTAGCTGGAGGCCGAGCTTCTGGAGGATGGGGACGACGATGCCGTCCTGCTGATCGAGGAGGGCGATCAGGAGGTGGGTGTCGTTGACCAAGGGGTTGCCGGTCCGACGGGCCAGGGCGATGGCGTCGGTGAGGGCGTCTTGGGACTTTACGGTTAGGCGGTCGGGGGAGATCATTTCGCGATGATACGGGATGCGGGGGGAACGGCGATGCGTGGTGAACTGCGGTACGCGGCGCGGGGGTGATGCGGGATGCGGGGGGAGTGGACGGCGGGGCGGGAACGGCGGGGCTTGAACGGCGGGGCTTGAACGGCGGGGCGGGAACTACGGCTACAACCACATTTCGGGCAAGTCTCTTGCCTCTCAGTCTACGCCGAAACGACGCGCTCCGTGTCGTGGATGGCGGGACGGGATGCCGAAACGTCGTCAGGGTTGTGCTGGGTGCGCGCGAACCGCTCGGCTTGCCACTTCCTCAAGCCTACGCGATGCCGCGCTCCCAGGCGCTCCAGGCCTTCAACTGGCGGCCGTCGGCGAGGTGTTCTTCGACGAACTCGCGGAATAGCCGCAGATGGGCGCGTGCGGTTGGGCCTTCGATGCCCTCCATCCGTTCGGCACGGGACCATGTGAGCAGAGCGTGGCGGGGTTCGGCGGGGAGGGCTCGGGCGCCGGGGGCTAGGGCGGCGCAGAGTCGACACAGCGCACCGCCTGCCCGATGGGCGAATCGCACCTCGTCCTCGGCGTCCAGCGGGCGATGACAGGCGGCACAGGTATCCAATGAAGGCGCGAACCCGAGCTCGGCGATCAATCGCCAACCGGCGGCCAGCGTCCGCTCTACTACCACCACATCAGCCGCCTCTCCGATCGCGTCGAGGCCCGCGGAGAGCACGTCGTGGATCGCGCCGCTGTCGTCCTCAGGGCCGAAGCGCAGGCACAGCTCGGCCAGCGCGGCCGAGGCGGCGAAGCGGTGAAGCGAGGCGGCGAGTCGAGGGCGGGCGCGGGAGGCGTCAAAGCCCGTGAGGGTGTGCAAATCCCGCGTGGGGTGGATCGTGAGGTGCGCGATGCCGCTCGTGAAGAGATCGAGGCCCTGCCCGTAGCGACTCTTGGGACGCTTGGCGCCGCGGGCCAGCGCACTCACCACGCCGACCTCGCGCGTCGCCAAGCGGACGATGCGCGAGGTCTCTCTGTAGTCGAATCCGTGCAGGACGATCGCTTCGGTCTGGATCACCGTTGCAACTTAAGTCCCGCGTAGAGGACGCGC
>JADYYN010000053.1 GCA_020853635.1 Gemmatimonadaceae bacterium
ACATCGCGTTATCCGGCATGGGCACCTCCGTGTGCGGCGTCGTCGAGCGCATCGCGATCGGTGGCGAGCGCCATCCGCACCCGCACGAACGCGATGTACAGCGCCGTGAACGCGAAGAAGGCGAGGAAGAACGTCTTGATCATCACCGGTGGCATCTGGATGCCCGAGGTGTTGGCCACGACCGGCAGCGGGTGCAGTGTGCGGAACAGGTACACGCTCAAGTGGATGAACGGGATCAGCAGCGCACCGAGGATCCCGAGGATCGCCGAGTAGCGCGCGCGCATCTCGCGTTCATCGACCGCACTGCGCAGCACGAGATAGCCGAGGTACACGAACCAGAGGAAGAGCGTGCCGGTGAGGCGCGCGTCCCAGGTCCACCAGGTGCCCCAGACCGGTTTGCCCCAGAGCGGGCCGGTGACGAGCACCGCGGTGGTGAAGATCACGCCCACCTCGGCCGAGCTCTCAGCGAAGCGGTCGAGTCGGGGATCCTTGAGGAAGAGCCAGAACGCGCCGGCCAGTGCGGTGAGCCCGAACGCGAGGAACGCGACCCAGGCGGCCGGCGCGTGCACGTAGAGGATCTTCTGCGCGTAGCCCTGCGTCATCTCGGGCGGCGTGAACCAGATGGCGCGCACGTAGGCCGTGACGACGATCGCGAAGGCGATCAGCGCGATCGGGTCGAAGCCACGACGGGTGGGTGCGGAAGTGGACATGCGTCAGTCGTCGAGCGTGAAAGGGAATGCGAAGGTGCAAGCGTACGCGAAGACGAGATCGAACGCGACCAGCAGCCGGAGCCACTGCCACGCGTCGGCCAACGAACGGCCGGCGATCAACCCGGCGGTGGCCTGTGCCGCCGGGATCACGATCGGCACGAAGAACGGCAACGCCAGCACCGGCAGCAGCAACTCCGCCATGCGCGTGTTCGCGGTCATGCCGGCGAACAACGTGCCGATCGCCACCAGCCCGATGGACGCCAGCACCATCACACCGGCCAACGGGATGAACGCAGCACCCAGAGGAAGATTGTAGAAGAGTGCGACCGCCGGGAGTGCCACCGCTTGAACGCCCAGCACGAAGCAGAGGTTCGCGAGGGCCTTGCCGAGGAAGATCGACTCACGCGGCACGGGCGAGACCAGCAGCGCATCCATGGCCGATTCCTGCGACTCGACCGCGAACGAGCGGTGCATGCCGAGCAGGCCCGAGAACGTGAACGTCACCCAGAGCACGCCCGGGGCGAGTTCAAGCGGCCCGACGGCTGTGGGATCCCAGGCGAAGAAGAAGATGACCAGCGAGATGAGCGCGAAAACCATCGCCGAGAGGAACGCACTCTTGGTGCGGAACTCGATCGCGAGGTCCTTGCGGGCGACGAGCCACGCGGCCGCGAGCATGCCGGGCGCCTTCGTGCTCATGCGACGAGGTCCCGATACTCGGCCGCGTACTGCTTGAGGTCGATGCCGGCCGCGGGTTCGTGGCGGACGAAGCGTCCGGCGCGCATCACGGCGGCCTGGGTGGCCAGCGCCAAGCCCTCCTGCAGATGGTGCGTCACGACGATGAGTGCGGCCCCCGCATCGCGTCGCTCGCGCAGCAGAGCGGTGAGTGCAGCCCCGCCCTGCTCGTCGAGTCCCGTGTACGGTTCGTCGGCGAGGAGCACGTCAGGTGTGTGCACGATCGCACGCGCGATCGCGACGCGCTGCTGCAGCCCGCGCGAAAGCGCCCGCACCGGAACCTCGGCGCGGTCGGCGACTCGCAGGGCCTCGAGCGCGTGCTGGGCTGCGGCGTCGGGATCGGGCAGGCCGTAGAGCCGCGCAGTGAAGACGAGGTTCTCGCGCGCCGTAAGCGCGTCGTAGAGCATGATGCGGTGTGAGATGAGGCCGACGCGCGTGCGTGCCTCGACCGCCGGGAGTGCCGCGCCGGCGACGCGCGCGGAGCCGCTCGACGGCTTGAGGAGACCGGCGAGCAGTCGGAGTGCGGTGGTCTTGCCGGCCCCGTTGGGGCCGAAGAGCGCGAGGCAGTCGCCGGGGCCGAGCGTGAACGACAGGCCGTCCACGGCGCGACGGGCGCCGAAGGTCCGCACGAGCGACGTCGCCTCGACGAGCGTGGTCATCCGACGGGCGTCTTGTGCCTGCGTGCGATCATGCCAGAAGGGTAGCGGCAGCACGCCCCGAGCGGAACGGTGCACACGCGTCAGCGTGGCACCGTCCGCGGGGTGCGATCAGTACATCAGCGACTGATCTCGAACAGGGTGTCGAGGCGCGTGACGTGGAGCATTTCGCTCACCGGCGTCGGCGCGTAGAGCAGGCGGGTCCGCAGTCCCTTCTCGCGGGCCCGCTTCTGGAGCAGTACGAGCACGCCGAGCCCGGACGCATCCATCTCCGTCACAATGCTCAAGTCGATCTCCACGGCCGTCATGCGCGCCCGGATCGACTCCTCGAGCGCTTCGAGCACAGCACGACGGAACTCCAACCGATGGTCAGAGGTGAGTCGGGCCGGCGCAACGAGGGGGTGCACTAGAACCTCCACACTGGAAGGAAAGGTGTTCAGCATTCAGTTCCCGCTCACGCAGGGAATAGCCGCCGATCTTCCAGGTACGCTGCCGTCCGAACGGACGCGTGTGCGCGTCCCTTCGCGTGAATCCACGTTCGGCAGCTGGACCATCTCGGACCTTCCGAGACTCCTGGCTTTGCGACCCCACCTCACGATGGGTGTGCTCTTGTCGGTGTGGCGTTCTGCGTGTTCGAGGAAGAGAAATGCGAGAAGCGTGCCAGATTTTTTGCGCTACAAATCGTTATTTGACAACGAGTTAAGGCGATATCACAACCTGACGCCATCGAAATACCAGCACGTCGCAACAACAACTGACAAATAGCGCCACACTGGATATTTTATTTACAGAATAGTTAGCGCGTCAAGTAACGAAGGAAGAACCCCGTTCGTTGGATTCGCGCCGTGCCCTGCCGGAGTGCCCCGGCTTTTCCTACCATTGTCGCATGACCGACATCGACGTTCTGCTCACCGAATCGCGGCGCTTCGCGCCGAGTGCCGCCTTCAAACGCGACGCACACCTCAGCGATCGCTCACTGCACCACGCCGCCGCCGCGGACCCCATCCACTATTGGTCCGAGCGCGCCAAGGAACTCCACTGGCGACGCACCTGGGACAAGGTCCTCGACTGGACGCCGCCGCACGCGAAGTGGTTCACCGGCGGCACGCTCAACGTCGCCGAGAACTGCCTCGACCGGCATCTCACCGGCGCGCGACGCAACAAGGCCGCGATCGTGTGGGAAGGCGAGCCCGGTGACCGCCGCACACTCACCTACTGGGAGCTGGCGCGCGAGGTCCGCACGTTCGCGAACGTGCTCAAGTCGCTCGGCGTGCAGAAGGGGGACCGCGTGGGCATCTATCTCCCGCTCATCCCCGAGGCGGCTATCGCGATGCTCGCCTGCGCGCGCATCGGCGCGATTCACTCGGTGGTGTTCGGCGGGTTCAGCCCGGAGTCACTGCGCGACCGCATGAACGATGCGCAGGCCAAGGTCGTGATCACCGCCGACGGCGGCTACCGCCGCGGCCAGATCGTCCCGCTCAAGCGCAACACCGACAAGGCACTCGAGGAGTGCCCAACGGTGAAGCACGTGGTGGTGGTGCAGCGCCGCGCGTCCGGGCCGATCACTGAAGCCCACGTCGACATGATCGAAGGGCGCGACCACTGGTATCATCGCCTCATGCAGCACGCCACCGACGTGTGCGAGCCGGAGCCGATGGACGCCGAGGACGTGCTGTTCATCCTGTACACGTCGGGCACGACCGGAAAACCGAAGGGCATCGTGCACACCACGGGTGGGTATCTCGTTGGTGCGGCGAGCTCGATGAAGTACGTGTTCGATCTCAAGGAGACTGACGTCTTCTGGTGCACCGCCGACGTGGGTTGGATCACGGGGCACACGTACCTGGTGTATGGCCCGCTGGCCAACGGTGCGACCTGCGTGATGTACGAAGGCGCGCCCGACTGGCCCGAGCGCGATCGCTTCTGGTCGCTCTGTGCGCGGCACGGCGTGACGATCCTCTACACCGCGCCCACCGCGATCCGCGCGTTCATGAAGTGGGGCGTCGAACATCCCAAGAAGCACGACCTCTCGCAGCTGCGCCTGCTGGGCTCGGTCGGTGAACCGATCAATCCCGAAGCGTGGATGTGGTATCACGAGCACATCGGCGGCTCGCGGTGTCCGATCGTCGACACGTGGTGGCAGACGGAGACGGGTTCGATCGTGATCTCGCCCGTGCCCGGCGTGACGGAGACGAAGCCGGGCAGCGCCACCCAGCCGCTCCCCGGCTACTCGGCCGAGCTCATGGACAACAACGCCAACACCATCGGCGTGGGTGGCGGCCTGCTCGTGCTCACCAAGCCGTGGCCGTCGATGCTGCGCACCATCTGGGGCGACGACGCGCGCTACGTCGAGACGTACTTCTCCAAGTGGGCTGGCCGTCCCGATCTCTACTTCGCCGGTGACGGTGCCAAGCGCGACGACGATGGTTACTTCTGGATCCTCGGGCGCGTGGACGACGTGCTGAACGTCGCGGGCCACCGGATCGGCACGATGGAAGTGGAGTCGGCGCTGGTGGAGCATCCCGCGGTGGCTGAGGCGGCGGTGGTGGGCAAGGCGCACGAGCTCAAGGGGCAGGCGGTCTGCGCGTTCGTGACGTTGCGCGACGGGTTCACCAAGAGTTCGTCACTGCGCGATGAGCTGCGTGAGTTCGTGGCGATGAAGATCGGCGCGCTGGCGCGGCCGGACGACATCCTGTTCTCGGCCGATCTGCCCAAGACGCGGTCGGGGAAGATCATGCGGCGTTTGCTGCGCGATATCGCGGAAGGTCGGGCGCTGGGCGATACCACGACGCTGGCGGATCCGAGCGTGGTCGCTTCACTCAAGGAGCAGTACGAGGCGGACGAGAGCTGAACCGCCGCAACGACGAAGGGCCCGGACTGTCGTCCGGGCCCTTCGTTGTTCTCGTCGTGGACGCGCCGTCTCGTCAGTCGCCCTTGGGCGGCGCAGCCTGCACCGGCGTGGTCACCTTGGTGCCGGTCTCCTTCGACTGTTGTGCCATCACACGGATCTTCTCGGCCGTGACGTAGGTCTTCATCTCGTCGTAGGTGAGGCTGCCGGAGATGAGCTTGCCGCCGATCACGAAGGATGGCGTGAACCGCACCTGCATTCGCTCCCCTTCTTTCCGGTTCGCGGCGATCTGCTCGAGCTTGCTGCCCGAGTCATAGCAATCGTCCCACTTGCCCACGTCGAGCCCGGCGTCGCCGGCGAGCTGCTTGAGGACTTTCTTGGGATCAGGGGTCGCCTGGGTGTTCCAGCGCTCCTGATTCTGGAAGATCCGGTCATGCATCTCCCAGAACTTGCCCTGCTCGTTGGCGCACTGGGCGGCGTTGTGCGCCGCCAGCGCGTTCGGGTGGACATCGAGCGGGTAATCCATGAAGCGGAAGCGGATCTCGCCCGAGGCCACGAGGCGGGCCATGATGTCCGGCTCGTGCAGCGTGGCGAAGTACCCGCAGCCCGGGCATTCGAAGTCGGCGAACTCCACCACCTCGACGAGGGCATCCGGGCTGCCGGTGACGACGCCGGCTGCGGCGAGGTTCACGACGGTCGGTAGGGTGATCACCTTGGCCGGGCGGGTGAGCACGTACCCGAGGGCAGAGACGCCGATGACGGCGACGACGACGAGGATGGCCCCGAAGGGCTTGGCGGACTTGGCGGCTTTGACGGACGAACGGCTCACGAGGCGCTCCGAAAGGACCGGGGTTGGAGGAACCGTAGAAAGTTACACCGGCGGGGGGCGTGGGGTAGGATAAACGACCCTCCCCGATTAGGTTTCTGGGACGGACCGACACACCTATTACCCTCGATCCGGACGAGATGAGCAGACAGAGAAACCGTGGCCGTCCCATGGCCACCCAGCCGTCGCCTTTCGATCAGGCACGCGACGAGCTGTTCCAGCACATCATGCGATGCGGCGTGATCGGCTCCGAAGTGGAGCACATGAAGGAGTGGTTCGACGAGACGATGGCGTATCTCGCGGAGCGATATCACGAGCTGAACAAGAAGGAGGTCGCAGACCTCCGGACGCTCGGCGAACGCTTCGCGGCGCCCACCAAGAAGGTCGAAGCGGCCCAGAATCAGGGCTCGGCGACCGAGAGCGGCACGGTGGACGCTGGCGAACTCGACACGGTCAGCGCGGCGTAGGCGAGAGAGGCCCTGGGATCACTCCCGGGGCTTTTTTTCGTCCGTAGGCCGCGCGGCATCCGCGCGGCGTTCACGATCTCGTCAGCGCCCTTCGTCGCGCTTGGCGCGCAGTACCACGCCGAGCCGCACGCCGCCGCCGAGTGTCAGCTCGGCGGCCGGGACGATGCGCCCGCGGGCGGCGCCCTCCATTCCGACCACCAGCAGCAGTCGCCCGGTGACATCGCCGCCATCGCCGCGCACCACACCGACGCCCGCGCCACCGTAGACCGCCCGCGCGCGTTGCGCGAACGGGTCGAACTGGAACCGCACGACCGCATCCAGGCGCTGCTGGCTGCGCCACGCGTCGGCCAAGTACACCGCGCCGGCCGAGGCGGCGAGTCCCACGCGCGCGTACCACCCGGCGCGGACGTTCGCGCCGAGGCCCGCGAGGGCGCCGAGGTCTGGCGAGAGCTGCGCGTCGGCACGGAACTCCCACTGGGGATCGGCGCTCACGGGCTGCTGCGCGCGCAGGGCGACGGGGAGCAAGAGCGCGAGGACGGCGGCGAGACGTGCGAGGCGCGGCATGGGTGGCAAGCTAGGCGCCGCGGCGCCGCGGCTCAACGGCGCTTGCCCCTGCCCCGGTGGCCCGGTAGCTTCGCCATAGGCCCGTTCCCCAGAGGGATGTCATGTCCGATTTTGTCGCGTTGCTGCGCGGCGTCGCCATCTTCCAGGACCTCGACGACGGCGAACTCGCGCGCGTCGCCGAGGTGTGCCGCACGCAGGAGTTCGTGTCGGGCGAGTACATCTTCAAGGAAGGGGAATCGGGGAGCCGTCTGTACCTGATCATCTCCGGTGACGTGCGGATCTCGCGGGTGGTACCCGGGAGCGGCGAAGAAGCGCTGGCGGTGCTCAAGCCCGGTGCGCTGTTCGGCGAGATGTCGGTGTTCGACCGCAGCGAGCGGTCCACCGATGCGATCTCCAACGGCGGCACCAAGGTGATGACGATCTCGCGCAGCGACTTCGAGGTGTTGCTCGATTTCAATCGCGACATCGCGTACAAGGTGTTGTGGTCGTGCACGCGACTGCTCTCGGGGCGTTTGCGGGCGACGAACGACTCGCTGCGGAGTTTCCTCGCGATGTCGATGTTTTAGGGGCCGGTGGTGGGTGGTGGGTGGTGGCTGGTGGATGGTGGACAACTACCTCGAGGCGTGGATGCGTAGAACTCTCTGGGCCGCTGCGATCGTCGTGGCGGCTTCGTCGTCGGTGGGGGCGCAGCAGGCGTCCACCATGGGGCTCGCCAAGGACGCGAAGATCGCGGCGGCGTTCGCGGATGTGACGCCCGCGCGGTTGCGGACGATGGACTCGGTGCTCGTGTCGTTCGGCACGCGCCACACCATGAGCGACACGCTCTCCGCGACGCGCGGGATCGGTGCGGCGCGGCGGTGGATCCATGCGCAGCTCTCGTCCTACTCCAAGGACTGCGGTGGCTGCCTGCGTGTGGAGTACGACACCGGGAGTGCCGTCGTGGGACGTTCGCCTGAGCGTCCCGTGGTGCGCATGGTCAACGTGGTCGCGTGGTTGCCAGGCCGCGACACCAATCGCGTGGTGGTGATCGGCGGGCACTACGACTCCTGCATCTGCTCCACCAACAGCATGGACTTCACCGCCGATGCACCGGGCGCCGACGATGACGGCTCGGGCACGGTGGCGGTGATGGAACTCGCGCGGGTGATGGGCAAACACTTCCCGCGCGGCTTCGATGCCTCGGTCGCACTGATCCTCTACACCGGCGAAGAGCAGGGCCTGCTCGGCTCGACGCAGTTCGCCGAGCGATTAAAGCGTGAAGGCAAGACGGTGACGGCTGCGTTCACCGACGACATCATCGGCAACACCATCGCCGATGACGGGCGCGTGGACTCGGTGTCGGTGCGCGTGTTCGCGGTGGACTCGCTCGCGGTGGGCGGCGGTGAACTCGCCCGCTACGTGTGGGCGACGGGTGCGTTGTATCAGCCGCAGTTCGAGGTGATCCCGGTGCTGCGACTCGACCGACTCGGACGCGGTGGCGACCATCGGCCGTTCGTCGAGCGCGGGATCCCTGGGCTGCGATTCTCGGAGCGGCTCGAGAACTACAAGCGGCAGCATCTCCCCACCGACACGCTGAACGCGGTGAACTTCAATTACATCGCGAAGGTGGCGCGGTTGAACCTCGCGACGGTGGCCTCGCTGGCCGCGGCGCCCGCGCGTCCGGAGCAGACCGCCTACGCGCGCGACCGTGACTCTGGTGGGCAGTCGTTCACCATCCGCTGGTCGCTGGTGGCGAACGCGGCATCGTACGAACTGCTCGTGCGTCGCACCACGGCTCCGACGTACACGCGCATCGTGCCGGTGGGGAACGTGACGCAGTTCCTGCTCGACGAACAACTCGATGACGTGTGGGTGGGCGTGCGCGCCGTGGGCGCGGACGGTCACCGCTCGCTCACGACGGTCGTGGGGGCGCCCGGTGGCGCGCGCCTCCCGGCGCAGCGTCGATGAGTGCGTTCACGCACTTCCGTCCGGCTGCGCTGACCTTCCTGCGCGGGCTCAAGAAGCACAACGACAAGACGTGGTTCGTCGAACACCGTCCCACGTATGACAACGAAGTCCTCGGTCCGCTCAAGCTGATGGCCGAGGAGCTCGACGTGCGATTCGCGAAGTTGGCGCCCGAGTTCGTAGCGCCGGCGAAGCACGCGCTCTTCCGTATTCACCGCGATGTGCGGTTCTCCAAGGACAAGTCGCCGTACAAGACGCACGCCGCGCTGTGGGTCTTCCATCGCGACGCCGGACGAGGCGTGGGGCGTGACGCGCACGGCGGCGCGGGGTTCTACTTCCATCTCGAGCCGGGGGCGTCGCTGGTCGCCGGCGGATTCTGGATGCCGCCGCGGCCGTTGCTCGGTGTGCTGCGCGAGAAGCTCGTGGAGGAACAGCGCGCGTTCGAGAAGATCGTGAAGGCGCCGGCATTCACGCGCCGATTCACGGCGTTGAGCGACGACGAAGCCGGTGTGCGTCTCACGCGCGTGCCGCGCGGCTTTGCGCCGGACCATCCGGCGGCGCACTGGCTGCGGTTCAACTCGTTCACCGCATCCCGCGCGCTGACCGACGCCGATGTGACGTCGCCCAAGCTCGTCGACATCGTCATGAAGGACTACGCGGCGTTGCTGCCACTGGTGCGCTGGCTCAACGGCGCGCTCGGGTTCCCCGCGGCGAAGCAGCGCTAGGGGAGCGGCCCCAGCCATGTGCGGCTTCGTCGGCATCCTCACCACGCGCGACGCGCGCCGCCGCAGTCTCGGCGAGTCCCTGGAGCGGATGGCGCTGACCATCCGTCACCGAGGCCCGGACGACGATGGCACGTGGCAGGATGCCGATGCGGGCATCGGGTTCGGATTCCGCCGACTCTCCATCCTCGATCTCTCGCCCAAGGGGCATCAGCCGATGCCGTCGCGATCGGGGCGCTACACGATCGTGTTCAACGGCGAGATCTACAATCATCGCGAGCTGCGTGCGGCACTCGAGTCGGCGGGCACGGCGTTCGACGGACGATCCGACACCGAGGTGATCCTCGCGGGCTTCGAGGCCTGGGGCATCCGTGCGACGCTGCCCAAGCTGGCCGGCATGTTCGCGATCGCCGTGTGGGACCGCCACGAGCGCACGCTCACGCTGATCCGCGACCGGCTGGGGAAGAAGCCGCTGTTCGTGTCGCACGCACCGGGCCTCGTGATGTTCGCGTCGGAGTTGAAGGCCCTCGCCGCCGACCCGGACTTCTCGCGTCGGGTGGACCTGCAGCAACTGCCGGCGTATCTGCGCTACCTCTACGTTCCCGCGCCGGCGAGCATCTATCGCGATGTGATCAAACTCGCACCCGGACACCTGCTCACACTGCGCAATGCCGACGCCGCATTGCCCGCGAGCGACGCGTGGTGGGACACCGAACGAGTGGCCGACGCGGGCGTCGAGGCACGACGGACCGCCGCGATGACCGATGCCGCGTATCTCGAGCGACTCGGTGAGCTGCTCGACACGGCGACACGCGAGCGCATGGAGTCGGATGTGCCGTTGGGCGCTCTGCTCTCCGGCGGCATCGACTCGGCGCTGATCGTCGCGCGGATGCAGAAGCTCGCGACGTCGCCGGTGCGCACATACACGATCGGCTTCGACGCCGAGTCGATCGACGAGACCGCACAGGCGGAGGCCGTGGCCGCACATTTGGGCACCGCACACTCGACCATCCGCGTGAGCAGCGATGATGCGCTGGCCGTGGTGCCCGAGCTCCCGCGGATGTTCGATGAGCCGCACGCGGATCCGTCGAACATCCCCACGGCGTTGGTGTGTCGACTGGCACGTCGTGACGTCACCGTCGCACTCTGTGGTGACGGTGGCGATGACGTGTTCGCCGGATACAATCGCTACGAGCTGGGCCGTCGGATGATCGCGCGGGTGGCCTCGACGCCGTCGCTGCTGCGCACGTTGGGCGGCCGCGCGTTGCTCGCACTCGGCGCCGATACGTGGGATTCGATCGCGCACGTGCTGCTGGCACCTGTGCCGTCCTCACGTCGACCCCACCTCGTGGGCGAGCGCCTGCACAAGATCGGTCGACTGGCGACCGCGACGCGCCCGATGGAAGGCTACCGCTCACTGCGTGCGGCGTGGCTCGATCCGTGGGAGTTGCTGCGTGCGTCAGCGCTCGCGGAGACGATGCCCCGTGGTGCCGACGACGAACCGGCCGATCGTGTGCTGGCGGTGCTCGCCGCGCATCCGTCGCTGTCGGTCTCCGAGCGGATGATGCTCTCCGACCAAGTGACCTACCTCGCCGACGACCTCTTGGCGAAGATCGACCGCACGAGCATGGCGGTGGGGCTCGAAGTGCGCGCCCCGCTGCTCGACCACCGCGTGGTGGAGTTCGCGTGGTCGATGCCGGGGCATCTCAAGTACCACGCCGGCACGGGCAAGTGGGCGTTGCGGGCCCTGCTGGAACGCGACGTGCCGCGCGCGATGTTCGAGCGACCCAAACGCTGGTTCACCATGCCGGTGCGGGGCTGGCTCACGGGTGGGCTCCGCGAGTGGACGGAGGACTTGCTCAGCCCGGCGTCGCTCGCGGCTCTGCCCTTCCTCGAGCCGCGCGTGCTCCACGAGGAGTGGCGCCGTGTGCAGGCGGGTCGTGCGGGCAACGGACACGCGCTATGGGCCGCACTCCAACTCATCGCCTGGTGGCGGGAGTGGAAGCCTACGGTTTAGCGGATTTTCCGCGCACGATGCCTTCGATGCGCCGTGACTCGTCGAACCACCGCTGTGCCGCTGCGCGCATGCGCGCCGGAGTCACGCGCGCGAGATCCTGCGGATAGCGCGCGAGTTCCTCGAGCGAGCCGAAGCACCAGGCCTCGACCATCTCCCCGAGCACGGAGGCGCCTGATCCTTGGCGGATCTGCCATGCCCCGATGGAGTACTCGCGTGCACGATCGAGTTCCTCGGCACTGACCTCCTCGTCGCGGAAGCGGGCGAACTCACGCAACAGCCCTTCGCGCGCGATCGCCTCCTTCTCCGGTGAGGTCGCGATGTAGGCCGCGAAGGCGCCACTGCTCAAGCGTGTGTACGGGCGGGCGAGCACGGTGTAGGCCAGCGACTGCTTGTCGCGCAGTTGGTCGAACAACCGACCGCCGAGCCCGCTGGCAACGCCACCGATCATCTCGGCGTCGAGTCGAGATTCCTCGCGGCGCGTGGGGCCGGGAAAGAGGATCGCGAGGGCGGTCTGCGCGCGATCGCGTTCCTCGACGACCTCGGCGAACGTCGCGGGCCACGCGGTGCTGGCGACGTCGACGCTCGGTGCAGCGCGCAGCGCCCTGAAGCGTCGCGCGAGCAGATCGGCGGCGGTCTGCGGATCGACGTCGCCCACCACGCCGAGCACGGCGGCGGACTCGATCACCCGCAATCGATGCCACGCGCGAAGGGCCGCGGCGTCGAGCGCTCGGACGCTGTCCTCGTTGCCGAGTGTGACGCGACCGTACGGATGATCGCCCCACGCGACCTGTGCCGCGAGTCGCATGGGCTGGCGATACATGTCGTCGCGGAGCGATCCGATGGCCGCGAGCGCGACCGCGCGCTCGGCTTCGAGTCCGTCGTCGGGGAAGGTCGGTTCCAGCACGAGGTCCGCGAGCAGTTCGGCGGCGTCGCCGAACGCGCGCGCGGGCACGCCGATGCTCCACTGGAACGACTCGGTGCCGGCATTCGCCGCGGGCACACCGCCGAGGAGCTCGGCGTCCTCGGCGAGTCGTGAGGCGGAGCGTCGCGTGGTGCCGCGCAGCGCCGTGCGGGTCATGAGCGTGGTGATCCCGCTGTCCGCATCCGACTCCTGCGTGACACCACCCGGCACGAAGCAGCCGAGATGCACCAACGACGCACCGGGCCGACGGCGCACGAGGATGGGCACACCATTGGCGGTGCGGAACACATGCACGCCGTCGATCACGCGCTCGAACGCGGCCGCAGCGCCGACGAGCGCCGGGGCGGGTGTGGGCGGCGCGGAGGGTTCGATAGGAGCCGGCTTGCCAGTCTCGAGTGCCGCTCGCACCGCTGCTGCGTCGGCGCCGAGCGGCGCGCTGCCGCGCGGACGGTAGTGCACGACAGAGGCCTGCTCGGGGTCGAGCCATCGCGTCGCGACCTCGGCGATGCGCGCGGCGTCGACCTGGAACAGTCGCGCGTGATAGTCGACCCCGAGTGCCCAGTCGCCGTGCAGCTGCCAGGCGCCGAGGAAGTTCGCTTGGCCGTCGGCTTGTTCGAGGCGACGTAGCCAGCTCGCTTCGACGAGACAGCGCGCGCGCGTGATCTCGGCGGCGGTGACCTCACCGGCGCGAACACGACGCAGTTGATCCCAGATGGTGCGTGCTGCGTCGGCGACCGTGTCGGTGCGCGCGCCCGCGTGCACCATGAAGACGCCGAGGTCGGTGGGCACGTAGTTGTGCGCGCCTACACTCGAGACGAGACGACGATCGCGTGCGGCGCGCACAAGCCGCGACGAGCGCCCAGCGGACAGGATGGAGCCGAGGACGTCGAGCGCCGGGGTGTCGGCATGCTTCAGGTCCGGCGTGCGCCACCCGAAAAGCAGCTCGGCCTGGGCGATGTCGCCTTCCCACTCGCGCGCGCGGAAGCCGGGGGCGCTGGTCTCGATCGGGCCGGGCGTGCGCTCGACCGGGGCATCGGCGAGCGCACCGTAGAGACGCTCGACATGCGCAATCGCCACGTCGGGATCGACGTCACCGACGATCGCGACGACGGTATTCGAGGGACGGTAGTAGTTGCGGTAGAACTGCACCAACTGGTCGCGCGTGAAGCCGCGCAGGGCCTCTTCGCGGCCCATGCGCCAGCGACGGATGCGATGCCGATCGTGCAGCGTCTCGAACAGCGTCTCCACGGCGAGCGCGGACGGTGTGTCGGCCTTGCGTTTGGTCTCCTCGATGATGACTTCAAGTTCGCGCGCGAGTTCATCGGCATCGATCACGCTGTTGGCGTACGCGTCGGCCTGCACTTCGAGGCCACGCACGAAGCCCGACGAGGGCAGCACCGCGTAGTAGTGCGTGTGATCGTAGATGGTGCCTGCGTTCAAGTAGCCGCCGACCGCCTTGGTGGCACGCGCGATCTCGCCGACGCCGAGTGTGGGCGTTCCCTTGAAGTACATGTGCTCGAGCACGTGCGCGATGCCGACGAGGTCGTCGGGTTCGTCGAAATAGCCGGCCCGCACCCACGTGACGATGGCGACGACAGGCGCCGTGGTGTCGCGGCGGGCGAGGACGGTGAGACCGTTCGCGAGTCGGGAACGACGGACAGAGTCCGGTGGCAGGAGCGAGTGGAGCGAAGTCACGGGCAGTGCATCAACGAGCGAGTGGGGTGCGCCGGATCACGACGAGTGCGACGACGTACAGCGCGACGGCGTAGAGGCCGACATGGAGCAGATCGGCCGAGACAGGCGCATTGCCGGCGAGCCAACGGCTGCGCACGCTGTCCGCCAAAACAAGCGGCGGCAGCGCACGCGCGACGACGGCGAGCGTGTGGCCGAGCAGTTCTCCCTTCTCGAGCTGCTGGAGGATGGTAGTCGCGACGACGAGCACGATGAACAGGGCGCCATCCTTGTTCACGAGGGCGCCGCAGAGCATGGCCAGTCCGCCATACAATGCCGCGAACAGCAGCGCGGACTTGAGCACACCCACGATCTCCACCGGGACGACGAGCCACGAGAAGCCGAGCGGGATGAGCACGAACAGCGCGGTGAACATCGCGACGGCGACGAGCGCGCGCATGAGATAGTGCTGCCACGGCACGACGGGCGCGGCGAAGAGGAAACGCACGTGTCCGCGTTCGCGGTCCTGCGCGATGAAGCCGCTCAGCAGCAGCACCGCGCCGAGTGTCATGGCCAGCGTGAGCGTCTGCGAATAGATCTGCAGGACGTTCTGTTGCAGTTGTCCGTCGGCGCGGACGGCATCCATGCCGGAGCGCGAGACGAGCGAGCGGATGGGCAGCACCGCGATGGCGGAGAACAGGAAGAGCGGCACGACGCTGCGCAGCAACGAGTCGCGCGCGTGCCAGCGCAGGTAGGCGAGCGGCGAGGTGCCGGTCATCGCGTCACCGACACGCGGAAGGCTTCTTCGAGCGACGACTCCACCGGTGCCACGGCGCCGACGAGTGCCCCGCCCGCGATGGCGGCGGCGAGCGCGCGATTCATCGCGGGCAGGTCGCACTCGCACTCGACGATCTCGCCATCGACCTTTGCGCCCGGCACGAGACCCGCGAGCACCGAGGCGCCACTAACCACACGGATGCGCCAGCGGCGCACCGACACGGTATTCGCGCCATCAATGCCGCGGACCGTGACCACCTGTTGCACCTTGCCCTTGTCGAGGATCGCGACGCGGTCACAGAGCCGTTCGAGTTCATCGAGGTTGTGCGAGGCGATAACCATCGCACGATCGCTGCGGCGCAGGCCGCTCACGATGTCACGGAAGCGCGCGGTCCACACCGGATCGAGCCCATGCGTGGGTTCGTCGAACACCACCACGCGCCGCTCCGCGAGCAACGCCGCCGCGAGACCCACGCGTTGCAGATTGCCCTTGGAGAGCTGCTTCAACTTCTTGCCCCGATGCTCGGCGATGCCGGTGGCCTCGATGACACGTTCACGCGCACCGACACGTGCCGCCGGCGCGATGCCGCCCAGTGTCGCGAGGCGATCGAGCGTCTCGGCGGTGCGCCACTCGAGCGGCAGGTTCATGAGCTCAGGGAGGTACGCGACGCCTTCGCGCTCGACGAACGCACGCGGTGCAACGCCATCGATGCGGACCGTGCCGTCGCTCGGCGGCAGCAGCCCGAGCAGCATCGCGATGAGCGTGCTCTTCCCGGCGCCGTTCGGCCCTGCGATGCCCACGACCTCGCCGGCATCCACACGCAGTGTGATGCCATCGACCGCCCGGACCTCCGCGCCCAGTAACGAGCGGTAGGTCTTCCCGACGTTCTCGAGGACAATCAGTGGAGGATCCGGAGAAGTCCGGCGTCGGCGCTCGCGCGCAGGAAGCTCTCGGCATCGCGCGTGGGGATGAGGATGCCGGTGAGCGCGTATCCCTTCCGCGCTTCCGCCTGCATGAACTCCTCGACGCTGCGCGGCTTGGCTCCGGTCGTCGCGTCGCACATGCCGCCGACGATCTCCTCCCAGGTGCCCTCGTACCGACGGCCGTCGCGCCCGACGACCTGATGCCGGAGCGGCGTCTGCGACTGCTCGGTGAGATCGGCGAGCAGCGCACCGAACAGCTCGAGCTGCTGGCGTGCCTCGTCCTGCGCGTGCTCATTCGCCCGATGCTCGATCTCCTCGAGCATCTCGTCGATCGGGTCGACTGCCGGCGTGAGCTCGGCAAGGCGCTCCTCCCAGATCTTGAGCGACGGGTCATCGTCGCGCAGTCGGAGATGCGACTTCTTGAGCTCCATCAAGCGCCAGATGCCGAGCTCGTCCCAGTGATCCTCGGGCTTGGTGCGATCGAGGTGGAAGAGCGCCGCCTCGAACTGCTCCTTGTCGTAGAGGATATTGCCGAGGTAGATGCGCGCTTCGGCATGCTCGGAGTCCGCGGCGAGCGCGGCCTTGAGGGTCTCCTGCGCCGCATCGTCCTCGCCGAGTCGATGCTGGGCGTAGCCGACCATCGCGATGGCTTCGGCGTGCTCCGGCGCCTGCTGCACGGCGATCTCGAAGTACTCCTTCGCTTCGGCGATGAGACCGTCGCGGAACAACGCGCGTCCGACCTGCAGCATCAGCTCGATGTCGTCCGAGTATCCGAGTTCGAGGATGCGGCGGAAGGTCTTGAGCGCGGCGGGCGTCTGTCCGAAGCGCAGCAAGGTCTCGCCGAGACCGGCGAGTGCGTCCTCGTGCTCGGGATCGAGTACGAGCGCTTCCTCGAACGCGCGACGGGCCCACGCGAACTCATCGCGGGCGAGACGCGCGTAGCCGACGCCGACGTGGAGCTCGACGGCGTTGGGGTACAGACCGAGACCTTCGCGCAGCATGACGAGGGCGTCGTCGTAGTTGCCCTCGTTGTAGAGCTGATGCGCGCGCTCGTCGTACTCCTCGGAACTCAGGAACGGAGTGGCCATCGGGGCGATCGACCTCCGGTCAGAGGGACAGTCGGAAAGCTATCATCTCGTACCCGGCCACAACAACGCCAGTTTCGTGCCGTCAGGGGGCTGCCGAAAGGGCCAGCGCGACCTGGGCGGCGAGTGTCGCGTTTTGTTCCAGCAACGCCAGATTGGCGCGAAGGGAGCGCCCGGCAGTGGCGCGCTCCACCGCGGCGAGGAGGAAGGGCGTCACCGCAGCCCCGCGCACCCCTTCGGCGCGTGCCTGCCCAAGGGCTTCGTTGACCGAATGCTCGACAAGCTCGGCCGGAAGCGCGGAATCGTTCGGCGGCGGTTGGACCACCAACACCGCGCCCGGGCGCCGCATCGCGCGCGACTGCCGGAGGACTGCGGCGACCTCAGCGGCGGTGTCCACCCGGGCCGGGACGCGCAGACCCGTCGTCTGCGTGAAGAACCCAGGGAACTCGTCGGTCTGGTAGCCCACCAATGTGATGCCGAGCGATTCGATGCGCTCGAGTGTGGCCGGCAGATCGAGGATGGACTTGGCCCCGGCGCAAACGACGACGGCGCTCGTGCGGGCGAGCTCGGCGAGGTCGGCGGATTCGTCGAACGCGGGTTCGCGATGCACCCCGCCGATGCCACCGGTCGCGAACACGTCGAGGCCGGCGAGCGCACAGATGCTCAATGTCGCCGCGACCGTGGTGGCGCCGTCGGTGCCGCGCAGGGCGGCCACGGGCAGGTCGCGTGCGCTGACCTTCGCGACGCCCTCGCGTCGCAGGAAACGTTCGAGGTCGTCGCCGTCGAGTCCCACGGTGAGTGTGCCGCGCACGACAGCGGTGATCGCGGGCACCGCGCCTACGGCCGTGATCGCCGTGCGCATGCGGGTGTCCGCTTCGCGGTTGGCCGGGATGGGCAGGCCCTGCGCGAGCACGGAGCTTTCGAGTGCGACGAGCGGGTGTCCTGCTGCGCGCGCTCGGGCGGCGTCCGCTCCCCAGCGCATCGATGCCCGCGCGGTGGGAGCGGTCATCGTGCGCCCGCCCGTCGCCACGTGCGCACGATCGCCTCGCCCATGTGTGCCATCAGCACCTGGGCCTCGTTGTCGATCAGCCAGCGCGTATCAGCGGCGTCGCGCGTGAACACGCAGGCGATCACGCGGTCGGGCAGTGTCCACACCGCACATTCGGTGCGGATGCCGTCGTCCGCGCCGGTCTTGTGCGGTGAGCGCAGGTCGGCGACGAAGCGCTGGAGCAGTTGCCCGTCCTCGTTGTGGGCGAGGATGTCGAGCATGACGGAGTCGGCGCGCGGGATCACGGCCCGGCCGCGCACCAGCAGTTCGAACACGCGGGCCATCTCGTTGGGCGTCGAGACGCCGAGCCCGTACTTGATCGAGGAGTCCGGCGCGACGGACGAGACCGTGCGCAGGAAGCTCTTGTGATGCACGCGGGTGCGCGGGAACCCGAGGCTGTCCATGCGCGCCCACACGCGCCGGATGTTGATGCGGTCGAGCAGGAGATTCGTCGCGGTGTTGTCGCTGATGGTCGTCATCAGCCACGCGGCGTCGCGCACGGTGATCTCCGCGCCGTCGTGCAGGAACTGGAGCTGCCCCGCTCCGCCGACCTTGTCGATTCGGAGCACGGTGAGCTTGTCGTCGAGTCCGATCATCCCACGTTCGACGAGCTCGAACAGCGTGATGAGGACGGGGACTTTTACAAGCGATGCCGTCGGGAACGGCTCGTCGCCGCGATGGGCGAGCCGCGTACCGGCGTCGAGATTGTGGATGCTGTAGCCGACCACGCCGCGGAAGCCGCGCGCGAGCGAGTCGAGCCTCTGCTGCAGCGCCGACGCGTCCCCTTGCGCCCTAACGGCCGTCGGGGCGGTGGCGAGCAGCGCCACGAGGAGCGCGACGACGAGCCGCGACGCGTTCACGCGTCGGCGAAGTCGTCCGCCTTCTGCGTCTTCACGAGATCCCGCTCGCGTGCGTCCGGATCGTAGACCGCGAGGATCTTGATGTTCTCACCGGCGTAGCAGTCGAACGTCTTGCCGGTGCCGCGCTTGATGACGATCTCATGCCCGTCCTCGAACTTGAGGACCGCGTTGGGATACTCGTTGTTCACGTACTGCTTGCGGAGCTTCTTCGGCGGCTGGGGCATCGGGCCTCGGCAGGGTCGGTGGGGGTATCGCCAAAGTACGGACTTCTGAGGGCCTCGGTAAGTGACACGACGGTCAGGTGACGCGCGGTCTATTCCCCTCGAACGCGCGCCATGCCTCGGTGTGCAGGATGTCGTCGATCTCCGCCACCACGCGCGTGACTTCGTCGTCGGTGGTGTAGAAGTGCGGCGCCACGCGGATGCCGGCCCCGGGGCGATAGTCGATCACGACATCGCGCGCGAGGAGCGCCTGCGCGACCTCCGCGCCGTGCGGGACGTCGAACGCGATGGTACCTCCACGTCGCGCAGGATCACGCGGGGCGCTCAGCTTGTAGCCGCGGGCATCGGCCAGAGCCACGAGCTGCGCCGTCTGCCGCACGCTCTTCTCGCGGATCGCTTGCATGCCGGCCTCGGCGAGGATCCGCGGTCCATCGATGGCCGCATGCAGCGCCGGCACCACGGGCGTGCCACCGAGCCAGCGCGTGATGCCCGGCGCGTACGCCATCTGCTCCTCGAACGCGAAGGGGCGTTGATGCGCCTGCCAGCCGGTGAGCGCCGGTGCGAAGCGTTCGCTCGCTGCTGGGGATGCGTACACGAAGCAGCCACCGGGGCCGCCGCAGAGCCACTTGAGCACGCCGCCGGTGAGGAAGTCGACGCCGCTCCGCTTCACGTCCACGGGGATCACGCCCACCGAGTGATACGCGTCGAGCGAGACCACGGCTCCCATGGCGTGCGCGTGCGCGCAGAGCGCATCGGCGTCGATGATGTATGCGGAGCGGAACAACACATGAGAGACACACACCAGCGCCGTGCGTTCGTCGATCGCCGCGTGCAGGCGCTGCTGGTCGATGGAGATGCCGTCGTCGCTGGGGACCACCACCACACGTGCACCGAGCTTCGGCGCCAGCGCTTCGATGGCATAGCGCACGCTGGGGAAGTCGAGCTGCGTCATCACCACGGTATCGCGACCTTTGGTGAAGTCGAGCGCGGTGAGGATCGCCGATTGTGCGAGCGTGACCGTCGGCGCCATCGCGACCTCGTGCCCGGCGGCCCCGAGCAGCGGCGCCACCGCGTCGCCGACGGTGAGTGGCATCTCCCACCAGCCACGCGCCCATGCACGCACGCCCCACGTGGCCCAAGCCTCGGTGTACTCCGCGAGCCGCTCGGGCACTGTGCGCGGCATGGCGCCAAGCGAGTTACTCACCATGTAGGTGCTGCGCGCGAGGATCGGGAACTCGTCGCGGAATCGCAGAAGCGGATCGGTCACGTCGGGCACGGGCGAGGAGGAGACAACGAACGCGGGGTCGACCGAAAGTTATCGGTCGACCCCGCGGGGCGCGCTACTCCGTCACCCAGGATTCGTCTGCGGCGACGCGATCCTCCTCCGCCTCTTCGACCGCGCGCTTCTCCTCCCACCGCGTGAGTGAGCGATACAGCAGCGGCAACACGAACAACGTCAAGAACGTTGACGTCACCAGTCCGCCGATCACCACGCTCGCCAGCGGGCGCTGCACCTCCGAGCCGGCACTATGCGAGAGCGCCATCGGCACGAAGCCGAGGCTCGCGACGAGCGCGGTCATCAGCACCGGTCGCAAGCGGTCCATCGCGCCTTCGCGCACCGCGCGTTCGAGGTCACGTCCGCGCGCACGCAGATGGTTGAGATGCTCCACCAGCACCACGCCGTTGAGCACCGCGATGCCGAACAGCGCGATGAACCCGATGCTCGCCGAGAGGTTGAGGTTGAGCCCGCGCAGCCACAGCGCCGCCACACCACCCACGAGCGCAAACGGCACGTTGAGCAACACGAGTCCCGCCTGTGACACAGAGTCGAACGAGAGGAACAACAGGAAATAGATGAGCAACAGCGCTGCCGGCACCACGAAGGTGAACCGTCCGAGCGCACGCTGCTGGTTCTCGTACTGCCCGCCCCACTCGAGGAAGACTCCCTTGGGAACGGTCACCTGCGCCGCAACTTTCGCGCGGACTTCCTTGACGAAGCTGCCGAGGTCGCGCCCGCGCACGTTCGCCATCACCAGCGTGCGGCGTTGCGCGTCTTCGTGCGCGATGAGCTCGGGACCCATCACCGGGGTGAGTTCGGCGAGTGATGCGAGCGGCACGAGGCCACCGTTGGCGGCGCGCACGGTAAGACGCTTGAGCGCCTCGAGATCACTGCGAGACTCCTCGCGCAATCGCACGGCGACGCCGATGCGGCGCGCGCCATCGACCAACTCCGTCGCGACGGCGACGCCGGTGCCGAGGTCGAGTGCGTTCTGCACGTCGGCGACGGTCACGCCGTAGCGCGCGAGCGCGTCACGATCGATGTCCACGCGATACTGCCCGCTGCCATCGGCGATTTCCACCGAGACGTCCTCGGCGCCCTGCACCCCGTCGACGATCTGACGGATGCGCTCGCCGAGGGCTTCGTTCTGTACGCGGTCAGGTCCGACGACTTTGATGCCCAAGTCCGTGCGGATGCCGCTCTCCGCTTCGTCGAGTCGCATGGCCAGCGGTTGCGTGAAGGCGATCTCCAGGCCCGGGATCTGCGCGAGCGCGGAATCGAGCGCCGCCACGAGTCCATCACGATCGCTCGCGGTGACCCACTCGTCCTGCGGCTTGAGGATGACGTACGTGTCGCCTTCGTAGAGCCCCATCGCCTCGGTCGCGAGGTCTGGGCGGCCTTCCTTGGTGACCACGGTGATCACCTCGGGGAAGCCCTTGATGATCTTCTCGGCGGCCGTCGACAGTCGCGTCGCTTCGGCGAGCGAGATGCTCGGCAGGCGGCGCGTGGTGATGAGGATGTTGCCTTCATCGAGCTTGGGCATGAACTCCGTGCCGATCCAGCCGAACGATGCGAGCGAGACGACCACCAGCACGATCGACGTGCCGACGACGAGTTTGCCGTTCACGAACACCCACTCGAGGCCGCGACCATACGCGGCCTTGAGGCGGTCGAACCACGGGTTCGGCTTCTCTTTCGCGTGCCGCAGCAGCATGTGCGAGACTGTCGGCACGTATGTCAACGCGAGCAGCAGCGAGCCGAGCACCGCCGTGACGACGGTGAACGCCATCGGCTTGAACATGCGGCCTTCCATGCCATCCAGCGTGAAGATGGGGATGTACACGGAGACGATGATGGCGATGCCGAACAGGATGGGCCGACCGACTTCCACGGCGGCGGACAAGAACACCGAGTCGCGGTCGCCGTGCGCACCGTCCTCGAGTCGGCGCACGAAGTTCTCGACCATCACCACGGAGGCGTCGACAATGAGTCCGAAGTCGAGGGCACCGAGACTCATGAGATTCGCCGAGTAGCCGAAGAGCTTCATGCCGGCGAAGGCGAAGAGCATGGAGAGCGGGATCACCGACGCGACGATGAGCGACGCGCGGATGTTGCGCAGGAAGAGGAACAAGACCGCGATGACGAGCAAGCCACCTTCAACGAGATTCTTGATGATCGTGGAGGTCGTTCGCGCGACCAGCTGCGTTTGATCGTAGAACGGGGTGATGTGCACGTGGGCGGGGATGGCCGCGCGGACTTCGTCGAGCCGTGCAACGACGCCGTCGATCACCGCACGGGAGTCGGCGCCCTTGAGCTTGAGCACCATGCCGGTGACGACTTCGCCCTTGCCGTCCTGCGTCACCGCGCCCTGCCGCGGCAAGGCACCCATCTGGACCGTCGCTACATCGCGCACGAGCACGGGCACACCAACGCGTGTCGCGACGACCATGCGTTCGATCTCGGCCAGCGACTCGGCGCGGCCCATGCCGCGGATCGTGAAGCGCTCCCCGGCGGTCTCGACGTACGCACCGCCGAACGTGCGGTTGTTGGCGTCGAGTGCGTCGTGCACCTCGGCGAGCGTGAGGCCGCGCGCCGCGAGGCGCGCTGGATCGGCGACGACGTGGATCTGCTCGATGAACCCACCCCACGAGTTCACCTCGGAGACGCCAGGGACCGTGCGCAGTCGTGGACGGATGGTGTAGTCGTGCAGCGTCTTGAGCTCGGCGAGCGACAGGGAGTCGCTCGTCACCGTGTACTGGTACAACTCGCCCATCGGCGTGGTGACGGGTCCGAGCCCGGGCTCGATCCCGGCGGGCATCGCGCCCTTGGCGTCGGCGATGCGCTGCTGCACGAGCGTGCGCGCGAAGTAGACGTCGACCTTGTCAGGGAACGACACCGTGATGATCGAGAGCCCCTGCTTGGAGACCGAGCGCACACCTTCCGCGCCTTCGATACCCATGAGCGACGACTCGATCTGATACGTCACCAGGCGCTCGACATCCTCGGGCGGCATGCCCGGCGCCTGCGTGATGACTTCCACGCGCGTGCCCGTGAGATCAGGGAACGCATCGAACGGCAGGTGCGTGACGGAGAAGAGTCCGGCGGCGATGAGCGTGAGCACACCGCCGATGACGAAGAAGCGCTGCTTGAGCGCGAAGCTGATCAGCTTGTTCATTCGCCGCCTTCCCCGCCGGCGCGACGCTTGGCGATCTCCGCCTTGCCGATCGCCGCGCCGCGATCGAGCACCGAGTCGCCCTTCGCGACACCGCCGAGGATCTCGGCGAGCAACGACGTGCGCCGACCGATGCGGACCGGGCGCGCTTCGATGAGCAGGCCTTCACCCACGTGCGACGCGACGACGACGATGGTGTCACCGTCGTTCATCTGCACCGCGCTCGCGGGCACGGCGAGCACCTTCGCGCCGCGCGCACCGATCAACTCGGCATCGGCGGTCATCTCGGCGCGGAGCAGGCGCTGGCCATCGCCCGTGATGCGCGCCCAGACCTCGACCGCGCGGCTCATGGAGTCGACCACCGGCGCGATGCGGGTGACGCGCGCCTCGAACACACGATCGCGGTACGCCGGGACCTTGAAGCGCACCTGCACATCAGGCGCGATGCTCGCGATGGCTTCTTCCGGCAGATTCATCTGCACGCCGAGTGCGGACTCGCGTGCGACGGTGATCAGCGGCTGGCCGATGAGCACGACCTGGCCGGGTTGCACCTGACGGCCGGTGACGACGCCGGCGAACGGGGCGCGCAGGATCGCCGCGTGTTCGTCGAGTCCTTCTTCGCTGCCGTGACCGATCAGATGCTCGAGGAATCCCTCGGCGCGGAGCGCCTCGGCGTCGGCGGCTTCGCGCGCGGCGACGGCGGCCACGGCGTTCGAACGCGCCCGTTCGACATCACCGGTCGACATCGCTTTCGCAGCGAGCAGACGTTTAGCGCGTGCGGCGGCGTTGGTCGCGACCGTCGCGGCGGAGTCAGCCGCGCGCGCCGCACCGCGCGAGGCGATGAGGCGCTGCCGCGCGTCCATCACCTCGTGCGAGTGGATGAGCGCGAGCGGTTGACCCTGCACCACACGATCACCGGGGAAGACACGCACCTCGAGCACGCGACCTTCGACCACACTGCCCAGCGGCTGCGTGGATGCAGGGTCGAGCGTGAGTCGCGCGGGTGCGTGCCAGGCGTCGCGCCACTCCGATTCCGTGACGCCCACCAGCGAGAACTGTCCGATCTCCACGGCCTGCGCGCTGAGCAGTGCGGTGTCGGCGACGGTGGCGACGGACTCCGGTGCCGCCTCCTCGGTGCCGCCGCAGGAGGCGGAGAGCAGCACGAGCGACGTGAGCGCGAGAAACGACGAGGTACGAACGATCACTTGGCCTCCAGCGCGCTCGCGCCGATGGCGCGTCGCAGGGCGAGTCGGGTGAGAGCGCGGTCCATCTGACCGCGGACGCCAGCGGCGCGCGCATCAGCGCGCGCCCGGTGTGCTTCGAGGAGTTCGGTGAGTGTGGCGGCACCTTCGCGGTAGGCGGCGTCGGCCGCCGAGGCGACGAGATCGGCGCGCGCCGCGAAGCCTTTGTCGAAGGCGGCTGTGCCGTCCTCAAGCGCACGTGCCGAGGCCAGCGCCGCACGGGCTTCAGCGACGACGCGCAGCTCGGCCGCGCGCAGTTCGGCATTGGCAATGAGTTCCTCTCCGGCCGTGCGTTCGCGATTGCCACCGTTGAGGTTGAGCAGCGGCGGCGTGAGGATGACGCCGAAGGTCGCGGTGGAGTACCCGGCGGTGCCCTTGTATCCACCGGAGAGCCCGACATCGGGCAGCGCGCCGCGCGATTCCGCCGCATGACGTCGCTCAGCCTCGCGTGCCGCGGCTCGGGCCACGGCGAGCAGTGGATGATCGCGCCGCGCGGTCGCGATCACCGTCGGTTCGTCCGGCAGCACATCCGCGAGCACGACCGCCTCGCCGAGCACCAGCGAGGCGGGATCGTCCCGACCGACGAGGGCGGCGAGCAGGGCGCGCGCGTTGATGGCTGCCGCTCGCGCCTGTGCGGCGGTGAACCGCGCGCGGTCGGCCTCGAGCTGCATGCGCATGGCCGTCGCCTCGGCGACCTCGCCCTCTGCCGCGCGCAGCGAGTCGTAGCGCGCCAACTCGGTGAAGCGGTCAGCCTGGGCCGCCGCGAACTGCGCGAGCTGGTCTGCCGCCCAACTCTCCCACCACGCGACGGCCGTCGCGTACTCGGTCCCGAGGGTCGTCGCGATGGAGTCGGCGACGGCTCGCGTGCGCGCGGCGCCGAGCGCACTGCGCAGCGCGAATCGCCGCCCGGTGATGTCGATCGGCAGGGTGAGCGTCGCGAAGTCGTCGTAGGGGATCGGTGCCCCTTCGTTCTCGCGGCGGAGTTCGAGGGTGGGATTGGCCCACTGCGCGTCGGTGCGCGCACGGCCGACGATGCTGGCGCGGCGGCCGGCGGCGAGCGCGGCGGCTGGACCGACGGTCGTCGCGCGACGCACGGCGTCAGCGAGGGTGAGTGGCACATCGGCCCCCTGCGCGCCCGCGACGAGCGGGAGCAGGAGGCCGAGTGCGACGGCGGAGAATGGGACGCGTGGGATCATGGTCCCAAGCTAGGTCCGCCGCATGAACCCACGATGAATGCGCCGCGACACGCTGCGATGAGGGCGGACTGCGCGGTCAGCGCGGCCCGCGCGGTCAGCGCGCGGTTGCGGCCCTCCACTTCGCCAGCAGCGCCCGGTACGCCGTGAGCCGCTCGTTCGCCGTCCGCACCATGACGTCGGTGGCCGGCGAGTCACTGCCCTGCAACGCGGAGATGACCGCTTGATGGCTTCCCGCCACGCCACCGAAGCCTTCGGCACCGGCGAAGTCGGCGAGGCCCTTGGTGCGTGCCTCCGCTGCCAACGTCGCCGCCTCACGCATCGCGTCGTAGAGCGAGACGGAGAGGTCATGCTGCTGCTTGAGCGCGAGCGCGGGAGTCTTCACGCGCGGATCCATGCGCACAGTGAAGCGCTGCGTGTGCACCGCGCCATCGACCGTGAGCCGCGCCGTGTATGTGCCCGGCAACACCCACGGGCCTTCGGGCTCGCACTTGGTATTGAACGGCGTGCCCGAGATGGGAAGTGAGCAGGTATCGGTGGGACGCGCGTAGTGCAGGTCCCACACGAACCGCTGCAACCCGGCCTTGGTGGACGGTGCCTTGGCCGGACGGAACCAGTAGCGCGGCCAGTTGCCGAGGTCGGTGGGTGCGGGGGTGGGATCCGCGCTGGAGAACTTCCGCAGCACGCGCCCGTTACCGTCGACGATCTCGATCAGCACCGACTGCGCGTCGTTGCGGAGGTAGTAGTCGATCATCGCACCGTCGGGCGGATTCTCGGCGCGCGGCTCGTCGGGCGGCACGGGCGTGTCGGTGTACATCGAGTAGCGCACGCGGGTCGCGGTCGCCGGGGAGAACAGCGTCGTCGGCGCGCTCGCCGCGCCCGCGTTCCACTGACGCAGCGGTGTGATGTTGTCGAGGATCCAGAAGCCGCGGCCGTGCGTACCCACCGCGATGTCGTCGTCCTTCACGACGAGATCACGGATGCTGATCGACGGCATGTTGCGCCGCAGCGGATGCCAGTGGTCACCGTCGTCGAGCGAGAACCACACCTGGTTCTCGGAGCCGGCGAACAGCAGGCCGCGTCGCTTCGGGTCCTCACGCACCACGTTGATGGTGGAACCGCTGTCGATGCCGCTCACGATCTCGGTCCACGTCTTGCCGCCGTCTCGCGTGCGATAGATGTGCGGCCGCAGGTCGTCGAGCCGCAGCGTGTTCACTGCCGCGTAGGCCGTGCCGGCATCGAAGTGCGAGGCGTCCATGAGCGACACCTTCCACCACGCACCGATCTGCGGCGGCGTGACGTTGCGCCACGACGTGCCGTTGTCGCGCGTCACGTGGATCAATCCGTCATCAGTGCCCGCCCACACGGTGTTCGAGTCGACGTAGCTCGGCGCGATGGTGTAGACCACACCGCGCCGCGACGGCGTGGCAGCTGGTGTGCCGATGTACTTGCCCACACTCGCCGGAACCTCCCATGTCTCTCGCGAGAGGTCTTCACTGAGCCGCTTCCACGTCTTGCCGCCGTTCACCGTCTCCCACACCACGTTGGTGCCGTAGTAGAGCTTGCGCTTGTTGATGGGCGAGAAGAGGATCGGCATGGTGCGGATGCCACGGAAATAGTCGGGACCGCTGCCGGCGGCACCGCGCCCCCGCCCCGCGTTGGGGCTCACGTTCTGCACCTGGCCGGTCTTGCGATCGAAGCGCGTGACCGTGCCACCGTACACGATGTCCGGATCGAGCGGATCCGGCGCGACGTAGCTGTACTCGCTCGCGCCCACCGGACGCCAATCGCGATACGTGATGCTGCCGTCGTTGCCGCGGCTCGCTACGCAGGCCGAGCCGGACTCCTGCTGGCCACCGCACACGCGGTAGGGCCACGCGTTGTCGGCAGTGACGTGATAGAACTGCGCAGTCGGCTGATTGTACCACGAACTCCACGTCTCGCCGCCATTCACCGTGATGATCGCGCCTTGGTCGGCGACCATGAGCATCAGTGACGGATTGAGCGGATTGATCCAGAGGCGCTGGTAGTCATCACCGCCCGGCGCGCCGCGGAACGCGGACCACGTGGCGCCCGCATCGGTGCTCTTCCACGCGACGACGTTCATCGAGTACACGGTGTTGGGGTCGCGCGGATCGACGGTCACCGCTGCGAAGTCATCACCGCGGCCGTACACGCGGTTGTCGTTGGTCGTGCGCATCCATGAGGCGCCGCCGTCGTTGCTGCGATACAAGCCGCTCTTCTGTCCAGCCGTCACCGTCACATAGATGCGGTTCGCATCACTCGGCGCGATACCGATGCCGAAGCGGCCCACACCGTCGGCGGCCGTGGGCAGTCCGCCACTCAGCTGCGTCCACGTGTTGCCACCGTCGGTGCTCTTGAACAGTCCGCTGCCAGGCCCCGAGAACGCCGCGTTCTCCCACGGCCCTTGCCGCGCCTCCCAGAGCACCGCGTACACCGTGTTGGGATCGCTCGGCGAGAGCACGACGTCGGCGCCACCGGTGTTCTCGTCCTTGTAGAGCACGCGCTCGAACGACTTGCCGCCGTTTGATGAGCGATAGATGCCGCGCTCGGTGTTAGGGCCGTACGGATGGCCGAGCACGGCGACGAACAACCGATTCGGATCGCGCGGATCCACGGCGATGCGTGGGATCTGCTGACCGTTGCGAAGTCCGAGGTGACGCCACGTCTTCCCGGCATCGTCGGAGCGATACATGCCGTCACCCGTGGAGAGATCGGGCCGCTGCAGACCTTCGCCCGAGCCCACATAGACGATGTTCGGATCACTCGGCGCGACTTCCACCGCGCCGATGCTGCCGGTGGGCATCGCATCGAAGATGGGATTCCACGTGCGACCGGCGTCGGTGGTCTTCCAGACACCGCCGTTGGTCACCGCCATGTAGAACGTGTTCGGCTGCGAGGGCACCCCGACCGCGCTCTTGGTGCGGCCCGCGCGGAACGGACCGATGTGCCGCCACGTGAGGCCGTCGGTGGCGTTGGGAGGGATCGTCGCTTGTGACTGGAGCGACGTAGCGCTCACCAGCAGCGTGAGCGCGATGATGGACGAACGGAGCATGGTGGACTCTGGCTGACGGTGTGTCGCAGAATCTCGGGGCTCCGAGCGCGTTGTCCAGCGCCGCGATTCAGCTCGTCGGGAAATCCACTACGACGCGGGTTCCGGGCGACGACTCGCCGAACTCGATCCGCGCTCCGTGCCGACGCGCGATCGACGCGGCGATCGCCAAGCCGAGCCCGCTGCCGCCGGGCACCAATCGCCGTGCCTCCGCCCCGCGGAAGAACCGCTCGAACAGTCGCGCACGCTCCTCGGGAGCGATCCCGATGCCTTCGTCGGTCACTTCGAGCTGCGCCGGGCTCCGGCGCGCGCGCACCGTCACCGTGCCACCGGGATGCGAGTAGCGGATGGCGTTGTCGACGAGGATGCCGACCAGCCGGGCGAGCGTGATCGCCTCGCCGCGGATGGGCACCTCGTCGGGCACGTCGACCACGAGGCGGATGCCGCGCGTGCGCGCCAACGCTTCGAACGCCGACGTCGCGTCGGCAACGATGTCATCGAGGAAGAGCGGTTCGAGTTTCGCCGGTGCCGCACTCGCATCGGCGCGCGCGAGTTCGAGTAGCTCGTCGGCGAGGCGCGACATCGTCTCCAACTCCGCGCGGGTCTGCTCGAGCGCGGCACGGTCGTCCGCCGACCCCGCTGGGGCCGCCAACGCGAGTTCCCCGATCCCGCGTGCACGCGCGATCGGCGTGCGCAGTTCGTGCGCGGCGTCGGCGAGGAATCGGCGCTGATGGCCGAGCGCCGCGTCGAGTCGGTCGAGCAGCGCGTTGAAGCGTGTGCCGAGTCGGCCGAGTTCATCGTCGGGCACGGCGATGGGGAGTCGGCCTTGGGCGTCGGCGGTGATGCGATCGGCGGCGTCGGCCATCGCACTCACGGGTTGCAGCGTGCGGCCGGTGAGCACCCAGCCGGCGAGCAGCGCGAGCCCGAACGCGAGCGGCACGGCGAGCAGCGCCCAGCGGTCGATCTGCCGTTGCTGGCGTACGAGCGGTTCGGCGGACGCGGCGAGGCGGATCTGCCAACCCGGTGCGAGCTCCGGATTGAGCGGCACGAGGCGTTCACGCAGCGGCGGCGCGAGCGGTAGCTGTGGCACGAGACGCGCGAACGCGTTGGGCTCGTGCACCGCCCCTTCGGGTGTGACGAACTCGATGCGACGATCGGGGATGACCAACTCTCCCGCGATGTGATCGAGCGTCGGGCCGATCTGACGGTACTCGGCGATCTCCACTCGGAAGAAACCCTGCACGATCGCGGTGGACGACGCGATGGACCGCGCGAACTCGCGTTCAAGCGAGGTTCGCACAAGTGTGCGCGCGACGAGTGTGGCGGCGAGCAGCAGCACGAGGATCGTGCCGGCGTACCAGAGCGTGAGCCGCAGCCGGATGCTGCGCGCGGGGCGCGCCGCGCTCGTCGGCGCCGTCGAAGGTGTCGACGGGACGGTGGCACTCATCGCCGCTTGCCCGCACTGGGGCCCGACGCCGGCTCACTGACTCCTAGTCGGTAGCCGGCACCGCGCACCGTCTCGACGAGGGGAAGCTCACCTGGGAAGTCGATCTTTCGGCGCAACCGCCCGATGTAGACATCGATGACGTTCGAGAAGGGATCGTAGTTCTGGTCCCACGCGTGTTCACTGATGCGCTCGCGTGTGATGACCTCACCGGGGTGGCGCATGAGCACTTCGAGGACGGCGAACTCCTTGGTGGTGAGCGCGATGCTGCGCTCCCCGCGGCGCGCGCTGCGGGTCCCGGTGTCGAGTGCGAGGTCTTGGACCTGCAGCACCGCCGGGAGGACATCGGCCGGACGCCGGAGCAGCGCGCGCAGCCGCGCGACCAGTTCTCCCAGCGCGTACGGCTTGACGATATAATCGTCTGCACCGGTGTCGAGTCCGGCGATGCGGTCCTCGACCGCGTCGCGCGCGGTCGCCATGAGAATGCGCAATGGGGTGCCGCGGGCGCGGAGTCGGCGACAGACTTCTAAGCCATCGACGTCGGGCAATCCGAGGTCGAGTACGGCGGCATCGTAGGGCGTAACAGCGGATTCGCGCAATGCGGTGGCGCCGTCCGGAGCGACGTCGACGGCGTAGCCGGCGTTGCGCAGGAACTGGGCGGCGGTCGCCGCCATACGAGGATCGTCCTCCACCAGGAGCAGGCGCATTCGATGGGGAATCTAGCGCGGCACGATGAACGGACGATGAACGGCGACCTGGTGCTGCCGCCGAAGGTCGCGCTCGTCCTGGGCGGCGGCGGCCTCAAGGGCTTCGCGCACATCGGCGTGTTGCGCGCCTTCGAGGAGCGCGGCATCCGGCCGACCGTCGTCGCGGGTACGAGCATCGGCTCGTTGATCGCCGCCGCCTACGTCGGCGGCATGCCGGTGGACGAGATGGAGCGACGCGCGCTGGCGCTCAACAAAGGCGATCTGTTCCGGATCGACCATATCTCGATGGTCACGAAACGGATGTTGTCGCCGTCGCTCTATCTCTCGCGACCGCTCGAGAAGCTCGTGCGCGAGATCGTCCCGAAGGGATCGTTCCGAGAGCTCCCGCGGCCGCTGCTGGTGAACACGGTCGATCTCGAATCCGCGTCGCAGGTGTTGTGGGGCCTGCCCGGGTTGCAGGACGTCTCGATCGCCGACGCGGTGTACGCCTCGTGCGCGCTGCCGGGCTTCTTCCCCCCGGCGATCGTCGGCGGGCGCACCTGTGCCGACGGCGGCATCTCCGACAACGTGCCGGCCCTCGCCGCCTCGCACGGCATGGATGCGGTGATCGCGGTGGACGTGGGCAGCACCAACATCGCGCGCGCGCGCCGGATCAAGGAGAAGGGCTTCGCAACTATATACATGCGCGCCGCCCAGATCATGATGAAGTCGCTGCAGTCGCTGCAGCTGGAGCGCTGGCAGGGACCACCGCTGTTGCTCGTGCGTCCCGCGGTGTGGCAGTACGGCTGGTTCTCGTTCGCGCACGTGCGGCGCATGATCGAACTGGGCTACGAGGCGGCGAACGACGCACTCGATCGCGCCGGCGCCTCCCTCATGCTCGGCGGGGTGTGGCCGCGGCGCATGGTCGACGTGCGGGTGGACCATGCCGCCTGCACCGGCTGCGGGCTCTGCGTGTCGCTCGCGCCGCGGACCATGACGATGAACCGCGACGGGAAGGCCGAGGTGTTGGTGAGCCCGGTGGAGTGGTCGCGGGCCGATGGAGACTTCGTGCACCAGTGCCCGACGAATGCGATCCACGTGGATGCGCTTGAGGGACCGCACCGGTGGCCGACACTAGAAATGCCCATCCTCGAAGAGTGAGACTAGATTTCCACCATGTCCTCCCACAACACCTTCCGCAGCCGCGACACGCTGAGCGTCGACGGGCAGACCTACGTCTACTACCGTCTCGACGCCCTGTCCGGCCTCGCCGGCAACACCGTTGCCCGCCTCCCCTTCTCTCTCCGGGTCCTCCTCGAGAACCTCCTCCGCAATGAGGATGGTGGCTTCGTCAAGCCGGCCGATATCGAGTCCCTCGCGCGCTGGGACGTCAAGCAGCCCGTCGACAAGGAGATCGCGTTCCGCACGGCACGCGTACTCCTCCAGGACTTCACCGGTGTCCCCTGCGTCGTCGACCTCGCCGCCATGCGCGACGCGATCGCCACGCTCGGCGGCGACCCGGGCAAGATCAATCCGCTGCAGCCCGTCGACCTCGTCATCGACCACTCGGTGCAGGTCGATGAATACGGCGTCGAAGCGGCCGAACTGCTCAACACCAAGCTCGAATACGAGCGCAACGGCGAGCGCTACCAGTTCCTGCGCTGGGGCGGCACCGCACTCCGCAACTTCCGCGTGGTCCCGCCGG
>JADYYN010000054.1 GCA_020853635.1 Gemmatimonadaceae bacterium
GCACGATCTATTCAAAATAGATTCGTAAAACCAACGAACACTACCATCATCCGTTGTCACCTCTTTGCAGGTGATTTCGATACACGCACTTCGCTGGCGACTAGAGCGTAGGGGCCACACTCGTTCCCATCCCGAACACGATCGTTAAGCCCTACAGCGCCGATGGTACTCCGACCGAGAGGTCGCGGGAGAGTAGGCCGTCGCCGGCACCCCTTCGAACCCCCCAGCCGTTCACTCGGCTGGGGGGTTCGTTATTTCGGATAGTGGATAGTGGATGGTGGATGGTGGATGGTGGATGCAAGAACTACCAGCGCGCGCACTTTCTGAGCGCGGCGGACCCGGATCGCGCCGCGCCCCCTTATTCTTCTCCCAATGACTCGCGCTGGATTCGTCACGATCGTCGGAAAGCCCAACGCGGGAAAATCCACGTTGCTCAACCGACTGGTAGGGGAACGGCTCGCGATCGTCTCGCCGAAGCCACAGTCCACACGCGACCGCGTGGTCGGGATCCTCACCGACGAGTCCTCACAGATCGTCCTATTCGACACGCCAGGGCTGCTCGAGCCGCGCTTTGCGTTGCACCGCGCCATGCAGCACGCCGCGCAGAAGGCGATCGCGGACGCCGATCTCATCGTGCACCTCGTCGATGCATCGGAAGACGTGCCGACGGATCTCACCGCATTGGCTGGACTTCCGCAGGCACCCAAGGCGCCGGTGCTGCTGGCCCTCAACAAGGTCGACCGCCTGTCCGCCGCGCGCCGTGCCGAGTTCGCCGAGCGATATCCGCTGGCGGTCCAACTGGCTGGCGGCGCAGGGCAGGGAGTCGACGAGCTCCTGGCCTCGATCCGCGCCCAGTTGCCGGAGAGTCCGTTCCTCTACCCCGAGGACGACGTCTCGACGCAGCACCTCCGGTTCTTCGTGGCCGAGTTCCTGCGGGAGAGTGTGCTCGAGCAGCTCGAGGACGAAGTCCCGTACGGTGTCGCGGTCGAGATCGAGGAGTTTCGGGAAACGACCGATCCTGTCTACATTCGTGCGGTGCTTCACGTCGAACGCGATAGCCAGAAGCGCATCCTCATCGGCGCAGGCGGCAGCCGCATCAAGTCGCTCGGCCAGGAGACGCGGCGGAAGATCGAGCCGCTCATCGGGAAGCCGGTGTTCCTGGATCTGTGGGTGAAGGTGCTCGGCAACTGGCGTCGGAACGCGGCGTCACTCGAACGGCTCGGCTACAAACTCCCACCGGCGAACCCTGCGTGACCCTACCTGCGGCGATTCGAGAAGTGCTGGCCTGCCCCCGGTGCCACGGCGGGCTCACCGAGCGCGCGGACGGCCGGGCGCTGGAGTGCACGCGGTGTGCGCTGGCATACCCGGTCCGCGACGGGATTCCGGTGATGTTGGTAGATCGTGCGGAACCGTTAAAGCGCTGAGTTGCGCAACTGCTTGCTGCATCGTCGTTTGACACTTGTATGGCGCGTCCGTAATTTGCGCCGGATACCCTCCCGCTGACCTCTGTGTCGCAATCGATCGCCCTCATTCTTGCGCCTGAAGGACAGTCGCTGCCTGACTACGTCAAGCAGTGGCTCGATGCGCGTCGATTGCCCACGCGCGGACTGACGACGCCAGACGAGATCATGTCGGCGTCGCTCCGGTCGCGACCGCGCCTCGTGGTCCTCGATGCGCGCGCGCATCCCATCGCGGCGCTCAAAGCGGCGGGGCGACTCAAAGCCGATTCGTTCACGGGCATCGTGCCGGTGGTCATCGCCACGCGCGCGGAGGACACCGCATTCGCTGCGGCGTTCGATGCCGGCGCGGACGAAGTGCTGCGCGAGGGCATCTCGGATCATGAAGCCTTCTTGCGGCTCGACGCGCTGCTGCGCCGGAGTGATCGCGATACGTACGTGCACCCGTCGACGCGACTGCCCGGCACCATCGAGATCGAATCCGAGATCCTGCGACGCATCGAGGCGCAGACGAAGTTCGCGGTGTGTTACGCGGACCTCGATCACTTCAAGGAGTTCAACGATCGCTACAGCTACTATGACGGCGATCGCGTCATCCGGATCCTCTCCAAGATCCTGCACGACATCGTGAAGGGGACGTGCGGCGAGGAGGGGTTCGTCGGGCACATCGGTGGTGACGATTTCATCGTTGTGATCCCGATCGAGCAGGTGCGCGACACCTGCGCCGAGATTGTCTCGGTGTTCGATGTGCTCGTCCCCTACCAGTACAGTGAACAGGATCGTCGCGCCGGTTACTATTTCGGCAAGGACCGTCGCGGGCAGCTGCACAAGGTGCCGCTCATGACGGTGTCGATCGGTGTGGTCACGAACGAACGTCGGCAGTTCACGCACGCAGGGCAGGTGAGTGAGCTCGCGACGGAGATGAAGAGTTACGCGAAGACGCTGCACGGCTCGGTATTCTCGGTGGATCGGCGTGGTGATGGCCCCGCCGGCGAGAATCCGGTTACGCCCGTCACGCCCGCCCGGGCAATGGAGGAGCGGTGAACGTTTCGTGTGCCGAATGCCAATCGATCTTCCGGGTGGACCCCTCGAAGGTCCCACCCGGCGGTGTCCGCGCGCGTTGTTCGGTCTGCGGCGCGGTGGTGCGCATCGGCATGGAAGGGACGTCACCCTCGCGCGACACGATCGAGCGCCAGGAACGCGTGGCGATGGAGTCGGACGCCGAGGCCGCGCCTGACACGATGACGCCGGCGCGCACGCGCCGCGTGACGCCCGCCGCGCCAGTCGCGCCGCCGCAGCCGCCGCGCATGCCGACGCCGGTGATCTCCACGCCGAACATCGTCGCGCCCGCCGCGTCGGCGGAGTCGACGGCGAATGCGCCGAACGTCACGCCGTCGGCAGGGCGTGCCTCGATCCCGTATCCGACGCCGCTGAGCTCGGCGATGCCCTCATCGCGAAAGCCGACGCCGACCTTCACGCCCGGCGTGATCTCACGCGCCTCGCGCGAGATGACGGCCACGACCGGTGATGTGCCGGCCGCGACGAATCCGCCTGCGCCGCTGGTGCGTCCGTCCAGCGGAACACCGATTGCGCCGATGACGGCCGTGGCGCCGACGCCAACGCCGGAGCCGACTGCGGAGCCGACCGCGGAGTCGACGTCGCAGTCGACGCCGCAGCCGACACCGCAGCCTTTGTCACCCGACTCGGTTCCGGCGACGACCGAGAAGACGCCGGTGGTTTCGGAGATGGTGACGCCGCCGACGCCCGTCGTCCCGGTGGTCCCGTCGGCCGCGCCTGTTCTCGCGCCACCGTCGCCGCGTGCCTCCATTCCGAAGTTGACTCCGCCGGTGCCCGGCGCGCTCCGTCCGTCGGAGCCGCCCGCGCCGCGGACCACGCAGGCTCGGCCGGTGCTCGCGCCGCCGCCGCGTCCTTCAGGCTCGGTTGGCGTGGTGCCGCCCCTGTCGCCCGCAGCTTCCGGGACATCGAGTCCGCCGGGTGTCCGTCCGCCCGTGACGCCAGCCAGTCGGCCGCCTGTGAGCCCCGGAGGCCTGCCCCCGCGGCCGGCGATGCCGACGCCCGTGAGAACGGCGGGACGCCCCGCGGTGCCGCCCCGGCCCACGACACCGCCGATCGGAGCCACCGCGCCGACGGCAACGATCACGCCGCCAACTCCGCCCGTTCGTCCGCAGACGCCGTCCTCCGGCGCCCCGGACGCCGGTGCCGACGGGCCGCGCGGCCCGTCGCTCTCCGCGCAGTATCCCCAGACGCGGCCGACGATGGTCGGGGGGATGCAGCCGATTAGCCCGGCAGCGGCGCCAGCGAGTCCGACGGTAACCCCGGCTGCCGGCAGCACTCCGGCTTTCGGGCAGAATGTGGTGGGTCGGGGAACGCCCGCCGCCGGCGTGACGCCCGCGGGTGGCCGACGGGCGATCAACCCGTTCCTGAACAACGATCCGAACATGAAGGGGCGGCGCCTCGCGCGGGCGCTGGTGTCCGACATGATCGCGTACCAGCCGGGGAAGCGCGAAGAAGGGCTCCGGGACGGGACGCTCAAGGCGATCTTCCGCGAAGAGATCAAGAAGAGCTACGAGGAGTACGTCGATCAGATCGGCAAGGAGTTCGCCGAGAGCACGACGCACTTCCAGGATGCGCTCAATGATCTGTTGGCGGGTGGACAGAAGATGTTCTAGAGGCAGCTGGTGGATGGTGGATGGCAGACGATGGATGGGTGCCGTCGACTGGTCCGCTCCGCTACCTTTCTGCAACGCTCGGCGAGCCGGTCCCGCATGCGGGATCGGCTCGTTCTGCATCCTCCCCAGACCACACCATGGCTGACTCCGCGCACCTCACCTCCCTGAAGCACGACGAAGAACGGCTCGTCGAGCTCCGGAGGTACCTTTGACCTCGATCGCAAACGCGAGCGCCTGAACGCGCTCGAAGGCGACATGGCGGACCCTGGGTTCTGGAATGCTTCGGAACGGGCCCGCGAGGTGGTGCAGGAGGTCAAAACACTGAAGAACTGGGTGGAGCCCTACGACAAGCTCGTGGGCCGCATTCACGGCGCGATCGAGTTGCTCGATCTCCTGGCGATGGAGCCCGATGAGGGCATGGAGGCCGACGTCGCGCGCGAAGCCGCGGCCGTGCGTGAAGAGGTCGACGCCTTCCAGCTCAAGTCGCTGCTCCAAGGCCGCGATGATTTCCGTGATGCGCAGGTCGAGATCAGCGCCGGTGCCGGCGGTACCGAGGCGCAGGACTGGGCGCAGATGCTCATGCGCATGTACACGCGCTGGGCCGAGCGAAAGGGATTCAACGTCGAGATCCTCGACTTGTCCGAAGGCGAAGAAGCCGGCATCAAGGGTGCGGTGCTCGAAGTCACGGGGGCGTACGCGTACGGGTTCCTCCGACCGGAGACCGGTGTGCATCGCCTCGTGCGCATCTCGCCGTTCGACTCGCAGGCGCGGCGCCACACGAGTTTCGCGTCGGTGTTCATCTACCCGGTGGTGAACGAGGAGATCAACATCGAGATCCGCGAAGAGGATCTGCGGATCGACGTGTACCGTGCCTCGGGCGCCGGCGGCCAGCACGTGAACAAGACGAGCTCGGCCGTGCGTATTACGCACATCCCCACCGGCATCGTCTGCGCATCGCAGGCCGAACGTTCGCAGTTCAAGAACAAGGCGACGGCGATGAAACAGCTGAAGAACAAGCTGTATCAGCGCGAAGCGGACAAGCAGGCGGCGGTGAAGGCCGCGCTCGACGCGACCAAGTTGGACGTGTCGTTCGGCAGCCAGATCCGCAGTTACGTGTTCCAGCCGTACACGATGGTGAATGACCACCGGACCGAACTGAAGATGACGGATGTACATAAGGTGATGGACGGCGCGATCGATCCGTTCATCGAAGCGTACCTCAAGCAGTCCGGCGCCCCGGGAGAGGCGACATGAGCGACGAACTCAACTTCGTGATGCGGGCGCGACGCGAGAAGCTCGAGGCGCTGGTCGCCTCGGGCGTGACACCGTTCGGCTATTCCTTCGATCGCTCGCACGGGTGCGGCGCGGCGTTGCCGCTGCTGCCTGAGGGCGCCGAGGAGGGTCCGACCGTGCGCGTGGCGGGCCGCATCGTCGCATGGCGCGGGCATGGCAAGACGATCTTCGCGCATCTCGCCGACGATACGGGGCGCATCCAGTTGTACTTCAAGAAGGATCAACTGGCGGAGGCGACGTTCGCGATGCTCGCGCACTTCGATCTGGGCGACGTGATCGGCGTGGCGTGGCCGCTTTTCCGCACGCGCACCGGCGAAGTCACGGTGCGGGTGGAGGACGTCAGCATGCTCGCCAAGGGCCTGCGTCCGCTGCCGTTCGGCAAGGAAGAAGTGGTGGAAGGGCGCAGCGTGCGGTACTCCGGCTTCGCCGACGGCGAGCAACGGTCGCGGCAGCGGTACGCCGATCTTGCGGTGCATCCGGAAGTGCGGCGTCACTATGCCGCGCGCTCGCGCATGACGACCGCGATCCGTTCGGCGCTCGATGCGCTCGGCTATCTCGAGGTGGAGACGCCGGTGCTGCAGCCGCTGTACGGCGGCGCGGCGGCGCGTCCGTTCACCACGCACCACAATGCGCTCGACATGCCGCTCTACCTGCGCATCGCGGACGAGCTGTATCTCAAGCGGTTGATCGTCGGCGGGTTCGATCGCGTGTACGAGATCGGGCATGACTTCCGGAACGAGGGGATCGATCGCACACACAACCCCGAGTTCACGATGCTGGAGTTCTACGAGGCCTACGCCGACTACACGGTGATGATGGGCCGCGTGGAGCAGTTGTTGATCGGGGCGGCGACGGCCGTGCGCTCGGTGCTCGGCAGTGAGCCGCGTGAGCGTCCGGACGGCAGCACCGCGGGTGGCGTGCCGACCTTCGTGACCCCGTTCCCGCGGATCGAGTGGGTGCCCGCACTCTCCAAGGGACTCGGTGTGCCGGATGCGATGGCGCTCACCGATGCCGAGCTGCGCAAAGCGGCGGAGCGGGCCGGCGTGCACGACATCGCGCGACTGTCGCGGCCCAAGTTGATGGACGAACTGTTCCAGGCGCATGTCGAGTCGAAGATCGATACGCCGACGTTCGTGGTGGACTATCCGGTGGAGCTCTCGCCGCTGGCCAAGCCGCACCGCACGAAGCCGGGCCTCACCGAGCGCTTCGAGTTGTTCGCGAAGGGCAAGGAACTCGCGAACGCGTTCTCGGAGTTGAACGACCCGATCGACCAGCGGCAGCGCTTCGAGGCGCAGGCGCGTCTCAAGGCTGACGGCGATGAAGAGGCGACCGGCGTGGACGAGGATTATCTGCGCGCGATGGAGTACGGCATGCCGCCTACGGGCGGCGTCGGCATCGGACTCGACCGCCTGTTCATGTACCTCACCGACACGCCGCACATCCGCGACGTGATCCTCTTCCCGTTGATGCGCCCCGAATGACGCCCAACCTCCGCGGCCTGGAGTTCTCGATCGCCTGGCGCTATCTGCGCAGCCGGCGCGGGTCGCGGTTGTTGTCGTTCATCAGTGTGATCGCGGTCGCGGGTGTGGTGGTCGGGGTGAGCGCGCTGATCATCATCATCGGCGTGATGAACGGGCTGCAGACCGATCTGCGCGAGAAGATCCTCGTGGGCAGTCCGGACCTTCGCGTGCTGACGTACGGCACCGAGCTGCGGATGACGAAGTGGCAGGAGACGCTCGATCGCGTGAAGGCGATCGACGGGGTGGTCGATGCGGCGCCGTTCGTGGTGCACACCGGTCTGGCGACGCGTGGCAACTCGTACAGTGAGGCGATCTTCGTTGGCGGCATCCAGCCGGGCGACTCCGGCTCCACGCAGGTCACGCGCATCCGCGACCACGCGATCCTTGGCGACTTCACGTTCAAGGCCACCGATCCCGCGAATGCGCCGGGCATCGTCGTAGGCTATCTGCTCGCCGACCGCTTGAGCATCACGGTGGGCTCGCGCATCACGCTGGTGACGGCGTCGGGTGGCGCGGTGAATCCGATCTTCGGTGGGCTCATCCCGCGCTTCCAGGAGTTCGAGGTCACGGGCGTCTTCTCCACCGGCATGTACGAGTACGACAACGGCTACGGCTACACGTCGCTCGAGGTCGCGCAGGCGTTCGCGGGGCTGGGTGAGGCCGTGACTGGCATCGAAGTGCGCACGACGGATCGGTGGGCCGCTCCCGGCATCGGCGCGGTGATCGACACGACGCTACGCGACCCGTTCTACACGGTCGACTGGCAGGAGCAGAACAGCTCGCTCTTCCGCGCGCTCAAGCTCGAGAAGCTCGGCATGGCGGTGATCCTCGCGTTGATCATCATGGTCGCCGCGTTCAACATCGTGAGCACTCTTACGATGGTCGTGCGCGACAAGACGCGCGAGATCGGCATCCTCAAAGCGATGGGACTCCGCGCGGAGTCGATCCGCACGATCTTCCTGTTGCAGGGATTGTTCATCGGTATCGTCGGCACAGGGCTCGGATTGCTGATCGGCGTGGGCGGCGGACTCGCGATCGAACACTTCAAGCTCATCGCGCTCGATCCGTCGGTGTACTTCATCGACCATCTGCCGGTGCAGCTGCAGGTGGGCGACATCACGTCGATCGTGCTGCTGAGCATCGCGGTCGCGGTGGTCGCGACGCTGCATCCGGCGGCGAGTGCGGCGAAGCTGTATCCGATCGAGGCGATCCGCAGTGAGTGAACCGATCGTGATTCCCGCCACGCGGCCCTCGCTGACCGCGCGCCCTCCGGTCCTCGAGGCGAGCGGCGTGACCAAGAGTTATCGCGGCGGCGACGGCGCGTATCTGCACGTGCTCACCGGCGTCGACCTCGCGGTGCGCGCGGGCGAGATGGTGGCGGTCATCGGTGCGAGCGGGGCGGGCAAGAGCACGTTCCTGCACGTGCTCGGCGCATTGGAGCGGCCGGATGCGGGTGAGGTGCGACTGGCCGGAGAGGACACCAAACACGCGTCCGACGAAGCGCTCGCGGCGCTCCGCAATCGCACGGTGGGCTTCGTGGTCCAGTTCCATCATCTGCTCAAGGAGTTCTCCGCCGTGGAGAACGTGATGATGCCGCTGCGGATCGCGGGCGTGGCGCCTGCGGTCGCGCGGAAACGGGCCGAGGAGCTGCTGGAGCGTGTGGGGTTGGGGGCGCGGCAGCATCATCGGCCGTCGGAGCTCTCGGGTGGTGAGCAACAGCGTGCGGCCGTCGCGCGCGCACTGGCTGGGCGTCCGCCGCTGCTCCTCGCCGACGAGCCGTCGGGGAACCTGGATCACCACAACGCGGAACGGCTGCACGACCTGCTCGTGGAACTGACGGGTGACCTGCAGGTGGGCGTGGTGGTGGTGACCCACAATCAGTCGCTGGCCTCGCGCGCCGCGCGGGTGATGCATCTTGAAGACGGGCTGCTGCGGCCGGCGCACGCCGCACAAGGAGGGGTGTGATGGTCTGCGATCAATGCCGGGAGAACGACGCGAAGGTGCACCTCACGCAGATCGTGGAGAACGCGGTCACGCAGGTGCATCTCTGCGAGCGCTGCGCGGCGGAGCGGGGAATCGAGACGTCCGGGTCGGTGGAGCAGAACCCGCTCGGCGACTTCCTCCAGGCGGTGCAGCAGCAGACCGCGCAGTATCCGGGCGATGCGTCACGCTGCGCCTACTGCGGGACCTCGCTCCGCGATTTCCGCTCGAGCGGGCGCGTGGGCTGCTCGCATTGCTATGGGGCGTTCGAACAGAGCCTGCGCGAATTGCTGCGGCGCGTACACGGCTCGACGCGGCACCAGGGCTGGGCGTACACGGCGCGCGATCCGGAGATCATGACGAAGGAACTGACGCTTCAGGAGCTGCGGGACAAGCTCCAGCGCGCGGTACAGGATGAGGCGTTCGAAGTGGCGGCGTCACTGCGCGACCAGATCCGGGGGCTCGAATGACCGTCGATCTCTCGCTGTTGCCTGATGGCGGTCTGCATTGGTTGGGCGCGTCGGGTGACCATGCCGGCATCGTGCTGTCGTCGCGGATCCGCCTCGCGCGCAATCTCGCGGGCTTCGCGTACCCGACGCGGGCGCGTGAGGGTGAGCGGTTGCGCGTGCTGCATTCGCTGCGCGATGCCGCGAGCAAACTGCCGTCGTTGCGGGACGCGGCGATCGTGCGCGTGGACGAGTGCACACCGCAGCAGCGCCTGCTCCTGCATGAACGGCACTTGGTCAGTCGCGAGCTCGCCGGCTTGGATCGCAAGGACGAGGCGCCGACCGCGGGGGCCGTCTTCGTGACCGGCGGTGCGGGGCTGATGGTCAACGAAGAGGACCACATCCGGCTACAGGTCTTCCGCTCCGGCTTCGACATCCCCGGCGCCCTGCGCGAAGCGGAGCGCATGGATCGGGAGCTGGGCAGCGAACTGCCGTACGCCTGGCACCAGGAGTTCGGCTTCCTCACCGCCTGCCCGACGAACACGGGAACCGGATTGCGTGCTTCGGTACTCATCCATCTGCCCGGGCTCGTGTTGACCCAGGAGATCGCGAAGGTGCTGCAGGGCCTGCAGCACATGGGGCTGACCTATCGCGGGCTCTACGGGGAAGGCAGCGATGTGCTGGGCAACTTCTTCCAGATCTCCACCCAGACGACCCTAGGGCGGTCGGAAGAGGAGTTGGCGGACCAGCTGGTCCGAGTGGTGCGGCGTGTCATCGAGCGGGAGGAGGAGGCCCGCCGTGTCCTGTTGCGGGACGCGGGTTATATTATCGAGGACAAGCTGTGGCGGGCGTACGGCACTCTCAGCCATGCGCGGACCCTGCCGGCGGATGAAGCGATGAATCTGCTGAGTGGGGTCCGACTGGCGGCGGGGCTGAACCTGATCTCCGGGCTCAGTGTTTACACGCTCAACAAGCTCCTGATCTTCAGCCAGTCGGCGCATCTCGCCCAACTCGAAGGGCGGGCATTGACCGACGGCGAGGCGAACCTGGCGCGGGCGAAGTACGTGCGACAGGTGCTTGCCAACGAGGCGCGGCTCGCCGGCTGACCCGCCGGCCGAGCATCCGAGGTGAATGATGAACGGATACAACTTCACGGAACGGGTGCGGAAAGTCCTGGCGATGGCGCGCGAAGAAGCGTCCCGCCTGCACCACGAGTACGTCGGCACGGAGCACATCCTGCTCGGCCTCATCCGCGAGGGTGAGGGCGTCGCCGCCGCTGTCCTGAACAATCTCAGCGTGGATCTCGAGGAGATCCAGCAGAAGATCGAGGACACGGTGAAGAAGGGCAAAGCGGCGCAGGCGTCCGGTGTGGACCTGCCGTACACCTCGCGCGCCAAGAAGGTACTCGAGCTCGCCATGGGCGAAGCGCGCGAACTCAACCACTCGTACGTGGGCACCGAGCACCTGCTGCTCGGCCTGCTGCGCGAGGAGAAGGGGATCGCGGCGCAGGTGCTCACCGAGGCCGGCGTGAACCTCGAAGCCGCGCGCGCTGAGACCTTGCGCCTGCTCGGGACCGAGATGCCGCAGGGCGGCACGCCGAGCCCGCAGACGGGCGCGCCGCCGGCTGCCGCGGGTGCGAAGGGCGAGAAGAAATCCAAGACGCCCGCACTCGACCAATTCTGCCGCGACCTCACGACGCTGGCCGCCGAAGGGCAGCTCGATCCGACGATCGGGCGCTTCAAGGAGATCGAGCGCGTGATGGAGGTGCTGTCGCGCCGCAAGAAGAACAATCCGGTGCTCATCGGTGAGCCGGGCGTGGGCAAGACGGCGATCGTCGAGGGCCTCGCCCAGATGATCGCGAACAACACCTGCCCGGATTCGCTGCGCGACCATCGCGTGCTTTCGCTCGACATGGCGGCGGTGATCGCCGGCACCAAGTATCGCGGTCAGTTCGAGGAGCGCCTCAAGGCGGTCATGAACGAGATCGCGCAGAACAAGCAGATCATCCTGTTCATCGACGAGCTGCACACGCTCGTGGGTGCGGGTGCGGCCGAAGGCGCGATCGACGCGAGCAACATGCTCAAGCCGGCGCTCGCGCGCGGCGAGCTGCAGTGCGTCGGGGCGTCCCCGCTCAACGAGTACCGCAAGTACATCGAGAAGGACGGGGCCCTCGAGCGTCGCTTCCAGACGGTCGTGGTCGATCCGCCGTCCATCGACGAGACGGTCGAGATCCTGAAGGGGCTGCGAGCGAAGTACGAGGACCATCATCGCGTGACCATCCCCGACGAGACGCTGGTGATCGCGGCCAAGCTCTCGGAGCGTTACATCACCGACCGTTTCCTGCCGGACAAGGCGATCGACGTGATCGACGAGGCCGGGGCCCGTGCGCGCCTCTCGGCGCAGGTGCCGCCGCCGGAAGTGGCCGACCTCAAGACCCAGCTCGAGAAGGTCAACGCAGAGAAGGATGCTGCGGTGCGCGATCAGAACTTCGAGCGGGCGGCCGCGCTACGCGACACGGAGCGTGAGCTGCAGGGACAGATCCGCGCCCGTCAAGAAGAATGGGAGCTCAAGCGGCAGTCCATCCGCCCGGTGCTCGGCGAAGAAGAGATCGCGTTCATCGTGGGCCGCTGGACGGGCATCCCGGTGACGCGCCTGCAGGAGGCGGAGACCGCGCGCCTGCTCCGGATGGAAGAGGAGCTGCACTCGCAGGTGGTGGCGCAGGAGGACGCGATCAAGGCGATCGCGCGGGCGATCCGTCGCAGCCGCGCGGGCCTCAAGGATCCGCGTCGTCCGATCGGCTCGTTCATCTTCTCGGGGCCCACGGGCGTCGGCAAGACCGAGCTCGCGCGCGCGCTCGCGAAATTCCTGTTCGCGGATGCTTCGGCGCTGATCCGCGTGGACATGAGCGAGTACATGGAGAAGTTCTCGGTGTCGCGCTTGATCGGTGCGCCGCCGGGCTATGTGGGCTACGAGGATTCGGGCACGCTCAACAATGCGGTCCGTCGCAAGCCTTACAGCGTCATACTCCTCGACGAGATAGAGAATGC